>CAYGPD010000082.1:0-2982 GCA_964351655.1 uncultured Hyphomonadaceae bacterium | reverse complement strand
ATACTCACCGTATGGCTGAAGCCAACCGTGCGTTCTCACACTACCGCTGGTAATTCGTTTTAGTATTTTAACACTCCAAATTCAGGGTGACCTAGGCCATGCCTCGTACGCATAAGCTCGAAGACTATCGTAACTTCGGAATCATGGCGCACATCGACGCGGGTAAAACCACGACGACTGAGCGTATTCTTTACTACACTGGTAAGTCGCACAAAATCGGTGAAGTTCACGATGGTGCAGCCACCATGGACTGGATGGCGCAAGAGCAAGAGCGTGGTATTACTATTACGTCTGCTGCGACGACATGTTTTTGGAATGAAAAACGTCTAAACATCATCGATACTCCAGGACACGTTGACTTTACAATCGAAGTTGAGCGTTCTTTGCGCGTGCTTGATGGTGCAGTATGTTGTTTGGATGCGAATGCTGGTGTTGAGCCGCAAACTGAAACTGTTTGGCGTCAAGCTGATAAGTACCAAGTTCCACGTATGATTTTCATCAACAAGATGGATAAGCTTGGTGCTGACTTCTACCGCTGTGTGGAAATGGTTGTGGATCGTCTAGGTGCGATTCCTTTGTGTCTTCAGATCCCAATCGGTTCTGAAAGTGAGTACAAAGGTATGGTCGACATCGTTAAGATGCGTTCTGTTATCTGGCTTGAAGAAAGCTTGGGTGCGAAATTTGAGTATGGTGAAATTCCTGCTGATCTCGCTGACAAAGCTAAAGAGTACCGCGACAAGCTTGTTGAAATCGCTGTTGAGGCTGATGAAGCTGCGATGGAAGCTTATCTTGAGGGTAATGAGCCGGATGAAGCTCAATTGATGGCTTTGATCCGTAAGGGTTGTATCGCTAACCAATTCGTGCCGATTCTTTGTGGTACTGCGTTCAAGAATAAAGGTGTTCAACCGCTTCTAGATGCTGTCGTTGATTACTTGCCGTCTCCGCTAGATATTCCTGCTATTCGCGGTATCGATGCGAAGACTGAAGAGCCGTTGTCACGTAAAGCAAGTGATGATGAGCCGCTTGGTATGTTGGCATTTAAGATCATGAACGACCCATTTGTGGGTACTTTGACATTCTGTCGTATCTATTCAGGTAAGCTGATTAAAGGTACTACATTGTTGAATACCGTTAAGGGTAAAAAAGAGCGTATTGGTCGTATGCTTGAAATGCACTCTAACGACCGTAAAGATATCGAAGAAGCATTTGCTGGTGATATCGTTGCTGTTGCGGGTCTTAAAGACACAACAACAGGGGATACTATATCAGATCCAGCGCACCCAGCTATTTTGGAGCGCATGGAATTCCCTGAGCCGGTTATTGAGATTGCTGTTGAGCCTAAAACAAAAGCTGACCAAGAAAAAATGGGTCTTGCTCTTCAAAAATTGGCTGCAGAAGACCCTTCATTCCGTGTAAAAACAGATGAAGAGTCAGGTCAAACAATTATGGCTGGTATGGGTGAGCTTCACCTTGATATTCTTGTTGACCGTATGAAGCGCGAATTTGGTGTTGAAGCGAACATTGGTCAGCCTCAGGTTGCTTATCGTGAGACGCTTAGCCGTGAAGCTGAAGTTGTTTATACGCACAAGAAGCAATCAGGTGGTACAGGACAGTTCGCGGAAGTTAAGATTGTCTTTGAGCCGCTTGAGCCAGGTGAAGGGTTCATCTTCGAAAGTAAAGTCGTTGGTGGTTCTGTTCCTAAAGAATACATTCCGGGTGTAGAAAAAGGGATTAAGAGCGTTAAAGAGGCTGGTCCTCTAGCTGGTTTCCCTGTGATCGACTTTAAAGCAACACTGCTTGAAGGTAAGTATCACGATGTTGACTCCTCGGTTTTGGCGTTTGAGATCGCTGCGCGTGGAGCATTCCGTGAGGCGGCAGGAAAAGCACAAATTAAGTTGCTTGAGCCTGTGATGAAGGTAGAAGTAATTTCACCGGAAGAATATGTCGGTGGAGTGATCGGTGACTTGAACTCACGTCGTGGGCAAGTTTCTGGTCAAGAGGTGCGTGGTGTGGCTGTTGTTGTGGCAGCTATGGTACCACTTTCAAATATGTTCGGTTACGTGAACACGCTGCGGTCTATGACCCAGGGCCGGGCACAGTATAGCATGCAGTTCGACCATTATGATACAGTTCCTAACGCTGTATCTAAAGAAGTCATTGAAAAACTGAATGGTTAATCGATAAGTACGGCGAAAGCCGTGTTGAATTAGGTCGTCCCAAGGAGTAATAAGATGGCTAAGGAAAAGTTTCAACGTAATAAACCGCACGTGAACATCGGTACGATTGGACACGTGGACCACGGTAAAACTACGCTAACAGCTGCGATCACTATGACGCTTGCAGAAGCTAACGGTTCGAAAAAAATGTCCTATGAGGACATTGATAACGCACCAGAAGAAAAAGCGCGTGGTATTACAATCAATACATCACACGTTGAGTACGAGACAGACAACCGTCACTATGCTCACGTTGACTGTCCAGGACACGCCGACTACGTGAAAAACATGATCACGGGTGCGGCTCAGATGGATGGTGCGATCCTTGTTGTGAACGCTGCTGATGGTCCAATGCCACAAACTCGTGAGCACATCTTGCTTGCGCGTCAGGTTGGTGTTCCAGCGCTTGTTGTTTTCTTGAACAAAGTTGACCAAGTGGATGATGAAGAGCTTCTAGAGCTTGTTGAAATGGAAATCCGTGAGCTTCTTTCAGCTTATGACTTCCCTGGTGATGATATTCCAATTATCGCTGGTTCAGCTTTGGCTGCTGTTGAAGGTCGTGACGACAACATCGGTAAAGATAAAGTTCTTGAGCTTATGGCTGCTGTGGATGCTTACATCCCTGAGCCAGAGCGTCCGATTGATCAGCCATTCCTAATGCCAATCGAGGACGTGTTCTCGATCTCTGGTCGTGGTACAGTTGTGACCGGCCGTGTGGAGCGTGGCGTGATCAACGTGGGCGACGAGATCGAGATCGTGGGTATCC
>CAYGPD010000081.1:0-3778 GCA_964351655.1 uncultured Hyphomonadaceae bacterium | reverse complement strand
CCCTCGGATCGCAGCAAAACTAGACGTTATGCAGCTTTCAGACATCACCGCCGTAGTAGATGCAGAGACTTTCGAACGTCCAATCTACGCAGGTAACGCCATTCAAACTGTTAAATCATCTGATGCAAAAAAAGTTGTAACAGTTCGTACAACTGCTTTTGAAGCAGCCGGTGAAACAGGCTCCGCTTCTGTGGAAACGATTGCTGCAGCGGCTGGTCCGTTCAAATCAAGCTTTGTGTCAGAAGACTTGTCCGTATCTGACCGTCCAGAGCTAACATCGGCAAAACGTATTGTCTCAGGTGGTCGCGCCCTTGGATCTGAAGAAGACTTCCAGAAGTTCATCTTCCCATTAGCTGACAAACTGGGCGCTGCGGTGGGTGCATCTCGCGCAGCAGTTGATGCTGGTTATGCTCCAAACGACTATCAAGTTGGTCAAACAGGTAAAGTTGTTGCTCCTGAACTTTATGTTGCTGTGGGTATCTCCGGTGCCATCCAGCACTTGGCAGGGATGAAAGACTCAAAAATCATTGTTGCAATTAACAAAGATGAAGAAGCTCCTATTTTCCAAGTCGCTGATTATGGCCTAGTTGCAGATCTATTTAACGTTCTTCCAGAACTAACAGCTGCTCTTTAAGCGGTTAAAAACAATATAAAAAAGGCCCGCAACCTTCAGGTTGCGGGCCTTTTTGTTGGGGTACACCCTAAACTATTCCACCAGCTTTTCTTCTGTCTTCTCATCAACGAGGTCACGCTCTTTGCGCTTTCTCTCTTTGAACTTCTGCGCTAGCTCACGTGCTAACTGCGCTGGAATTTCTTGTTTACCGACTGGAAAGATCTCTTCTTCCTCTTCGTCAATATGATGTTCGTAGTCATGGCGCATAGTATTAAAACGGTTTAGCCAACCGCTCGACGCCATATCCATTTCATTTAGTTCATCCAGCACATCATCAACTTCCTTGTGCTCAGAAACCGAGTGACGCGCTTTAGACTGACCATCCTCGGTCCTCATCAGATTGGCATAAAAAATTTCTTCTTCTGCCGCTGCATGAGACTTCACGTCATAGTAAAATTGTTCCCATAATTCTCTGCGTTGAGAAGAATCTCCAGACGTTTGAGACAATCCCTCCAGCAACTCCCTATGGTTTTTGTGATCAGCTTCAAGCGCTTCATAAATATCTGTCATGAGATCAATCTCCTTTCAGAAAAATCAACGAAGATCAGAGGCAAGAGTTCCATTGGGTTCTAAAATCAGGTCATCGCGCGCGTGAAAATCAAGTCAAATAATAGTCGTCCACCAACTAGTTTTCATTTTTTGGACGTATGCGTCATTTTACACTCTGCAATCTTAGAAATAGCATGTTAGCGTATGCAATCTACGCGGTGGCTATAGAATAATTTTTGCATCCAACGCTCAAATGATATACCATTATGTGTATAAATATCTAAACTTTCCACTTGCCACTAACTCATAGTAAGAGAAGGCATTCGGTAAACTTAAAAAGGCACGGGCATGAGCAACATTCAAACAATCGGCGTTATCGGTGCCGGACAAATGGGTAACGGTATTGCGCACGTTTGCGCTCTCGCTGGCTTTGATGTCCTTCTAAATGATGTCTCTCAAGACCGGATAGACGCTGCGCTCAATGTTATTCAAAAGAATATGATACGTCAGGTCTCAAAAAATCTCATTACCGAACAAGACATGCTTGATGCGCTTGCACGTATCCAACCTGGCCTTCCTATTGAACGCCTCTCTGAAGCTGATATTGTCATTGAAGCCGCGACAGAAAAAGAAGCTATCAAAGCGCAGATCTTTAGAGATGTTACACCCCACCTTAAAGATACAGCCATGTTGGCAACAAACACATCGTCAATATCCATCACACGTCTAGCAGCAGCAACCGACCGTCCGGACCGCTTCATTGGTGTTCACTTTATGAATCCAGTTCCTGTGATGAACCTTGTTGAGATTATTCGCGGCCTTGCCACTAGCCAAGAAACATATGACTCTGCTGCTTTCATCGTTGGAAAAATTGAAAAAACCCTCACCAACTCTGAAGACTTCCCGGGCTTTATCGTAAACCGCATCCTAATGCCTATGATCAATGAAGCTGTTTACACTTTGTATGAAGGTGTTGGGTCTGTCGATTCAATCGACACTTCTATGAAGCTTGGCGCAAATCATCCTATGGGTCCATTAATGCTCGCCGACTTCATCGGTTTGGATACATGCCTCTCCATCATGCAAGTGCTTCATGACGGGCTAGCCGACACAAAATACCGTCCATGTCCATTGCTCGTAAAATATGTAGAAGCAGGCTGGCTTGGTCGTAAAACAAACCGCGGCTTCTATGACTATCGCGGTGAAACGCCGGTGCCGACACGTTAAGCTTAGCAAGACCAGAAGTCTTAATGAATTAAGCTACTATATTTAAACTTTTAGCATCTATCTATTCCTGTTGACATATCTCAATGGGAATAGATGCACGCTATGGTCAGCAACACGACAAAACAATCTCGTCAATTTTTGAAATCCTCATCTGGCGCAGTTGCTCCAATGATTGGAATTTCAATATTTGCACTTGTTCTTGTTGTCGGTTTGACCATCGATGTTCGCCGCATACAGGGCGCAAAAACGCATACGCAGGACGCAACGGATGCAGCAGTATTGGCGGCTGCACGTGGCTATATGCTTGATACCAATGAAGACATATCCAAACGGCAAGCTAAGGCTCAAATTGTAGCGTCGGATTATCTTCGTGCGAACCTCCAAGCGACGTCAAAAAACTTCAAAACAGCAAACATCGTCCTTCAATTTAGTGAAGATGGTGAAATTTTAGGCCAAACATCGACCGAAGTAGATCTGATCTTCGGAAACCTTTTTGGAATGCACAAACAAACCATTCAAAACAAATCTGCTGTAAAAGCAGGTAACGCTGAATCCGTTGAGATTATGCTTGTCCTCGATAATTCCGCTTCTATGTTTGAAGGCAGCCGCATGACTATCATGCGCAATGCGGCTAAAGGCTTTGTGGATACAATGTTCGATAAAGCCTCAATCCCAAACTCAGTGAAAATCGGAGTGGTCCCATGGGCTTCAGCTGTAAATATAAATTCAGAAAAGCCCAATGCGTGGAACCCAGGCACTGCAACTACAACCACTGTTCCAGATGCCGGCAGCCGTAAAATTCCCAAAGCCGCTTTCGAAAATCGCACCAAATATCTTACCGCACCCTGGACCTATTCAGGGTCTTACTCAAGTTCACAGATCAAAGCAGACTTTGCTCCGGTTGAGTGGCGTGGCTGCATTAGTGCTGCTCAAAATGAACGAGAAGTCAAAGCGAATGGCGATGTTAAAAAGCCTTTATCGGATGCAAAAGTATCTGGAATGAAGTGGCCAGCTTTGCGCGTTCTCCCAGAATTTCACGCAACGCGTTACGTTAAATATCCCTCGACGGCCCCAACACCGACACCAACTCCTACGCCGTCTTCGACTTCCACACCCTCTCCATCTCCGGCACCATCTCCTACACCCACGCCCACGCCGACACCAACGACATCGGCAAAGCCTTGAGCGCGTACCGGTCGGCTGCGAGCAAAGGTTCCGTCGACAAACGGTCCGTGCGCTATGCGTTTGAGCACCTACGCGACCCACTCCAAGGAAAGTACGCGGGACTCTTTCTCGGTGAAATTTTTCAGGACGACGTCACCGAGCGCTTGATCGAGGGCATCGAGAACGACAACCTCTTCGACGTCTTGAAGGCGGAGATCGAGGAAG
>CAYGPD010000080.1:0-4013 GCA_964351655.1 uncultured Hyphomonadaceae bacterium | reverse complement strand
ACATTCTTACTAAAGAAGAGGGTGGACGTCACACTCCATTCTTCACAAACTACCGCCCACAGTTCTACTTCCGTACAACTGACGTGACAGGTATTGTGACTCTTCCTGAGGGTACAGAAATGGTTATGCCAGGTGATAACGTTAAAATGAACGTTGCACTTATCCAACCGATCGCTATGGAAGAGAAGCTACGCTTCGCTATCCGTGAGGGTGGTCGTACTGTTGGTGCTGGTGTTGTTGCTGCGATTACTGACTAAGCTTAGAATCGCTAGCGCAAGCTAGAAGTATAAAGAAAGCCCGGCCCAAGTGGTCGGGCTTTTTTTTGTGTTTGGATGTCAGTTGGGGCGTTCCGGAAAAGTAATGAAAAATCTGATTTTTATAAGAATCTGCGATTCTTTTGATATTTCTTTGATTCCTGACCAACAAACAGTTGACGACTCGGGAGTCGAAGACTAATAAGGCCCTTCTCTTGCGACGGTGGTCGTGCGAAGTGCCTTTTAGAGAGCGCAGATGTAAACACACCGGCAAGCGAATAAGACGAAACAATTATTTTTATACGCGACGTCCTGCCTTGGGGATTGGTTCTCCTTGGTCTATGGCGCGTTTCAGTTTATCGGGCGGATCTCATGGACCGACAAAACATTCGTATTAGGCTCAAAGCCTTCGACCACCGCGCGCTGGATCAGTCCGCTCGCGAAATCGTGTCGACCGCTAAGCGTACAGGCGCTGATGTGCGTGGTCCTGTGCCATTGCCTACTCGTATCGAGAAGTTCACAGTAAACCGTTCTCCACACGTGAATAAGAAATCACGTGAGCAGTTCGAGATTAGAACTCACAAGCGTGTATTGGACATTGTGGACCCGACTCCGCAAACTGTTGATGCGCTTATGAAGCTTGATCTATCAGCTGGTGTTGCTGTTGAAATTAAACTTGAGGGAGCCCGCTAGATATGCGTACGGGTTTGCTTGCAAAGAAATTGGGTATGACACGTGTCTTCTCTGAAGATGGTGCTCACATACCTGTGACTGTTCTTCAGCTTGATGGATGTCAGGTTGTGGGTCAGCGTACGAAAGAGCGTGATGGTTATGTCGCGCTTCAGCTTGGTGCTGGATCTCGTAAAGCTAAAAATGTGACTAAGCCAATGCGCGGTCAGTTTGCGGCTGCGAAAGTTGAGCCTAAGGCTATTCTCCGCGAGTTTCGCGTTGAGGAAGCTATGTTGGTTGATGTTGGATCTGAGCTTTCTGCGGAGCACTTTGTTCCTGGGCAGAAGGTTGATATTGCCGGTGTCTCCAAGGGTAAGGGTTTTGCTGGTGCGATGAAGCGTTGGAATTTTGGTGGATTGCGTGCATCTCACGGTGTATCTATCTCTCACCGTGCGCTTGGTTCTACTGGTCAATGTCAAGATCCAGGTAAGGTTTTTAAAGGTAAGAAGATGGCTGGTCAGTACGGTAACGTACGGATTACTACTCAGAACCTTGAAGTTGTTCGTGTTGATGCGGATCGTGGTTTGGTTCTCGTTAAGGGTGCTGTTCCTAGTGCGCGTAACGGTTGGGTCGAAGTTCGTGATGCTGTGAAGAAGGCTGCGCCTGCTGGTGTGCCAACGCCGGCTGGTTTGAAAGTCGCTGCCGCAGCTGCTGAAGTGTCAGCTGAGGGAGGCGAAGCCTAATGAAACTCGATGTTGTAAATCTAGACGCTAAGAGTGCTGGTAGTGTTGAGCTTGATGATGCTGTGTTCGGTATCGAAGAGATTCGCGCAGATGTGCTTCAGCGTATGGTTCGTTATCAGTTGGCAAAACGTCAAACTGGTAACCACAAAACTAAATCTCGCTCAGAGGTGAACAAAACGACGACTCGTTTTGGTCGCCAAAAAGGTGGTGGTGGTGCGCGTCATGGTTCTCGCAACGCTCCTATCTTTGTTGGTGGTGGTGTAGCTCACGGACCTCGCGTTCGTTCTCACGCCCACGATCTGACAAAAAAGTTTCGTGCTTTGGCTTTGAAGCACGCTTTGTCTGCGAAGGTTAAAGATTCTTCTTTGATCATTTTGGATGAGGCTACTGTATCAGAAGTTAAAACAAAGACACTTCGTGCTCAATTTGAAGTTTTGGGTCTGCAAAATGCTTTGGTTATTGGTGGCGTAACGCTGGATGATAACTTCGCGAAAGCAGCTCGTAACATTCCAAACATAGATGTCCTGCCTTTGGCTGGGTTGAATGTGTATGATGTTATGCGTCGCAAAACTTTGGTGCTAACGAAGGCTGCTCTTGAAGGCGTGCATGCGCGCTTTGATGGTGAAGCTGCTGTGATGGACTTCTCTGGCGAAAACTTTGTGGATGACATCGTGCTGGTTGACGGTATTGGTGCTCAATCTGCCAAAGCGCTATCAAAAGCTGGTTATGCAACTTTGACGTCTGTTGCTAAGCTCTCGGCTGCTGATGCTGCTAAGGTTTTTGACGAGGCCGGTTATGGTCCGCGTGCGGAGCGTGAAGGTTGGTATGAGCAGGCTAAAGAGATGGTTTCTGGAAAACCGCCTCGTGCAAAAGTCGATCAACGTTACGTGGCTCAAGTCATCGCTAAACGTGCGAAGGAGGCCTAAGTCATGGCTGACGTGAAAACAATATACTATGACAAAGTTGTGGCTCCGATTATTACGGAAAAGTCTACAATCTTGTCAGAGCAAAATAAGGTGGTTTTCCGTGTACCTCTCGAGGCTTCTAAGCCAGAGATTAAGGATGCGGTTGAGGCTTTGTTTAAAGTAAACGTTATCTCTGTGAACACAGTTGTTCAAAAGGGTAAGACAAAGCGTTTCAAAGGTGTTCTTGGACGCCGCAACGACATTAAAAAAGCAGTTGTTACTTTGAAGGACGGACAGTCCATCGATGTAACAACCGGCTTGTAAGGCGAGGGCGGAGAAAATGGCTCTTAAGACATTCAACCCAAGATCGCCTGGTCTTCGTCAGCTTGTTCTTGTTGACCGTTCTGGGCTGCACAAAGGTCGTCCTGTCAAGAAATTGACTCAAGGTCTGTCTGGAAGTGGTGGACGTAACAATCTTGGTCGTATCACTGCACGCCGTATTGGTGGTGGTGCTAAAAAACTATACCGCATTATCGACTTTAAGCGTCGCAAATGGGATATACCAGCAACTGTAGAGCGTTTAGAGTATGACCCTAACCGGTCTGCGTTTATTGCTTTGCTTACGTATGCGGACGGGGAGCAAACTTACATTATTGCACCTCAGCGTGTAGCGCCTGGTGATGTTCTTATTGCTGGTGAAAAGGTTGATGTGAAGCCTGGTAACGCATTGCCATTGAAGAATATCCCTGTAGGTACAATTATCCACAATGTGGAAATGAAGCCGCTTAAGGGTGCTCAGATTGCACGTGCAGCAGGTACTTATGTTCAGTTAGTTGGTCGTCAAGATGGATATGCTCAGGTGAAATTGTCATCTGGTGAGCTGCGCTTGATCCCAGAAACATGTATCGCGACTATCGGTGCTGTTTCTAACCCGGACAACATGAACCAAAACCTTGGTAAGGCTGGCCGAAAGCGTCACCTTGGTAAGCGTCCTTCAGTTCGTGGTGTTGTGATGAACCCAGTAGACCACCCACACGGTGGTGGTGAGGGTAAATCATCCGGTGGTCGTCACCCAGTGACACCATGGGGTAAGAAGACACGCGGTCCTAAGACTCGTAATAACAAAACGACTGATCGCTTGATCATTCGTCGTCGCAACAAGAAATAGCGGAGGAATAACGATATGCCACGCTCCGTTTGGAAGGGTCCTTTTGTAGACGGCTACTTGCTTAAAAAAGCAGAAGTTGCTTCAGAAGCTCAACGTCCGACGCCGATCAAGACTTGGTCTCGTCGTTCGACAATATTACCAAACTTTGTGGGTCTGACATTTCAGGTTCACAACGGTAACAAATTCGTACCGGTAAATGTGTCCGAAGATATGGTTGGTCACAAATTCGGTGAGTTCGCACCTACGCGGACATATTATGGCCACGGTGCCGATA
>CAYGPD010000079.1:0-4774 GCA_964351655.1 uncultured Hyphomonadaceae bacterium | reverse complement strand
ATGTTGCTGCTTCTACTACTTTGTCGGCGTCTACTTCCAGGCGCTCGACCACGATCTTCTTAACGCGTTCAATTACGTCAGCCATGGCTAAACCTCTTCTTTGTTAGCGGCTTCGCGGAGAGACCCCGTCTTGCCTTAGTGGAATGGCGCGTTAACACGCCATATTTTTTTTTACCATACTTAAATGCGAAATTAACCGCTTTAAAGCATAGCCATTCCGCCATTCACATGCAGGGTTTGACCTGTCATGTACGCAGCTTCATTACTGGCGAGATAGGCGACTGCGGCTGCAATGTCAGCCCCTTCACCCAATTTACCTGCAGGAATTGATGCTAAAATGTGTGTTTTTTGCGCTTCATTGAGCTCATCCGTCATTGGAGAGGCGATAAAACCCGGCGCAACACAATTTACAGTGATATTTCGACTCGCCACTTCTTGAGCAAGCGATTTGGAAAAACCAATCATTCCCGCCTTAGAAGCTGCATAGTTTGTTTGTCCTGGATTTCCTGTCACACCAACAATACTTGTAATGCCGATGATTCGTCCAGAACGGCGTTTCATCATGCCGCGCATACAGGATTTTGCGAGGCGGAAATATGATTGTAAATTCACATTCAAGACGGTTTCAAAATCTTCGTCTTTCATGCGCATAAGAAGGCCATCACGTGTGATACCCGCATTCGCGACAAGAATGTCCAAGCCCGCACCCAGAACCTCTTCAGCTTTACCTACAAGCGCAGATGTCTCTTCAGCATCCGAAAGGTTACATGCAACAGCATATGCACGCTCACCGAGCTCTTGCGCTAACACATCCAGCTTTTCTTGACGTGTGCCAGATAAAACGACAGTTGCACCTTGTGCATGAAGTGTTCTTGCGATCTGTCCGCCGATTCCACCTGTCGCACCCGTCACTAGCGCTGTTTTTCCACTTAAATCAAACATGGATACTTCCTTTAAACTTCGTCTAGCGATTTAGCGAAGGCTTCAAGGTCTGCTGGCGAATTTAAAGCCACACCTTTTAGCGATCGCGCAATGCGTTTATTCATTGTCGTTAAAACCTTGCCTGCACCAGCTTCTACCGTTAGGTCAAGCGCCCCGCCATCTTCAGAAGCCATCCATTCCACAGATTCGCGCCACCGCACACGTCCGGTCACCTGCTCAACAAGTTGCTTGCGAATAGTTTCTGGGTCTTCTGTAGGACGCGCAGTCACGTTTGCAACAAGAGGAGCCATTGGGGCGATAATTTTAGTTTCAGCCAAAGCAATCTGCATTTTTTCTTGTGCAGGCTGCATCAAAGAGCAGTGGAAAGGCGCACTAACAGCAAGTGGAACAGCTTTTTTAATACCAACATCCCCTGCTGCAGCACAAGCTGCATCAATTGCCGCTTTGGAGCCTGAAATAACGATTTGCCCCGGTGCATTATCATTCGCAATATCACACGCGCCAACTTTACGGCCAATTGCAACTAACGCCTCGGCTTGCTCTTGGTCAGCTCCCAGAAGCGCTGCCATAGCTCCCTCTCCTGGAGCCACTGCTTGCTGCATAGCCTCTCCACGCAAACGTAGAAGTTTGGCAGCATCGGCAAGCTTAATTGCACCAACGGCGGCAAGCGCGGAGTATTCTCCTAACGAATGCCCTGCTACAAATTTTGCATCAGCCGGCTTAACATTGAACTCATTCTCCAATGTACGCATGACAGCTATAGATACAGCCATCAAAGCAGGCTGCGTATTAGCCGTCATAGTCAATTGCTCTTCTGAACCATTCCATATGAGGTCTGAGAAGTTTTCGCCTAATGCAGAATCAACTTCATCAAAAACTGCCTTAGCAGCAGGAAATGTGTTTGCGAGGTCTTGGCCCATTCCAACGCTTTGCGCGCCTTGTCCTGGAAAGATAAAAGCGTATCCGCTCAATGTGTCACTCCGAATTTGTTTTCTTCTTTTGGTAAATGCCCGAACGCAATCGCACAAGCACCTATTTTAATTGATATGTCCGGCGCACATTGTATTTACATATTTTCTAGAAAAACTTGCTTTACAACGCAATATGGGTTATTTGCGCGCTTCGCCAAATTGGCGGTCCCGTCTTCGTCCTTTGAAGACATCAGGGATCCGACGTTTTTAGGTCGCCCTTCGTCCTTTAAGCGCCGCCAATTGTTAGAAGGGAATTATCTATGGCGTTTTATGAACACGTGGTCATTGCTAGACCAGACGTATCTCAGCAGCAAGTAGAAACACTTGTTGAAGAGATTACAGCAATTGTTGTCGAAAAAGAAGGTACTGTCGCAAAGACTGAGTACTGGGGTCTTCGCAACCTTGCTTACCCAATTAACAAATCCCGTAAGGGCCACTACTCGCTTCTAAACATTGATGCACCTGCTGCAGCAATCCAAGAAGTTGAGCGTCGCCTACGCATCAACGAAGACGTGATCCGTTTCTTGACAATCCGCGTTGAGGAATTGTCTGAAGAGCCATCACCTGTTTTGTCTCGCAAAGATCGTGGTGACAAACCAGAGCGTAGTGATCGTGGTGATCGTGACCGCGGCGAACGTCGCCCACGTCGTGACCGTGAGGATTCTTAATCATGGCCCAGCAAAAATTAAATATCTCAAACATCCCTTCACGTCGTCCATTTGGCCGTCGTCGTAAGGTTTGCCCATTTTCAGGCGATGCAGCTCCTGCACTAGACTATAAAGATGTGAAGCTTCTTCAGCGTTACATCTCTGAAAAAGGTAAAATCGTTCCTGCACGTATTACTGCAGTAAGTCACAAGAAACAGCGTAAATTGTCACAAGCAATCAAACGCGCGCGTCACTTGGCTCTTTTGCCATATGCAGTGAAATAAGGGAGATAAATTTATGAACATTATTCTCCTAGAGCGCATCGAAAAGCTTGGCGACATCGGTGATGTTGTAACTGTAAAAAACGGATTCGCACGTAACTTCTTGCTTCCACAAAACAAAGCTCTTTTAGCAAATGCTGCTAACAAAGCGCGTTTTGAAGCAGAGCGTGAGCACATCGAAGCTCGCAACGCTGCCAAACGTGAAGAAGCGCGTTTAGCTGGTGAAAGCTTAGATGGCGCGTCATACACATTGATCCGTCAATCAAGTGACACAGGCTTCCTTTACGGTTCTGTTTCTGCACGTGACATTTCGGAACATGCAAAAACACTTGGTCACGAAATTGCGCGTAACCAAGTAGACATCAACCAACCATTTAAGAAAATTGGTTTGTACGAAGTCAAAATCCGTCTTCACGCTGAAGTCGTTATCACGATCACAGTCAACATTGCTCGTTCAGAAGATGAAGCTGAACGTCAGGTTGCTGGTGAGAACGTTATCGAAGCAACACTTGAAGCATCCCGTGCAGAAGCAGACGCACAAGCTCAAGAGATGGCTCGTGCATCTCGCGAAGCAGCTGCTCAACGCGGTGACATCGACGAAGAACTATAAGTCTTTATCGATTTCTACAAAATTTAAGGGAGCCATACTATTTGGCTCCCTTTTTTTGTGCCTAATTTGTGCTATTTTCATAGGATATGTTCTCATTCGTTCACTAGTTTTCCACAGGTTTGGCAAACTTGTGAATCCTTACAAATAAGGTAAAGATCTTAGCTGCAATAAAGGTTAATATCGCTGCCATGACCCAAGATGACATTCCAGAATACTCAGCCGATGATTTTCGGGACAACACACCCGATGAAGTATCCATGGCCGACAATGCACCGCTTGCAGATGTAATTGCACATCCCTCTTCTGCCGATAAATCGCGCGATAAAGGGATTAATGTCGACGAGCCACACAATCTAGCAGCTGAAATGGCTGTTTTGGGGGCGATTCTTTACGACAATAATGCCTACCAACGTGTTGGCGATCTTTTGCAAGGCAGTGATTTTTACGCACCCGCCAATCAACGAATCTACGAAACAGCACAAGTCATGATTATGAAAGGTCGCGTCGCTGACGGTGTGACCTTAATGGAGCATTTTGAGAGTGATGGTATATTTGCCGATATAGGCGGGGCACAATACCTTACCACCCTTCTCGATTCGAGTGCTTTTGGACCCGAAATTGTTGACTATGCACGCTTAATTCGTGACTTAGCTATCCGTCGAGAGCTAATGCAAATTGGTTCTGTTATCGTCCAAAGTGCCGCGAAAAATGACGGTGAAATGGATGGCGCGAGTCAAATTGAATCTGCGGAAAAGCAACTTTTCGCACTCGCAGAACGCGGAACAGCTCAAGGAGGATTTATATCCTTTGAACAAGCTGTCGCGACATCGATAGAGCACGCCACGATTGCCTATCAATCAGACGGCGGGCTTTCAGGTATCTCAACAGGTCTAGATGACCTTGACCAAAAAATTGGTGGTTTGCACGGGTCCGACTTACTTATCCTCGCGGGACGCCCGTCTATGGGTAAAACAGCTCTTGCAACAAATATCGCTTTTAATGTGGCGCAAGCCTGCGTACGCGAAAAGCAACCCGATGACAGTTATAAAAGCGTACAAGGCGGCGTTGTTGGCTTTTACTCTCTTGAGATGTCAGCAGATCAGCTTGCTGGACGTATTCTTGCGGATGTGTCTTGCGTTCCTTCTGATAAAATTCGTCGCGGAGACATGGATGAACGCGATTATGCACGCCTTCGTGAGGCAGCCAAAGAAATTGAACGCATTCCTCTGCACATTGATGATACAGGGGGTATTTCCATCTCGCAACTTGCAGCTCGCGCAAGACGCTTGCAGCGTAGCGTGGGCTTAGACCTACTTGTAATTG
>CAYGPD010000078.1:0-4774 GCA_964351655.1 uncultured Hyphomonadaceae bacterium | reverse complement strand
TTGCACATGCGCGCTTATTGTCACCTGTTGCAAAATCCATGTCCGCTTCAAATTTGCGAGGATCGTCTGACCAAGATTCATTTGGGAAACGTTGCATAAGGTTTGAAGCGTGAGCGACTTCACCCAATTCACGCAGGAGGCGCAAGCGTTCAGTTGTTGCGTCGTCTATTGGGCCAGCCGGGGCTTTTCCGCCCGAGAGAACGACTGCGCGCAACAAATTTGCTTGAGCGGGCGTAAGCTGATGGGCATCAATTGAGCCAAGGAGTTCATACACGCTTGCGGCATTTGTTGCTGACCAAAGGTTGGAGCCTAATCCGCCATTGGTTGGACTTTTCCAACCTACGCCCCAAGGGTCAACTGCATTCAGAGAACCAGATGATATTACTTGCGCATTTGCAGAGAGGCCAGTAACAGCCGCTAATACAAGAAATGATGCTGAACAACGCTTAGCGTATTTTAACATTCGTCGCCTCCATGCGAATCTCTTGAGGAGTCGGTGCGTTCTTTTCAGCCTTATCAGCGAGGTAAAAAACGCCGCCTGTCGCAATCGCGGCGAGCAATAACAGCAAAATCAGCTTTGGTTTCATGGATTTTTGCTTTTTTCCGGCCATTCTGTGGTTTCGCATGTTTGCTCCCATCTTGCGGGTTGTGTAAGCGTATATTGAGTCTATCGGCAAAGAGCTATTTTGTGACACACAGTTTATCGATTGAAAACGACCAAAAAGCGGCGAATGCGCATTCAAATGCACATGACCCACATAAATGCACAATTGTTCTTGTGGGTATCATGGGCGCAGGCAAGTCTTCCGTGGGGCGGCGGCTTGCGCAGGAGTTGAAAATTCCCTTCCATGATAGTGATGATGAAGTTGAAAAAGCAGCTTCAATGAAGATCCCCGAGATTTTCTCTAAACATGGAGAAGAAGAATTCAGACGAGTAGAGGCTGGCGTCATCAAAAGATTGCTAGACGAACCTCGTATGATTCTCGCAACAGGCGGCGGTGCATTTATGAATGAAGCAACGCGTCAGTTGATGCAAGAAAAAGCAGTGACCGTTTGGTTGCGAGCTGATCTTGAAACGCTTTGGCGGCGGGTGAGTAAGAAGGGCGGACGTCCTTTATTAAAGAAACAAAACCCCAAACAAGTGCTCGCGGATCTTCTAACTGTTCGAGAGCCAGTGTATGCATTAGCGGATTATGAGGTTGTATCAATTGATGGGCCGCATAAAATAACAGTGGACGCGGTGCGTGCTGCATTGAATATCTAATTGAAATGACTGACCTTCATGACGAATAAATCTGACTTGAATTTAGCTGCACTTAAAAATGCAAATGCGGCCAAACGCGTGAATGTTGCGCTGGGAGATCGCAGCTATGATATTCATATTGCAAGCGGGCTATTGTCACTTGCTGGTGCTTTGATCAAACCTGTCTTAAAACAGCCACGGGTATATATCGTCACCGATGAGAATGTTGCTAAAATTCATCTCGAAGTATTGAAGTCTGGATTAGCCGCTCAAGAGATTGAGTCGTTTGAAGTGGTGTTACCTGCAGGGGAATCGACAAAGTGTTTTTCCATCTTGGAAAGTACAATTGATAATTTGATGGCCCTAGGAGCTGATCGCAATGATGTTGTTATTGCGCTTGGCGGCGGTGTTATTGGTGATCTAACTGGATTGGTGGCAGGATTGCTCAAGCGGGGAATGCGTTTTGTGCAGGTGCCAACAACTTTATTGGCACAAGTGGATTCGTCCGTTGGTGGTAAAACAGCGATCAATTCCAAAATAGGGAAAAACCTTGTTGGACTGTTTAATCAGCCAGAAATGGTGATTGCGGATCAGGATGTTTTGCAGACTTTGCCGATACGCGAACTTCGCGCGGGGTTGGCAGAGGTCATCAAATACGGATTGATTGATGATCTGGCATTTTTTGAATTTATCGAAGCAAATGCGGATAAATTAAACGCGGCAGATCCAGAAGCATTGGCTGAAGCTGTGCGGGTTTCATGCGAATCTAAAGCGCGCATTGTTTCGGAAGATGAGACGGAGCGCGGCAAACGTGCATTGCTAAATTTGGGTCATACTTTTGCACACGCGCTAGAGCGCGCAAACGGATTTGGGCCTGCTCTGCTTCATGGCGAGGCTGTGGGATGCGGCATGGCTATGGCGATGCGCTATTCTCAAGCTTTGGGTTTGTGTTCGGGACAAGAAGCTCAGCGCGCTGTGCAAGGCATATTGTCACTAGGTTTAGAAACTGACTTGCAAAAATTATCAGGTGGGCCGTATGAGGCGAATGCGCTTTTGGAACACATGATGCATGATAAGAAAGCAGAACAGGGAAAATTGACGTTGATTCTCGCAAAGGGAATCGGTCAATCCTATATAGAAAAACAAGTCGATGCCGAGCATTTGCTGGCATTTTTGAAAACGGAAACGGCGGACTAAATAAAGCAATATGAATATTGATTTTAATCTGGTGATACCGCCAGCTATTGTTGTTATCTTATTGTTGATGTCGGGTTTTTTCTCCGGTTCTGAAACAGCGCTTACAGCAGCTTCGCGTGCGCGTATGCTTAGCCTTGAAAAAGAAGGCAAGACAGGCGCGAAGCGCGTTGTAAAACTCTTGACCAATCAAGAGGGGCTGATTGGGTCAATTTTGCTTGGAAATAACCTTGTCAATATTCTGGCAACGTCGATAGCAACATCTTATCTGCTGAAAATATTTGGTGCGAATGGTGTAGCTGTCGCAACGGCTGCGATGACTGTGCTAGTGCTTGTTTTCTCTGAGGTTATGCCCAAAACTTATGCGCTGAATAATGCAGACCGTACTGCAATGGCAGTGTCGGGACCGATTTCTATTTTGGTTTTGATATTGAAACCTGTCGTGCGTTTTGTGCAGCTGGTTGTGCGCGGCACACTTTCTCTCTTTGGTGTTAAGACGGAAGCAGATGCGTTCTCTCCTGTGGATGAGATCCGCGGTGCTATTGATATGCACGTGGTTGATGGGAATGTGGAAGTTGAAGATAAGCACCGTCTTGGCGGTGTGCTCGACCTCAAAGAGCTGACAGTCGAAGATGTGATGGTGCACAGGAAATCGATCTTTATGATTGATGCGTCTTTGCCTCCAGAAGATATTTTACGCCAAGCACTTGAGAGCACGCATACACGATTGCCGCTTTATCGCGGTGACAAAGAGGAAGTCATCGGGATTTTGCATGCAAAGGATTTGTTGCTTGCGATAATGGATGCTGAAGGTGACTTTTCCAGCCTCGATATTGAAAAGATCAAACGCAAAGCGCACTTTACGCCTGAGACAACGTCGCTTCAGGATCAGTTGAGCCATTTCCAGAAAAATCAAACGCATTTCTCGATTGTTGTCGATGAATATGGTGCGATTATGGGGCTGGTAACGCTGGAAGACATTCTGGAAGAAATCGTGGGTGAAATTCGCGATGAGCATGATGTGACTGTGGAGGGCGTGCGTCCGCAGCCTGATGGTTCTGTGTTTGTGGATGGATGGGCACCTATTCGCGACTTGAACCGAGCCATGGATTGGCATTTACCCGATGATGAAGCGGTGACCGTTGCTGGACTAGTTATACATGAAACGCAGACAATTCCAGAACCTGGGCGTCGATTTGTGTTTCATGGATATCAGTTTGAAATATTGCGCAAACATCGCAATCAAATAACCGGTCTGCGCGTAAGGCAAGACGAGAACTTGTAACGCGAGAAGGTGAAAGTGGTGGGGACCACAACCTAAAATGAGTTTTGCCTAAATTGATTTCGTGTCAAAAAATATGCGGCATAATTACCAAGAAGAGGTGAGAAAATGCCCAATAAAATAGCGGAAGAGACGTTTGCTTTTGCCAAAAATGCAAAGGAATGTGAAACTATTCCTGAGCTGGCGCGGTGTTTTCAAGAACTTCTAACACCTTATGGTGTTGTGGCGAGTTCCGCATGGGCGGTAACTGGAGGGGACTCCAAGATACGCCGAGGTTTTGGAGAGTGGCCCGCAGAGTGGGCACGTCACTATGCACAAAATAACTATTTTGATGCTGATCCAATTTTTTCTTCACTCTTGAAAGGACGTGAAGGAGGATATTGGGATGAGCAACTTGCTGATTTTCCAATGGATGCAGCTGGCAAGCAGGTGATGGCTGATGCCAAAAGCTTTGGTTATCCCGATGGCTATAGTCGATTAATACCGACTTTGAATGGTTCTTTGTATCTTGTCTCTTTATACGGACAGAAGATCGAAAGAAGCGCAGACGTAAGAATTATGTTTGATTTTGCGAGTACGCGTTTTGTTCAAGAAGGTGCTTTTTTACTTAACCGACGAGTGGGAGTGCCGCTTAAAAATCATGAACTGACTTCGCGGCAGCTGGAAGTTTTGCGGTATAAAGCTGAAGGGCGTACAGATAAAGAAACCGCTGAACTGTTATATATAACTGTAAAAGCGGTAGAAGGACATTTGGCTAAAGTGCGTAAGCAGTTGGATGCACGCTCCACGTCTCAAGCGATTAGCATTGCACGCGGTAAGGGGATGATTTCGCGACCAATCAAATAAATATAAGCAAACTAGGGAGTAAAACTAGGGTATTCCCTAGTTGTCAAATGGGGGAAGGTAGGGGATAACCCCGCTGAGTGAAGTCTCTGAGGTTGGGGGGACGCAGCTTCTACCTTCTCAAATGGCGCGAGTCTTTTGAGAAGGTATTGATACTCATATTTTTAGCAACGAATCGTTCTGATCACGCCGGCAGTATGCCATTTGGCGTT
>CAYGPD010000077.1:0-5603 GCA_964351655.1 uncultured Hyphomonadaceae bacterium | reverse complement strand
TCACATCTTTAATGATCTTGTAGAACTGACCTTCTTCATCAAGCACTTCACCCATACGCGCCGCAAACGGGCCCACAATACCATAGGCGATAAAGATACCTAGGAATGTACCCACAAGCGCCGAACCAATCAATTTACCCAAATACTCAGGCGGTTGAGAGATCGCACCCATTGTCTTAATAATACCAAGCACCGCCGCAACAATCCCCAGCGCCGGAAACGCATCTGCAAGGTTTTGAACCGCATGAGACGCCGCATGTGCTTCATTGTGATGTTTTTCAATCTGTTTTTCTATTGCATCTTCAACTTGATGGGGATCATCCATATTCATCGTCATCATTCGAAGCGTGTCGCAAATTAGATCACATGCAAAATGGTCTTTTAGTATTTTTGGATAGGTCTGGAAGATGTTGGATTCTTTAGGGTTTTCAATATGCGGCTCAATCGCCACTACCCCCTTTGTTTTCATCGTCTTCGTCAGCACAAACAGTAATGTCAGCAAATCTGTATAATCTTTTGCCTTCCATTTACTCCCCGACATTGCCTTCCCAAAGCCCGCTAAAGCTGCCTTGATCGTGCCCATTGAGTTACTGATAAGAAACGAGCCCACACCCGCACCACCAATCATCATCATCTCGAAAGGAGCCGCTTTAATAATAACATCGAAGTGTCCGCCCGCGAGTGCGAACCCACCGAAGACCATTCCGAAAACGACCAGAAGACCAATAATCTGAAACATAAGAGACAACCACCAAAAGGTTTTACTTTAATTGATCTCCTTTATGAACGATTATCCTTAATGTTAGGTGTGAGAGAATTGAAAATAGAACACGCCGCGTTAGGAATTGCTTCACTTCATTTCTAATTTTTTAGATCACATTCAGCTTATGTTGTGGTTTTTGAGTCTATGGTTATCCACAAACCTATGCGCAATTTACCATGCACTGCGTAATGACCTAGAAATTGACACAAGCTTCCATTATCAACACACATAACGAGTTGATAATGGTTAAAACACTTCGCGACGAAATGGGAGATACCTCATGAAAAACGCTTTAATTGCAGCGACATTAGCACTCACTGTCAGCGCACCTGCATTTGCTGCCGTCGGCGCATGTGAGAAACCAACTCAGATCAATATCCCAGAAAACGTGAACCAGCTCTCCTTGCCAGAGTTTAAAACTCTGCATGCCCAAGGTGAAGTTTATATGAGTAATGCGCGCGCTTATCTCAAATGTCTTGATGGCATTATCTACTCAACGGCTCCAGAAAATCCGGTCGTAAATCAAGCTGGTAACGCACACAAAGATTATGCTCAAGAATGGGGTGTCATCTGGGGAAACCTAAACTTAGCTTGCGTAAATTGGGAAGTATCCCATGGAGCACAATTCCCAGGCGGATGCCAACCGACCAACCCTACTGGATAAACGCACTTCATTATATTTTGAGTTGGCGCCCCCACACATACCGTTGAAGAGCGCCAATCTTGTTTAAGCCCTACTCTATCCGCGAGCAGCAGACATCACAGCCGCCAACATTTCACGTGTTGGAAAACCATCTGCAAGCAAATCGCGGTCTTTTTGGAACCTTTGTAACGACGCACGTGTTCCGCGCCCCGCGAGTCCATCAACAACTCCCGCATCATATCCCAACGCATTCAAGCCTGTTTGCAGGTCTTTCACTTCAGCTTTAGACAACATTTTTATGTCTGTCGGCCATGCCTTGGATAATTCTGGACGTCCAGCCAATTTATCCGCAAGCAATCCCACAGATAACGCGTAGCTGTCTGCATTATTGTAAGTTTTAATGACGTAGAAGTTATCAAACAATAAGAATGCAGGCCCATATGACCCTGCAGGCAGGAATAGTTCGGCCTGTAGCTCATCCGATACAGGACGCTCCCCAACAACATTAAACCCAAGCGCTTTCCACACTTGCATTTTACGTTTTTCGCCATCCGCCAATGCATAATTTACATTTGCTGGCAGCGTCACTTCCAACGCCCAAGGCTCATTGCGCTTCCAACCTGAAGCTTGCAGATAATTGCCCGCAGATGCCAGTGCATCAGCACTTGAATTCCACACATCTTTAACGCCATCACCATCACCATCACGGCCATGCACAATAAAGGTGCTCGGCATAAATTGGGTTTGCCCAAACGCGCCTGCCCAGCTGGCTTGCATTAGCTGCTCTCGCGTAACGACTTTTTGCTCAAGCAATTTGAACACCGACATGAGCTGATCTTCACCAAAGGCCGTACGACGCCCTGTGTAAGCCAGAGTAGCCAATTGGCGCACAGCATCGCTACTGCCTAAAATACGTCCATAGCTCGTCTCCATGCCCCAAATAGAGGCAAGAATTTCACGTGGTGGGGAATACATGCTTTCAACGGTGTTAAATAGCCCAACTTCCGACGCAAGCTTTTCGCGCCCCGTTGCCACGCGGTTTGGATGGGTTGCGGATGCCACATAATCCCAGATCGGCTTCACAAACTCTGCTTGATCATCTCCAATAGCTGCCGCTTTGACCACTTCCATGGGTGTGACGCTTTGTAAAACCGAATGTAAAATCGCAACATCACGTCCAGAATTTGCAGCTTTCTGCGCGAATTTCACACGCCAGCTATCAAACTCAACATTTCCAGATGGCACAAATAACGGCACCTTTACATCCTGCTGGGCAGGTGTGGGGGATGGTATAGGAGCCGGTTGCGGCGCAGGTGTCGGACTAGGCACTTCAGGCACGCCAGGAAAGGTTTCTGGGCGTAGCAAATCTTCGGCAGCACATGCAGATAATGCCGCCAAGCTTATGCTTGCCATACTCAACCATTTCAACGTTTGTACCATGATGAATACCCTATTCCCTGCCCTTGACTGGGCTATGTTACGCAATCTCTAATCGCGCAAAAACTTAAATTACATTCAGCATTAACCCTGTTTTAAGCCGCTTTCTATGGGATTTAGCATGACGATTACGTTATTTTTCGGGATTTTCTGCATCTATCTCTGAAAAATCCGATAGAATCTCTGAACTCATGGCGAATCATCGTTGACATATCATCGGTTGAACGCGTATGAACCGCGCTCAAATTTTTTAGTAATAACGCTCACGGCCAATCTATATAGGGCCGAGGAAAGCTGGAAGAACAATGAAAGTTAGAAGCTCTCTCAAATCCCTAAAGTCACGTCACAAGGACTGTAAGGTAGTGCGTCGTAAAGGCCGTGTATACGTGATCAACAAAACTGATCCACGTTTCAAAGCAAAACAAGGCTAAGCCTAACCTGCTTTTAGGGGCTAATCGATGACCAAACAGATTGTTCTTTTCGATCTGGGAAATGTCGTCGTCGATTGGGATCCATCGCGTCTATACGCACAATTGCTCCCCTCGCAGGAAGAAGCTAAACGCTTCTGCCGCGAGGTTTGCACGCTTGCATGGCACACAAATAGTGATCGCGGCATGGATATGCGCGAAAATGCTGCACGATTGATAGAAACCCATCCAGATAAAGCAGAACTTATCCACGCTTGGCGCACAGGCTGGTTGGAGATGTTTCACGGATATGTATCTGGCGTTCCAGAGATCATCTCTGAACTGCAAAACTCTCAAATACCCCTTTATGCACTGACCAATTTCCCTGCTGAAAAGTGGGATGAAACCGCGAATGCGTTTCCTATTCTTAAAGTATTTAAAGATGTGATCATTTCTGGTGTTGAAAAAATGGTCAAACCTGATCCGCAAATTTACGCCCTCACCTTGCAACGTCTTGGTACTCCATCACCAGAAAATGTCATCTTTTTTGATGACCGGCAGGACAATATTGACGCGGCTAAAAATGCAGGGATGACAGGTTTTCCCTTCACAGATGCCGCTCAAATGCGCCTTGACCTTAAAAGCATGGGCTTGTTGACTTAAAATCTCACTCTTTTTAGCGATAGTTGCAACAAGTCTGCCTTGCTAATGCCACCAAGCTTTGTCCATATAAACGTTATGATACTTGCCAAGCCTCTTTTAAAACGCTGCTTAATCCTTTTGATCCTTCTCACAGGCTTATCGACGCGCGCGCTTGCAGACTCTCCAACTAGCCCAGCACAGCGTCTGCTAGATAAACTCGCTGTCGCTAAAACAGAGCAGGAAGCCAACTTTCTGTATCAAGATATAATTGCTGCATGGCTTGATTCCGGCGGGCCAACTGTCGACATTCTTATGCAGCGTGGCGTTGATGCGCACAGTCATGATGATTTAGAACTTGCGCGTGATATGTACGATCGCATCATCCTGATAGAACCAGATTTAGCTGAAGCTTGGTATCGTCGGGGTACCGTCTTTTATGCTCAAGGAAAATTTGATGAAGCGATTTTGGATTTTGAAGAAACTTTAAAACACGAACCTCGTCATTTCGAAGCATGGCTCGGATTAGCTGCCATATTTGAAGGAGTGGAGCATCGTGAAGCGGCGCTAAATGCCTATCGTCAAGTCCTAATCTATTATCCTTATTCTCGCTTTGCCAAACAAGGGATTACGCGTTTAGAACCGCTTGTTGAAGGTCGTACGCTTTAAATTAAACTCGCATACTTAGGACATTTTCCTATTCCCTAAACGCGCGTATGCAAAAGATGCAATTCTATTAAAAAGAGTACTGGACCTGAGCGGGATACACGATAATGTCCGGCTTTCATTGCTGAATATGTCTTGAGGAATTAGCATGGACGAAGAAGACAACGTCATCGGCTCGATGGGATCTATGGACCCAACGACGCGGGACAAATTGCGCCAATCGATTGAAAAAGTTGAACGTCTCGAAATCGAAAAAAAAGAAGTCGCTGAACAAATCAAAGAAGTGTTTGCTGAAGCAAAAGCTTTTGGATTTGACCCTAGAGCGATGAAAGAGGTTATCAAACACCGTAAAATGGACCCCGATAAGCGCGAAGAAGAAGAATTAGTGCTCGGCACATACCTCGCTGCACTTGGCGAAATCTAACAGCTGGCCTAGTTTACACGTCACCATGGCGCGTGAAATTGATGATAAAAAGACAAAAAAGGCTTTGCGTAAACTACGCAAAGCCAAATCGCGTGCAGAATCCACGGAAGGTCCAGGCCTAACCGATTGGGAGAAAGAGTTTTTTGAAGGTGTAGAAGAACGCCTCGAAACTTACGGATCTGCCTTCGCCGATCCAGAAAAAGGCAATCTGTACGAAGCCCTCTCAGCCCGCCAAACTCATATCGTGCGTGAGATAGACAAAAAATCTCGAAAAAAAGATGCTGGTATGAAACGCACAGGTTTCAAACCCAAACACTGCTCAAAATCAAAAGCACCAGGCTATTCACCACGTGGTCGTGACATTCATGACGATATGGAAAATGAGACGCTCATCACCCCCCCAACTCGCACTGATCAACCTACCCTAAAAGTGGCTAGCGCAACGCCAGCTGTTCAATTGACGAAACAAAAACCACCTTCTGATACTTCTCCCTCCAAAACGGAAAAATCAACGCGGGGAAATTCTCCATTTAGAGTAATCCAAGGTGGGAAAAAATAGGCCTCATAATAATCAGCTTATCCTAGTGTAAATTTGAAACAGGCCCCATCTTTATAATCTGTATC
>CAYGPD010000076.1:0-6587 GCA_964351655.1 uncultured Hyphomonadaceae bacterium | reverse complement strand
GATGTGCCACCCACGAAAAGTTATCAATGAAAATCCGATGACTTGCAACCGTATTGATTGAAGAAAGCACACCTACACACCCAGAAGTGTCACCTGAATATGCTCACTTCAATAGCGTTTCATTCTGGGGTGATATGAAAAGCCTCAGCCACTATTGTTTGACCTCCAAAATCCAATAAAAATCAGCTATCGATCTTTTGAAATATCGCCTAGAGAGTCTTCCTTCTTGCTGCTTTGTCATTGGGGGAAATACCATGCGCGTTGAAAGATTTTTCGCACATTCGCTTTTGTTCGGACTGGGGTTATGCCTCGCCGCGTGTGGGCCTGCTAACCAAAGCGCGGATACTGTGCCAAATGATAGTGCCTCTTCGCCTCTTCTTGCCTCAGAAGCGCCAGCATCTCTCCCTCAAATCGGCGTCCAACCTGCTCCACACAATATCATGGTCAACGGCAGTCTCACGCTTATATCCAACCAAGGCACAACCTCCCTCACCCCGATAAGTGATGGTCAGGCATTTGATATGCAAATCAGCAATATTGGGACAAGCTATATTGTTCACCTTGTCGACCTTGCCAGTGAGTACAAAACTCAATGGAAAATGGAAATGACGCGTGCGCCCATTTATGGCAATCAAAACTGGAGCCTCACCCTCACGCCCGCGCACCAAGACCCATTAAGTTGTGGCGGCATGACCCTTCAGCTTTCAAACGGTACGCCCAGTTTTACACCCTGCAACAACACCACTGTCAGTATAAATACTGACAAAAAAGGACTATCTCTTGGGCTAAATGGCACCCAAATCTTAAAGAGCTTTGGTACAGAAACTGGGCAAGTATCGGGATCTTTAAACATTGTATTTCCGGCAACTCTCCCTATCATGCGCCTTGAAGATTACCCGTCACGCTATTCCGGCACAGCGTCAATTATTGACATGGATGCCTCTATCTCCGCGCTGACTCCGATTTTAGAAAAGAATGACACCCCTGCGAGAATAGAGGTCCAGCTTACAGCCCCTAATCTTGGGCGTGGCCTCACTCTAGCG
Organism: uncultured Hyphomonadaceae bacterium; assembly: GCA_964351655.1. Lineage (GTDB taxonomy): Bacteria > Pseudomonadota > Alphaproteobacteria > Caulobacterales > Hyphomonadaceae > Hirschia. Next base: position 5,544 of record CAYGPD010000076.1, on the reverse strand, counting down.
CCCAATCATGCCAGCATCGTGCTTACCGACCAAACCATACCGGGCCAAAGCACTCACTTTTCCTGTGGTCGCCAACTCACAGAAGCTGAATATGCTTGTTTAGAAGCACCCATCACACTTGGGCCGCGATGTGACACATCATTTCTTGCCGAAGCCAAGCAATGCAAAACCGTCGCCTTCATCCAAACCCCTACTGGTCTTGAAGCCTCCTTTAGCGAAACCCTTTTTGATGACATTACGTCTCGAAAAGTTCAGTCCATCACAGCCAGTGCAAAGATTTTAACGGGTCCAATAATTGTTGGAAAAATCACCTCGTCAGACGGTAAATATGATTTCTCATGTGACGCAGATTGTAATGTGGTACGGACCGTATCTGCCACCAAAGAAGACATAATAGAGAGCATTATCCTCAGCAATGCCAACCAAAATGGGTTGAGCATTCAGCGCTCGCTACTCTACCCCGACAAAGTAGATGTCATCTTGGACTTAGCCTATACTGGCAGCACGCAAGCGGAAAATGGCTACCCCCATTTTAATCCCAAATCGATCAAGTTTGACGATCAAACCTCAAGTATAAAAATGGAAGGTGTCCGCCTTTCTCATTTTGGAGGTGAAGGTAATGTCACGCTTTCAGGAGAGCTAAAAGCGTTCGCGCGCTAATCCTGCCTACCTGACACCCTGCTGACAGAAACATGTATCCGCAACATCCATCATGGATAGGTCTTCAATACAGGAAACCTATCCATGATCACGCTCTATCATTGTCCTCAATCGCGCTCTTCGGGTGTTGTCGCACTCCTCAAACAACTCAATGCACTCGACCAAGTGACGATCAAACACGTAACTATTAAAAGCTCGGATGGCACAGGCGCAGCAGATCCAAACAATCCTCATCCAGAAGGCAAAGTCCCCCTTCTTGTTCACAATGGTGTGGAGATTTGGGAGACTGGCGCAATAATGCTCTATCTGGCGGATCTCTTTTCAGAGACCGGTCTCAATATTCCAGTGGGACACCCTCAACGCGGTGCATATCTTAGCTGGATGGTCTGGTATTGCAGTGTCGTCGAACCCGTCACAGTCATGACAATAGCGCAGCTAGAACACCCTCTTATCACATCCACTTTTCGCGGCACCGCAGAAATACATGCCCGCCTCAGCGCCACGCTTTCCAAACAGCTTTATCTTTTGGGCGATAAACTCACCGCGGCAGATATGCTCCTTTACGGGCTTTACGCCTGGTTTGGCAAACCCGGTGTTGACGCCATTGATGCTTGGGTAGACCGATGCGCTTCACACCAAGGTCCCCAATATGCGTTCGCCTATGATGCAGAGCATAAAGCGAAATAACGCATTCCGCGATAAGATGAGGGAAGTTAAAACCGCTTCCCTCACCTCTCAAAAAGTTTAAGTGCGGTCTTATATTTTGTTTTCTCAGCTGAGTGTTTTGCGAGAAAGTCGCGATACCAATTTTGGTAAGGCTTTTCGATCACATAGTGCGCAATGAACGCTCCCAAAACGACGAGCGCCAAAACCATCCCCATACTCCAGTCGGAGCTGTAAATATTATAGCCCGTTGTCTTTTCAACCAGAAAGCCAATCACAAGATACGCAGGAATATGCAAAAGATATAAAACAAATGAGGCATCCCCAAATAAACGCATTTCACGTCCAAGTTTGCGCTCATAACTTACCGTTCCATAGATAAACAAAGCAGCTGGTAATCCCACCCACACAGTTCTCCAGCCTGCAAACCCTGTTTCATAATCTAACGCCAACGCCGCAATTAGTCCGATGAAGCCAATAATGCCCGCAGGTACGGCCCCTACTCTGACACCTGACAAATATAATTTTGCGACGATCACACCCAACATCAACTCAGGCACAGCAGGATGAAAGAGCGTGTTAAATCCCCCTGCATTCCACCCCGTCAGCGAATACAAGACACTTAAGCCAGACCATACACCTAGTACACGCCAAACCGGTGCAAGAGACGCCGTTTTTCCCTGATAGCTAAGGCAAAACAACATATAAAATGTCATCTCAATTGTCAGCGTCCATGCAATTGAGATTGCATATGTATCAGATGGCCACAGCAAAAATGATTTTAGTAATACGCTTGACGTTGGCAGTTTAGAAGCATCGCCCGTTCCCAGAAACAAGCCCATACTCATCATCAAAAACACGCCTAAAAACAGCCAGTAAATAGGATATATCCGGAAAAAGCGTTTGACCAAAAAGTCAGATGCCGTCCAATTTTGGCTTCGGCTCGCTGCAAAGAAAATCACAAACCCACTGATAACAAAGAAGATATCAACACCAACTGCCCCGTACGCAAACACATCAAATATTGGTGTCGCAAACCCCTCATTTCCTGAAGCTGCATTTAGGTGAAAACCCGCAACCAATAGCGCTGCGATTCCTCTTAAAATGTGGATGATGTAAAACATGCTGCCCCCGTATGAATCTATTCAGTTCATACTCAGCAATATTCGAGCCAATTATATCAAATAGACGTCGCGGCTTTACGTCCCTATTTACGCGCCACAACCTCTTCAACACTCACCTTGCTGCCATCTTCCCGCACCAAAGTATAAGAGTCAGCTGGCGCATTAAATCCATATCCTTTAAGCGCAAGCTTCCACACGGCAAAATCCTGTTTGCTGTTGCCCGCATAGTAAAAGCCATCAGGACAATTTTTCACCAGAAAAGCTGCTTTGTTTTCTGATGTCAGATTCACTGCTGATTTATCACGCGCACTTTCCGTACCTTGTGTACCTTGAACACGGTCAAATCCGCCAATATAGCCGCCAAGTTCTGCCGCCATCGCGTCCACCATCAGCTGATCAGAACCAGACACAAGCCACACTTCCCCGCCAAGCTTCTTATGGTTTTGCATCAACACAATGGCTTTACGTTCAGTGTTCAAACTCGCGCCATTAAAATAATCCCCTACTTGCCGCACAAGCCAGCGTTTAGCATGAGGTCTATTCGTCAGCATTTTTAGCCCTGCAAGCGGCAATAAATGCGGCTTGTATTTCGCGCACAACTTAAACAATTCAGCGGTCGTATCAGTAAAGATCAACGTCCCGTCCAAATCCATCGCCAATACAGGCACCACAGATTTAGGAGCCGTTTCTATCTTCGTCCCCTCCACCGTTTGATTGAGAATAAGTGTGTCACTTGGCTGCTGGGTCATAAATATAAATCACTTTGAATTTTCCGTGTGGCGGAACCTAGTCCTCACATACACGGCTACGCAAGAAAAAGCGGCTTACAACGACGCCAATTGCACCGGATACAAAAAACAAAGCCACGCTCACCCACAACGGGAAAGGATTCACAGAGCTAGTTTCGGCAATGAAAAACAGCAAAATTGGAATACATAAAAACAACAACACAGCGAGCGACTTATTATAATAAAAGTCGCGTTTAATGCGTCCTTCGCAATGGGGACATGGGAAGCACTCGTCTTTTTTCTTGTTTTTATACAGATCTCTACTGATCTTTCCTTCACAAAGCGCACACTTCATATCTGCCCCTCGCTCTCTCCTTAGTCTCGCTAACTAGGTTTACCGCGTGTTTTAAACCAGCTTTTACAAAAGCCTGTAAAAGCTGCATCTGGATTATGTGGCATCACGACAGCCAAACCGACATGACGGTCAGCTTCAGCCTTTTTGCCCATCCATGTACGCCACTCATCTTCCAAATAGTACACATCCCAACCCGGCGCACCTTGTTTTGCAGATTCATACCCATCTGCACTGATTTTCATGCGGCGCAAATGATCTGCTAAATTACTGGCAGTCTCATGTATCCCCTCACCTGTTGGTGCGGACTTTCGAGATTTACGTGTATTTGGACCATTCAAGCGTGCCGAATTTGCTGAATTATAAGTGTCGAGAAATTCCTGCCGTGAAGACGCATGCAACGTATCATTTTCGATAAACACATCATAGTCAGGCAAGTGATTATCATTCACCACTTCATGCAATTTACGGCGAAATTCTCTGCGCGTGGCTTGTGATCCAGATTTACGGTGTAATTTATCAACCCCGATAGACCACCCCTCTTGTTGACCACAATGCTTGCGTACAATTTCATATACACGGCGCTCGATCGGACGCCGTAAACGCCAGTAATCACGATGAAGCGTCAGCACTTCATCTGCGCGAATAGCTTCCATTGTCCAATCTGAAATCGTCACTTCCAAACGTTCTGGCCGTAAACCACCTTTGGGCGTTTGGCGCGTTTTCATTTTCACGCGCTCAAACAAACCAAACCATTCATCATGCTCAAATCCACCCGTTTTCACATTGGTGCGATAACGCGTGCCTTCCAATCGCTCAATGGAATCAACAAGCGCTTCATAATCCCTGCCCCCTGTTGGGCGGTTTGTATAAGATAAGAAGTGATAAGGGTCGATCACGATAGTTTTAGGTGTCTGCCCTGATCTTTGTTTCTCACGCATAATATGAGAGATCGCATAAATCAGCAGATCCTTATCATAAATGGTCGGCAATCCCTTAATACTGGGACGAAACTCAATCCAGCGCCCATCATGTTCAAAACGGCGTGGACTGCGGTCTGGCTTTTTCGTCAGCGAATAAAACGGATATTCCAAACTCGCCATATCACTCTTAAGGACAATATCTACCAGCTCACACACGAACAACTCCCCCTGCGGATAACGTTCGGGCAAAAGCGGTGAATGCTTAGGGTTTGGGTCCAGCATCTCATCGAAAAGCGGTCCCGCATCCTGTGGGCTAATCACCTCACCCGATAATACCTCTTCATTGAGGTTCTTCTTTTCTACCTCTTTGCGGGGGGATGGGGATTTAGCCATTGGCACAAACAAACCTTATCAAACAAAAAGAGAGACCTAAAATGGGCAATGCATACAGTGATTCTTAAAAAGCGTGTGTATTCTCTCGGGAATTAGACACGCTCGACTCAGATTTGTCCAATGAATTATCCCCCATTTTAGGGCAATATGCAGCTACAAGCCCTCATTCAGGGGATTTTCTCCACATTTAGGAGACTGACCTCCCCCATTAGCTGAAAAAAACACTTATCCCTCAAAATTCTCGGGAATCAGACACGGTCTCTGTAGGATATCTTTTTTTCTTGGCGAACAGACACACCCCTATTTCCTCTTTTTCAACTCAAAAAAGCGCCCGTTGGCGAACAGACACGGTGTTTTTGGCGATTAGACACGCCCAAAATCTCAAAACTGGCGATTAGACACGCTTTTATGGCGAACAGACACGTTTTTCCATGAGATGGGGAATAGACACGCCCCTTTTTCAACACGCAATTTCAATTTTGGCGATTAGACACACATAGGTAAATTGAGCTGTTTGTTAACACTTTCATTTCATTGGAAAAAGTGGCGAACAGACACGTTTGATTGGGGTTTAGACACGTTATTTTGGCTAATAGACACGGCGTGTCTGATAGCCTGCTTTAGATTCAAGAGCTTACAGACGTTTTTTGCCCTTTAACACTATTTTTTTTTAATTTTTATTCTAATATAGAGATCTACAC
>CAYGPD010000075.1:0-7250 GCA_964351655.1 uncultured Hyphomonadaceae bacterium | reverse complement strand
GCTTTGTGCGTCCAGAGCAAAATATAGAAGATACAACAGAGAAGAACTTGATTGTTGGATTGGATATGGATCAGACGTGGGGTGAATTTGATTTTAGCCTCAGTGGTGGCCACTCTCGTAGTATTTCTGAGGATGACAACTTCTTACAGATGACAGGGCAGATAGAGAACCAACATCGTCCTGATCGCATTGTTGGTGGCGCTTTGCAGGTGAATACTTATCCTAACAGTATGAATAGCGCTGATGGGCGTCAGGGATTTTATAGTGGTTACGACTGCCTGAATGGCATAGGAAGTGTGTGCCAGATCGCAGTTGCAGATACGGTAACCGGAAGAGATAGTGATCTTGCAATTGTGGACGATCCATCTGAGTTTGGATTTGGAAGTTTGAACCGCCGTGATCGCGGAATAGATGACCGATCTACCAACGTGTTTTTTGATGTGGACTGGAACCACCGAATTGGGCCTATTTCTAGCTTAGAAACAGGACTGAAATATAGTTTACGCAATCGTATCCAGCGTCAGCAGAACGTAAACATTACGCGGTTTGGCTTTCCGTCACTAGAGCGCCAAGATTTAACTCCGTTTGTGTTGGAGGGGCAGACTGCTTTCCGTGATGGATTTGGAAAAGCATTGGGTTTAGCGCGCGATAATATCACAGATGGAATGTTTGTCTTCGATACTGAGGCTGTGTTGAGAGTCGCAGCTTTGGATGACGCAGGAATTTTGCGAGTTAACTCGCCTTTGACAAACTATCGTGATGTGAAGAACGAAGTGTTTGGGGGGTATCTCCAAGCGAATTTCGATTTTCTTGATGAGCGTTTGCAAGGGGATATTGGTATTCGCTATGTGCAAACTGATGTGGAAGCAGAAGGTGGCGCGAGTGTAACGCTTAACCCGAATGCTTTGGCTGTAGATGCAAGGAACTTAGCGTATTTTGGGTATCTCGGTGTGGGAAACCCTGGCAACACAGCGACAGAGGCACAAGCAACAGATGCTGCAATAGCTTATTTTGGTGCCAACTTATCCCAAACGGGGAATGTTATTGTGCCAGCTGTTCCCGTAAGCAATACACACTCTTATGACAATTTCTTGCCTGCTTTAAACTTAAGCTATGGTGTGCGAGATGATATGATTGTGCGTTTTGGAGCATCGCGCACAATTGCTCGTCCTGAGATTGATTTTCAACGTCCCAACTTCTCTTATGATGAACAAGTGTTCAACGTGTTCTCGGCAGGGAATGGCGGCAATACGCGTTTAAATCCATATGTGTCTGACAATCTGGATCTTTCATTTGAATGGTATTTCAAGGAAGGATCGTTGTTCTCTTTGGCGTTCTTCAACAAGGATTTGAAGGACTTTGTGAGAGAGACGAATAATCAGTTCTATATTCGTGAATTGCGCAATATTTTCTATGATGCAAATTTGGAGGCTATTCAGGATCCAGCTCAGTTTGGGACAGGGATAGGTCAGCCTGGTTTTGCTGTAAATGCTGATGCGTTGTTGCTTGCGTTGACGCCGGAAAATCAACCAGCCGGATGTTTCCCTAACCGTGAGTTTGACTTGAACTCACCTGTGGGCCCATTTGGATGTGAGCAAGTGGATTTCAGAAAGCCTGTAAATGGTACGTCAGGTTTTGTACGCGGTGTCGAAATGTCATTGCAGCACAACTTTGACTATTTGCCAGGGGAATTGGCGGGCTTAGGGTTTAGTGCCAACTATACGTATTCTGACTCTGAAACGGAAGAAGAAACCATCGTAAACGCACAGGGTGAAACTGAGGTATTGTTTAGAGCAGCTCCTCTTCCAAACACGTCATTACATACCTTCAATGCAACAGTGTTTTATGAGAAAGATGGTCGGCTTGTGCGTTTGGCTTACAACACAAGATCAGACTTCCTGAGATCATCTGCGCCTGAAACTGGTGGATATCAACATTATGGTGAGGGTGGCGAATCTCTAGATTTGTCGGGTGGTTTGGATTTGACAGATCATCTGAGTTTGAACTTCCAAGCTGTGAATTTGACCGATAATGTGCGCCGTGATTACTCGGTGAACAACAACGATATTTCATTGCCTGAGGAGGCTTTGAGTCTGCAAGATGTTGCATCAGAGCGCACGTTACTGTTGCAAAACACGGGGCGGATATTCCGGATAGGTTTGCGGTACGAATTTTAGAGTTCCACATAGTCGTTAACAAGCAAAGCAGAGCATCTAAGCGCTCTGCTTTTTTGTGTTTTGATTGCTGTTTGGGGAGTTTTTGTCAGTAAATACCTCTTTGTGCTGTGCAATTTTTCTGAAGAGAGCAATGTGTTCTGCGTGTGTTAAACAGCTCAAAAAAGGCATGATTGCCATAATATTTTTGCGATAAATGAAGGTAGATATAGTGTTCCATATGCTATCTTTTAAAGAATATTTATCCAGATAATTCTCTATTAAAAGATTGTATTTATTCTATTTTTGGTAAAGATTTGTAAGTGTGTATGCAGTTGGTCTGAATGGGGGCATTTGTCTATGTGCGAGCTCAATTGTGGCAAAAAAACAAGATACCAGGAATTCTACTAGCAGGGAGTTGCTAATTTGATTGTATGCATGATAAGCCTTAGTTAGACAACGATGTCTAAATGAGCCAACATATAAGGTTCTGGGAGGAAAATTATGAAAAAAATGGATAAGAACGGGGCTCGTTCTTTGCCGCTACGGTTTGGCGCGTCTTTGATTGCGCTATCAGCGATGATGGCTATGCCCGCATATGCGCAAGATGACGCCGAGACAATCGAGGCTGCAACTGCTGAAGAGACGAAGACACTAGACACAATTGTTGTCACAGGAATTCGTAAGTCTTTAACTGACGCTATGGACATGAAGCGTGAAGCTAAAGGTGTTATGGATGCCATCAACGCGGAAGACATTGGTAAATTCCCAAACTCAAACCTTGCTGAATCACTGCAACGTATTCCGGGTGTGTCGATTGACCGTGTAAACGGTGAGGGTGCCCAAATTACAGTTCGTGGTTTTGGGCCAAGCTTTAACCAAGTGACGCTAAACGGTCGCAGCATGCCAACAGCAGATGTGCCTTTGGTAGGTGCTGGGCTTAGTGGTGATGCTTCTGGTGCTTCCGGTCGTGCTTTTGACTTCTCAAACCTTGCTGCTGACGGTGTTAAAGCGCTTGAAGTTTACAAGAGTGGTCGTGCAGATATTTCATCGGGCGGTATTGGTGCAACGGTTAACGTTCAAACGCACCGGCCTTTAGATCACACTGGTTTCCGGGGGTCTGTGAGTGCAAAAGGTATACACGATACCACAGTTGATCGCGGCGATTCAATTACACCTGAACTTTCCGGTGTGGCGAGCTGGTCCAATGATGCTGGTACATTCGGTGTCGGTGGTTTTGTTGGATATTCAAAGCGTGATAGTGCTGCTGCAGGTGCAAACTCGGCTAGATGGGAAGTTGAAACCTTCGATGCGTTTTCTCGTCTAATTGGTGACGATACTGTTGTGACGAATGCACCTACAGATGGTGATGCGCTCGTGACATACCCACGTGATAGCCGTTACCAGTTCTCAGAGTTTACAAGAGAGCGTGTAAACGGTCAGGTGGTTCTTCAGTTTGCGCCAACAGAAAGAATGCGTCTCACAACGGATTATACGTTTGCTGTAAATGAAGGGCGCGAAGACAACTCTGAGCTTTCTAACTGGTTTGGTCAGAGCTTTTCTGAAATCGTATTTGACGATAGTCCAGTAGCGACAGCAGTCTTCTTAAAAGAGCCTTCAACTTCGCAAGGTGCAGCAATGCAACAAACTTTGCGTATGGTGAAAGATGAGTTGCACTCATTTGGTGTAAATGGTGAGTTTGACGTTACTGATCGACTAACCCTAGTTGTTGATGCTCACACGTCTAGAGCTGAAGTATCTCCTAATGCGCCAATGGGCTTCAGTGAGATTCGCGTTGGTATTGACCAGAAATATGATGGTCCTACAATTTCTCACGGTGTTGACTATAGCGGTGATTTGCCTGTCATGGTTATTGAAACGCCTACAGGTTCTACAACAGTCACAACTGCTAAAGCTGGTAGTCAAATTGCCAATGATATGCAGACGATCACTCAGAAAAACGATGTTGATCAAATCGATCTTCACGCTAACTGGGAATTGGATGACAATTCAAACCTAACATTCGGTGCAAACTACCGAAGCCAAACCAACATTACTGATAAAACAAAATATCAGCATGTTCTAGGTAACTGGGGTGCTGAAAACACAGGTGATGTTGATGCGCAAGCACCAGGAGCACTTGAAGTCTTCTGTATGTCATGTCGCTTTGAAAACCACACAATTGGTGGTGCTGCAAGCGTAGGTGGTTCGCCTTCTTCTGAGGTTTACGGACTACGCGGCGATGCGGGTGTAATCTATGCTGGTCTAGCGCCAGCTTATTCAGCTGCGGCTGGATATGATGGTATTCTAGGAAATGCAGATGATGCACGTGAACTTCGTGTCACAAGTGCGGCTTTTGACGAAATTCAAGAAGACGTAACTGCATTATACGCGCAGTTTGACACAAACTTTATGATTGCTGACAAAGATGCAGCTCTTAATGTTGGTTTGCGTTATGAAAGCACGGATGTAACTGCAAAAACTCAATCGATCCCGACGGGGGCAATACTATGGCAAGGAAACAATGACTTTGCGACAGTTGCAGCAGCCTCTTCAAACGGTTTAACGTCTTCAGCTTCTTATGATAACTTCTTACCAAATGTGGATTTCTCAGTAGATATTTCATCTGATATGAAGGTAAGGGCGTCTTACAGTAAGACAATCGCACGTGCAGTTTATAGTGATTTGTTTGCTAGTGACTCTGCAGGTACGCCGGCTGGTCCTACAGGTCTTTCTGTGACAAACAATCCGGAGGGAGAAAAAGGAAATCCAGGTCTTCTTCCTCTTGAATCAGACAACTTTGATGTGTCATGGGAATGGTACTTCGATGACTCTAGCTATGTGTCTATTGGTGCATTTGAAAAACGTGTTCGTAACTTCATCGGTAGAGAAACAGTTGAAGATAACCTCTTTGGTCTTCGTGATGTAAGTTCTGGTGCCGCTGGTACACGATCAGGTACAGCATTGGAAATTCTTGATGATCTTGGAGTAGAGCGCAACGAGAACAACTTCTTTGCTGCTGCCGTATATGTAGATCAAGCGGGTGGCGATAAAGCTGCTGCTCAAGCTGTTTTCGAAGCGAACCAAGATGCTGATGGAAACATTGATGCGACAGAGTATGACCGTTTGGAAACAAACTTTGAATTGGCTGCCAATGCTGATGATCCACTCTTCACATTTGAATTGACGCAACCTGTCAACAACCGTGAAGCTAAAATCAACGGTATTGAGATCCAAGGTCAGCACTTCTTTGGTGATACAGGATTTGGTATTGCTGGTAGTTATACAATGGTGGACGGGGATGTTGGTTTCGACAACCTCGGAGATCCAAGTGTAACGCAGTTTGCTCTTGTTGGTCTGAGTGACACAGCAAACATCACTGCGATGTATGAAAAATATGGCTTCTCTGGTCGTATTTCATACAACTGGCGTGACGAGTTCCTAGAGAATGCAAACGATGGGAATCGTAACCCAATTTATGTGGATGCATATGGTCAGTTGGACTTCAGTGCTGGGTACGAAATCAACGAGAATCTTTCAGTCTCGTTTGAAGGTGTGAACTTGACGGAAGAAGACTCACGTACATTCCAACGTTCATATTCAGCAATGCGCTTCCTGCGTGAAAACGGCGCGCGTTACTTCATTGGCGCACGTTACAAGTTCTAATATTTAAGAACTTAAAGAAAGGAGCTGCAGATAATGTAGCTCCTTTTTATTTTTATTCCCTTGCTGATCCGCCGCATAAATGCGTTGATGATTGTGTGTTTCCTTGAAGAATGACACTCCGATTGAGAGGTTTCTATGGCTAAGCCCGTATTGCTAGACAATGTTGCTCATCATGATTTGAAGGTGAATATTCAGCATTCCGAAGCCTTGGGTGATGCGATCAACCAAGCTCTCGTTTTTCCAACTGAATTTGTTGAATTGCAGAGAGAGTATTCAATACTATTTCGCAAATCTCCGGAGGGTGAATTCTTCGCTATTGTCCTTCTTGGCTTGGATAGGGACGAGAATTTGTTTTTGAGTGCTGATGGTTGGGGGGCACGTTATATTCCAGCAATTCAAGAAAGAGGTCCGTTTTCAATAAGTCTTCGTGAGAATGAAGTGAATGGAGAAATTCAGGTAGAGCCACTCATCAATGTAGATTTGGAGCATCCTCGTATTAGTCGTGATGAAGGGGAAAGTGTGTTCATGCCTCAAGGCGGTCATTCAGCCTATCTAGAGCGTGTAACAAGTGTACTGAAACGCATTCATGTTGGGGCGACGGCTGCACCGTCCTTCTTTGCTGCACTAGATGATATGCAGTTGATTGAGCCTATTACGATTGAGATTAAACTCTCAGATTCAGAGCAATATACTGTCCCAGATGTTTATACGATTAGTCGCGAACGTATGGCCACTCTTAGTGGTGAGGACCTTGCAAAGCTAAATGCGGTTGGTTTGCTTGAGCATTGCTACGCTGTCATGGCGTCAGCAGGGAATGTATCTCGTTTGATAGAGTTGAAAACTATCAAAAAGCATCAAAGCTGATAGTGTCATCCTGCGAATTGGGAGGCTATAAGTTGGCGCTAGAAAAAAGCATTCACCGCAGGACTAAAGTCATTGAAGATACGTGTCTTGAGGACATTGACTTTGAGGCGATAATTGCAGGTGGAGAACCTGTAATTTTAAGAGGTGCGTTGCGAGAATCTCCATTGTGTATCGCAGGTCAAAAGTCCGTTCAAGCCGCAATGGAAATGATCTTATCATTTTACAATCAACGTCCTGTTCTGCGCTTTAAATCTGAGCCGGAGGTTAAAGGTCGCTTTTTTTACAATGAAGAAATGAACGGGTTCAACTATAAAAGCGATCGCCTAAGTCTCAATGACGTGTTTGAGCAGATTTTAAATGAGCAACAAGGCGTATCGCACTATGTGGGCTCGACAGATATTGCCGGCTTTTTTCCGGATATGATTGACAGATTACACCTGCAATTCCGAGAAGAAATATTTGGGACGCGCAAGCCACAAATTAGCCTTTGGATGGGAAACCAGACAACCGCCGCTTGTCACTATGATATGTCAAATAACATAGCAGCTTGCATGGTTGGCAAACGTA
>CAYGPD010000074.1:0-7733 GCA_964351655.1 uncultured Hyphomonadaceae bacterium | reverse complement strand
ATCGGTCGCGAGCCGCCCCATGAGGTGTGATGGATGTAGTATGCATGAGGTTTTCTGGAGGGGGATAAGTTTGCAGTTATCCAGCAAAAAAAATGCAATCCAAACGGGTGTTAATAAAGTTGTAAAGTTATCTTGCGTGTGCGACATCTCATAAATTGAGTAATCGTTGGGGGACGGGTATGATTTTCCTTTCGTATAGTAGCCAAAATCAAAGCCAAGCAGATCGTATTTCAGAATTTCTATCAGACTCAGGTTTTGAACACTGGGTTGATGGGGAGAATCTGCGCGGTGGAGATCAGTTTGAAAAAATCATTCTCAAAAGAATCGAGACCGCTCGTTGTGTCGTGGTTTTGCTAACGAAGAGTTCGCTCGAAAGTGATTGGGTGAGAAAAGAGATTGAAGCTGCGTTGGCTTGCAACGTGCCGATAATTCCTATCTCAAACGTTCCCGCTGTTGAATTACGAAAATCAATAGGCAAGCAAGTTTGGGCGTCAAAGTTAGTTCAGAGCGTCCAATTTATTAGTTATAACCAGAACCTAACTTCAAGAATTTTCGATAAACTTTATGAAGCTCTCAAATGGCGCCTGAGTAGTAAGGCTTTGGCTAAGGTTTATTCGTTTGTAAATTTCAAAGGTGGAATTGGGAAAACAAGCTTGTGCGCTTCTGCGGCTTGTAGTGTGGTTTCTCGCCATGACAAACGAGTCTTACTAATTGATCTGGACCCTCAAGAAAACCTGAGCGATATGATGCTTACAAGAGGTGCTTTAGAAGAAGCCGCTTATTTAGATCATACTGCGCTTTCATTGTTTGAACCAAAGCGAGTCTTTGAGAAGGTTGGAACGGCATACGACTTTAAGTTTCTGATGGCATTCGGAAATGAGTTGGAAGTGAATTGGTCCACTTTAGCAATAAACATAGCAAAAACTAAGCGGAATGGCGTATTGTCAGTTATTCCTGCTGATTACAGAATGATGAAGTTCTCAAAAGCATCTGCCGCTGAGCAAGAAGTGTATATTTACAATTTTTCCAAATCACTGCGTTCCTTAGCACAATACTATGATTTTATATTTATCGATTCTGGGCCATCAGCCTCGCTTTTAAGTCAATGTGCTTTGAAGTTCTCAGACCATATAATTGCGCCCGTGCGCGCTGATTATAATGCTGTGCGAGGACTGTATTCCATGCAGCAAGCGGCTCTTAATGTCTTTGACTGTGATATTGACGGGAAAACTCACCCTTTAATAAACTTTTTCCGAGCAAGTCATGTAGGTGAAAGCACTTTTGCACGCGATTTTACCAAAGATCCGTCCCTAATATCTGATCTCGTTTCCTTTGTTAAAGACAGAGTTTTGACCACTCGTATTCCGCAAACAGCAGGAATGATAAAGGTGGAGCATTTCTTAAATCAAGCATTGAGGAAAGAGTTGGAAGAAATTTCTTTCGGTGCTGCCGACGAATCTATGCAATCTTTAGCTGACGAATTGTTAGCGATAGCCAGTGGGGGTTTAAATGAGAGTTAAGTCGCAAGAGCTTTTAGCGTTAATTAAAAAAAGCAGAGCCGCACCTAAGATTACAATCGCACATATTGAAGAATTAGTTGCTGATTATGAGCGTATGGGAAAAGCAGATTTCTTCGAGAAAGTTAGATTAGCTCTAGAGGCACCACAGAAAAAAGCTTCGAAACCTCAAAAGCCTGCGCATCCTTTAACTGGAGCATTAAAGGCTGCACAAACCCGAACAGGAATGAAAGCAGCAGATTTCAAAAAAGTTTTATTGGATTCAATCGATTTTCAGAAGTTGAATGGGTTGAAGCGACCTGCTGCAAATGTATCCTTCCCAAAGCTATTGGATACTCTAACTGCTGAAATGGGATTTGAAGAGTTGGAGACGTTGCTGAAAAGCGTCGGAGAGCGATATCGTGCAAAGCGGTAAATCTGCTGGTTAGGCAAGTGTATCTATTCACCCAACAGCGCGCACTATTAATCGGTTCGAAAAATAAATATTACACGATTTTATTTTGACATTAGCCGCCAATTCATTGACGTACATGATAGCGGCGTCCCTGCGCTCTTTACCTTGCTCTGCCTTCCCAAAGGCATATGCGTTATGCCTGACGGAGATTGCATGATCCGTAAAAAACTATCCTTGTGCGCAAGCCTGTTTGCTCTGTGTGTGCCATATGGTTTCGCTCAAGATGTTCGCGAAAATGATGCCCCTATTGACGGCCCCCAAAAAAATAGCACACAGCCTGAAAAAGTGTCGCGGGTTGAACTTTTTAAAGCCAGCAACGCCACAAAGGATGAAGCGTCCACCCTCACCTTTGTGTGGGAAAATGACAGCTTCGCAAACACAGACCGAAGCTACACAAACGGCATGCGCTTGGCGTGGCTTTCCGGAAAACAATCGCAAAGTGATATTGTGAAATACATCGCGCACACTATTTTTGGGGCGGAGGATGATGCTGTTTTGCGGCGCGGCGTGGCGATTGGGCAATCCATTTTCACCCCCACCGATATTGAAGCGACGACAAAAATACCTGATCAGCACCCTTATGCCGGTTGGCTATATGGGGAATATTCCGCCGTCATGGCACAGCGCAATATCATCGACCAAATGTCACTCCAAGTGGGCATTGTTGGCCCGAGTGCGGGCGGTGAATTTGCGCAAAATGAGTTTCATTCCCTCATCGGCATTGAAGGCGCGAAGGGCTGGGACAATCAGCTAGAAGATGAACTGGGGATTGTGCTCTCCTATGAACGCAAAGCACGCCGCATTGCACGCATTGGTGACACTGATTTTGGAGCTGATTTGACGCCCAATTACGGAATTTCACTCGGCAATGTGTATACGCAAGCACGTGCTGGGCTGACATTGCGCATTGGCCAAGACTTATCCAATGATTATGGGCCGCCCCGCGTGCGCCCTTCCCTTGGCGGCGCAGGATATTTTGTGCCCGATGATGCCTTTAGCTGGTATTTCTTTGGCGGCGTAGAAGGACGCGCTGTCGCACACAATATTTTCATGGATGGAAGTTTGATTAATGAGGATGTTGTGGATTTATCGCGCCGTGATTTCGTGACCGATTATCAGGGGGGATTGGTGGTGCAGGTGTTTGGTGTGCAAGCTGCGCTCACGCTTGTGGAGCGATCCAAGGAATATGACGAACAAGAAGAACCGCAGCGCTTTGGCGCGTTTAGCTTGAGCCGCAAATTCTAACGCTAATTAGGCGGCAAGGCGCATTCTGTGGGCTGTGTATTTCATCGCGACATCAATCAGCGTTTCAGGCGTGATGATTTGCGTGATCGCATCATAAAAAGCGGGAATAGATTTCTTATGAAACTGGCGCAGGTCAAACTCTTCGGCCATTTTGCATGCACTCAGCACACGGACTATATCAGAAATATAGTCCTCATTATGAATGTGCAGAAGCTGTTTTCGAATAGACTGAAACTCTAAAAACTGCGGATCAGTTTCTTCAAACGAATAGACAGTGCGTGTCTTTGGTTTGAGCAAAGGAATAAGGGCCGCATTCTCTGTTTTGCGAATATCATGAACAAAATCAGCGAGTTCAAGATCCGTAAAATGGTGTCTTGAGCGCTTGATAATCTCCAAAATTTTCAACGTCGATGCGTGCATCCTGATTTCCCGTACAACAACCGATTACTTGCCACCGCATGGGCCAAATTCGTCTTGTTGGGGAATTATTGTGGAAATTTCCTGCTTTTTCGTTAATCTTTACAACCTTCGCGTTAACTTGGCATTTCCAGACGTGTTCGCCTCAATACTCCTCTACACCAGAGCTGCTTCATAGAGGGCAAGCATTCTACCCCAAGCACGTTCCGCCTGCGCTTCATTATAGGCATCTGAATCGGGGGGGCACCAGCCATGGTTAGCACCTGCATAAACTTCGATTTCCGCAGGAATACCCGCCGCTTTATAAGCCTCCGCAAGTACGATTTTCGCCTCTGGATCACGTGCATCATCATTCTCTGCAACCGCATGCAATACGCTTGCAGGTGTTTGCGGGATCAGAAGGTGCGGGCTATCTGGTTTATCCGTTACGAGTCCGCCACCATGAAAGGATACTGCTGCGCCGACGCGCTCTGGAACTGCTGCGGCTGTACGCATGATAAGTGGTCCGCCCATACAATATCCGGCGGTTCCCATTTTACGCGATGTATCGACCTCTGGTTGGACATCCAGAAACTGAATATAGGCCCGCGCATCAGACATGGCTGCGTCTTGGTTCAATTTATTTGCCATTTCACGCAGGAAAGCACGTGTTTCTGGATCGCTAAAACTTGCATCTGGACCGACAACAGGATGTGTTGCATCGCGGTAAAATGGATTGACGACAAGAACCGCATATCCCGCCATAGCAAGCCTTTTTCCCATCGCTTTGAATGCAGGACGAAGCCCTTTGATATCTGGCCATATTAAGACCGCAGGATATGTTCCGGTACTGGGCCTCACATAGTAACTATCGGAAACGCCCTCAGCCATTGGAACGTTGACTTCAGTTTCTACAATAGCATTTTCAGGTACATCAGACGCGGCACACCCTGGCAAAAGGCTTAAAAAGGTTGCAACTGTGCCCAGCTTAGCAAACATTCTGCGATCTAATGCACTGGTGCTGAGTTTTATGTTGTCGCGTTCAGTCAATTCATCGCACATTTTATCGTCCCCTTTTGCTAATGGCACGAGAATGCCTATCCATATAAGAAGACGCAAGCCAGCAAAGATCACTTTCACTTGATCACGCTTTTAAAACCAGACCATTCAGTTGTGTGACAACAAATGTGCAATATCTGCAGCGATATATTCTACGAGCGCGTGATTGGTCCAATAAGCCATATGCGAGAGCGTGTTCCAGCGCGTGAACAGATTACCCGCATTGATCTCGATATCGCGCAATTGCCCCGTATCTCCCAAAATCTCAAACCCGTTACCTGTGGGTATGAGAGGATATCCCAACACATCATCGCGATCATAAAAATTGAGCCACCATGGCAAGAGCATGTCCGGTTGCAAACCTGAAGGGTGAGATATCGCGGTGATCGTGTCCGGTGCCTGCCCAAGCAGAAACAAAGGGATATTGCAGCCAAAAGTGATAAATCGCTTTAGCGTTTGTGCGCGTTCAAAATTTGTATGGATATTGGGACTACGCGTTTGAAAATAATCCATCATAACTTGCCCGCCAAGTGAATGCGCAAGGACAATCAATGGCGCATGGGGCAAACATTCCGCTTCGAGACGATTAAGGGCGGTGCAAATGGACTGCTGAACACGCGCAAACACCGTATCTGAACGCCCGACTTCCTGCATTTGCGGCCTGTAGGTTGCGGCATCTCCCAAATTTTCAACTACGAGCTGGCGCACGCGGGAGCGCTTTATCTGCTGGCCTAATCGCGCGTAATAATTTGACTGAACATTGTTGAACACATGCGCGTAATTTGCTTCGATCCACGCCACATCTTGAGTGATGTCGATAGAATTGCTCTCAAGATGAGACCGTACTTTTTGAAACAGTCCCTGAGAATACATGCGCTTATCAGGTTGGTGCTGTGGCGGTGTTGCTTGACGGCCAATGCCATGCACGACGAGTACCGCTACGCGCTTTTTATGCGCGTCTGCACGCTGGTGTGTCGCTGCATTCTCCAAGATAGACAATTGAACCCCTCCCTCACTTTTTAAAGTGACGAAGATAGGTGAGGAAAAACACAGGGGGATAAGTTCTGCAGTATCCCCGCATATTTCCAGCGAGCTCTTTATTTCATCTAAGAAGTTATTAACTTTAATTGATCATATATTAATCAACTTGGTTAATTTGATTTCTCTATGTCAATTCATGCGCTATGAATGCCTAATTACGTTGCGCACACATACAAAACTAGACTATGTGATACGGGATTATCTTTGCAAAGATCGGTTTTTCAACGCCTATGAACATCACGTTTGACAGCATGATATCCAGCACGCTGCGCTATTGGAACATGGCGGAGAGTTGGATTCTATCCCACCAAGAACTCGCTAGTTTTGGTGTGATCGTTGCTTTGGCAGCTTTTCTGACACTTATCCTTTTTGTTTTTAAAATGCTTTGGAGCGCAGCCCGCGCAGCTCACCTTGCTGGAACGGCATCTCAAGTACGCCGTGGGACAGATATTGGCGCGCGAGTGCTTATCACTCAGGGTTTTGGTAAAAACGGTAAAGCCGCAAGCGAATTTTTATCTGAAGCAGCACGTAGTCACCTAAAAGGATTTATGTTTGGTGGCCCTTTCGATGTGATTGAGTTCCCCGTTCGCATAACCAGCGAAGAAGAAGCCCAATCGCTTTTGAAACAAGCGGGGGCTGACCTCGTTATGTGGGGTGAAGGCACAAAGAAAAAGAAAATCGTCGCACGTATCGCTCGCCGAGATGATTCTAAAAAACATACCCAATATCAGCATCGCACACTTATACTTCCAAAAAACAAAGATGATTGGACAAGCCCGCTTTCAGCGGCACTTGCCTATGCGACTGCGCGTGAACTACGCCCAGCCCTATCACGTCCGCAAGACTTTAGAGCAGAGCGCCTTGAACCGGTTGTTGTAGCATTGCAAGGTATTCTCAACCAAAACCCTAAAATGGATGCGACACTTCGCGGTGACATCGAAGATGATTATTCTGCAGGTAGTGTGCAGCTTTCACTTGCGGATATGGGCGACTGGCGCGCACGTTCAGTTGAGATACTTCAAGCAACTCTTGACAATATCGATCGCTCAGAAACACCTGATCGCTGGGTTCGTGCGAAGATAAACCTTGGCCGCGCCTTAAAAATACGATGCGAACAAAAATTTGACCCGACAATTCTACAAGAATCTGTTGGTCATCTTACGGATGCTCTTGAAGCTCTTCGTGCCGAAAGCAAATTCAAAACAGCTGAGCTTGCCGCGCAAACGATTTCCGATTGTCAGAAAATGCTTGGAACACGCCGTCGTTTCTCAATTACCCGAGGCGGCATATAACAATCTAACCCAATTGACGAATAAAAATAAAGCGCGACAGGTTTATCCTATCGCGCTTTTGATTACACTTCAATTTGCCTTAAATACAGACAACGCCTGTTCCCTTTAGACCGCAATAGCCAGATGGATTTTTGGCTAAGTATTGTTGATGATATTCTTCAGCGTAATAATAGGGACCCGCAAGAGAAATATCCGTCGTAATTTTTCCCTTTCCAGCGTCGCTCAGTGCTGTTTGATAAGCGTCACGACTTGCCTCAACGCGCGCAAGATCAGCATCATTTACAACGAACACAGCAGAACGATATTGCGTTCCCAAATCATTCCCCTGCTTCATGCCTTGGGTTGGATCATGTGCTTCCCAAAACACTTTCAATACACCCTCTAAGCTAATCACCGAGGGATCATAAACAACATGGACAATCTCCACATGACCTGTGCGCCCTGAACAGACTTCTTCATAAGTGGCATTGGGTGTATAGCCGCCCTGATAGCCAACAGATGTGACATACACACCTTCTGTTTCCCAGAAGCGGCGCTCTGCTCCCCAGAAACAGCCAAGCCCAAGATATATTTCGCTAAAGCCTTTTGGAATATCTCCTTTGAGCGACCTTCCATTCACAAAATGCGTTTTGGCCGTTGGCAAAGCCTCACTTCGACCAGCGAGTGCATTTTCAGGCGACACTAATTTTGATTTTTCAAGGGAAATGTTCATACTCCGCTCCACAAGGC
>CAYGPD010000073.1:0-7950 GCA_964351655.1 uncultured Hyphomonadaceae bacterium | reverse complement strand
TAGCTCGTTTGCACCCTTGTACTTTTCAAAGGCGAAGCGAGGGATCTTTGTGACCACCTAATCAATTGTCCGCTCGAACGAAGAAGGCGTCACACCTGTGATATCATTGTCTAATTCGTCGAGGGTGTAACCAACTGCGAGTTTTGCAGCGACTTTGGCGATAGGGAAACCAGTTGCTTTGGAAGCAAGAGCGGATGAGCGGCTAACGCGTGGGTTCATTTCAATAACGACTAAGCGGCCCGTCTCGGGGTGAACAGCAAACTGTACGTTTGAACCACCAGTTTCGACACCAATTTCACGTAGAACGGCGATCGATGCGTTACGCATGATCTGATATTCTTTATCTGTGAGCGTAAGAGCTGGCGCAACAGTTATAGAGTCGCCTGTATGGACGCCCATTGGGTCGATGTTTTCGATCGAACAGATAATAATACAGTTGTCGGCTGTGTCACGAACAACCTCCATCTCGTATTCTTTCCAGCCAAGAAGGCTTTCATCAATCAAAATCTGCCCTGTTGGGGAAGCTTCCATGCCCGAGCGACAAAATTCTTCATATTCTTGACGGTTGTTTGCAACACCGCCGCCTGTACCACCTAATGTAAATGCAGGGCGGATAATCGCAGGCAAACCAATATCATCGACTGCGTCCATACATTTCTTGAGGCCTTCAAGTATGTCTTTGCCCGTTACCTTGCCGTTCGCATCGCGCTTTTTGGGCGCTGATACAATTACTGATTTTGGGTTTTCCAACCCAATGTTGGTCATAGCAACTTGGAATTTTTCGCGATCTTCAGCTTTTTCTATCGCGTCAGCTTTTGCACCAATGAGCTCTACATTGTATTTACTGAGTGTTCCGTCTTTATCGAGTGCGAGTGCTGTATTTAATGCAGTTTGGCCACCCATAGTTGGTAGAACTGCATCTGGGCGTTCTTTTTCGATAATTTTTGCAACGAATTCTGGAGTAATCGGTTCGATATATGTTGCGTCAGCCAGGTCAGGGTCAGTCATAATGGTGGCAGGGTTAGAGTTCACCAAGATAACGCGGTAGCCTTCTTCTTTTAGGGCTTTGATTGCCTGAACACCAGAATAGTCAAACTCACACGCTTGGCCGATGACGATTGGGCCTGCGCCGATCACAAGAATGGATTGGATATCGGTACGTTTAGGCATGAAGGTGTGTCCTTAGGGTCTTTAGGTCGCAACGTTTATGTGGCCATGAGCAATGTAATGCTCACTCATGGGCAAATTGTTGGTGGGTTTAGCTTCCTGAGCGTATTGGTGCAAGCCACATATGCTATCGAATTTGCATCTAATTTTGATTCTTTTGCTGGATGGTCGGAGTTGATGGCATTAAGTTACCATTGTTTCTCCGATTTAACGATTGGCAAAGGAGATAATCATCACTGGAAATTCAATCTTATTTGAGGCTAGGTTATAGTCGTTTATACTAATGGAAAGCACTATTTGTACGGATTCGTTCCGTGTCCTGAGTATTGAGTGTGACTTTGAGGCAGAGCATCATGAAAAATTTTGAACAAACATTATCAGTTAGTCGTGTGAGTTTCGGTCCACGCATTATTATTTTGGGGTGCTTGTTTGTTGTCGCCGGATGCAAAACTGTTTCAGAAAGTGTCCAAATTGCACCACCTCCTTTGCCGCCAGCTGTTGAAGTGAAGCCAGCACCTCCTCCTGTTGAGCCTGAAGATGACCTTTCACTCGGACCAAAGGTTGCAACTGCGCCTGTTGCAAAGGTGGGTGAAAAGGCGATTCCTGAAGCTCAAATATCAAATGGTGTGCGAACTGGTGGAAGTGTGGTGGCAGCACAAAAACAATTCCCAGAACCCAATGAGCTCTCAGGAACGACTCAAGCGCACACCTATGCTTTGCAGGCAAAAGGAGCCAGAGGGCTGGAGTGGTCGACGAGCCTAGCTCAACGTGCGCAACTGCAAATCAGGCAACTGCCAGAAGGTATGTGTAGTTTTGCCGAGACTAAAGTTTACAGCGCTAGTGGGGAGGCAATTTATGTGGTGCCTGCCGGCAAGGACAGTAAAGGTCAGTCGCGATTGTTGAATGTTTCTCCCAAAACATTTGTTGAGTCTTTGATTACGCAGAAAGCAGGTCCGTTTGGACGTGACAATGCGGGTGCGACCCAGTTGGGGTGTGATATAAAAAAGTGCGAGAACAATAATCAAATCTGGTTGTGTAGATATCAGTAATGTTGATGCCTGTTTGGGATGATTTCAGTGTAGCTATTCAATAGATGTTAATTCATTAATGGCAGACTTTTCCTGTATTAATGGTGAAACGTAAGTAGAGAAATGAAAGGGGATCATGTGCGCGCGACCAATCTGAATGCAATTGATGTCCTAATCTTTAGTCACCATAAGAATTTGGTCCATCTCGAGAAAACAGCATTGGAAGCATTCGGCGTTAAGCGAATTGAAGCTGTTCAAGAAGTTGGTCAGTTGAAAGAAGCCATTAGGCATAACTACCGTGATATTATAATTATAAATCACATGCCGGGGTTGGCACTCGCGCCGCTTCTTGAAGCGATTCGATCTGAAAAAGATGCATCAAACCCCTATGCGGTTGTGCTACTTATGACATCGACGCCATCTCGTCGCATTGTGCAAGAGGGGATACGGTGTGGTGTAGATGGAGTAATGGCGTTGCCTTTTACGGGTAATGATCTGTGGCGTCAGCTTGTGCACTTTGTAGGACGAAACCGCGCTTTTGTGCGTACGGCTCAGTATTTTGGACCATGCCGTCGACGCCTCCATAATATTCGATATCAAGGCGAAGAACGACGCGCTGAATAGATGTGATTATCGTTTGGCTAGAATAGAATCAGCAACGAAGCCATTAGTAAGGCGCTCTTGTCCGAATGTGCTCATTTGACCGTGCCCAGGGATGAAACGCATATCGTTTCCTAGCGGCCATAGCTTTTGGGTAATGGAATCAAGTAGATCTTGATGGTTACCGCGTGGAAAGTCTGTGCGCCCAATCGATCCGTGAAATATTACATCTCCCACAAAAGCAAGTTTTGCGGCGTTATTGTAAATGACGATATGCCCAGGTGTGTGTCCGGGACAGTGAACAATTCCAAATGTATGTCCTGCGAACTCGAGTGTATCTTCATCTGAAAGGTAGCGGTCTGAACGGGTGTTGCGGCCGTCGGTAATGCCATATTTTGCACCCTGTCGTTCAATATCATCAAGGAGCCATTGATCATCTTCATGTGGCCCTTCAATTTTCACATTCCATGATTCCTTGAGTGCTTGTGCAGCGCCGGCATGATCTAGATGACCATGTGTCAGCCATATTTTTGTAAGCTTTAGATCAAAGTGTTTAAGCGCGGCTTCCAGCTGTTCTACATCTCCGCCCGGATCTACAAATACAGCCTCTTTGCTTTTTTCGTCAAAAATTAATGAGCAATTTTGCTGCAACGGCGTAACAGGTATAATCTGCACCTTGAACGGAATAGGTGCGTTTGCTTGGTGGTTGGCGGGATCTGATGGTGTGGCGGGCATATGGAACATTTCAAGATTGTTAACATAGAGCATCGGTTATATCGCCATAAAACGGGCTTGCAATGCATGGCAACGAATTAAGAAATGCAGCTAGCTGATAAGAAGTATTTTAATTCCTTAAAAGTGTAGGCTATGTTCAGCGTAAATGATTTGAAGACGTTCTAAGGTTCAAGGGGAGACTGCATGCGTATTCCAACATACTCACGAGGACAGCGTTCTAGCCGGGGTGGACTTCTTAGTGCTTTAGGTGGTCGTCTCCCAATTATTGGACTGGTGATAGCTGGGTTGGCGTTTTATTGGTTTTCCAATCAGAAAACTGGAATTTCAGGTCGCAAGCAAATGGTGACGATGTCAGTGGAGCAGGAAGTCGCGCTGGGTGACCAGTCTTATATGCAAATTCTACAATCTGAACCTGTTTTATGCGGTCGAGGGGTAGACGCCTGTTCGCTAGATGAACGCGAAGTTGTGCAAATCGTGAATAAGGTAGGAGAAGATATCGCGCGTGCAGCGATAGAGTGGGAGCAAGAAGGTGCACCACTAATGGGAATGGGCAAAAGTGCAGGAGGAATACCTTCTTGGGGGACGCTTGCAGATAAATTCCAATGGGAGTTTCAGGTTATTTCTTCTGATACGCCTAACGCCTTTTGTTTACCTGGCGGGAAGGTGGCGTTTTATACGGGGATATTACCGACTGCTGCAAATAAAGATGGAATAGCTGTAATTATGGGGCATGAGATTGGTCATGCGCTTGCGCGTCATGGGGCAGAGCGAATGAGCCAAGCTAAGATGATGCAATTTGGTCAAATGGCGGTTGGGGCTAGTGTTGGAGATATGGGCGCGGGTGCCCAACGTGCAGTTATGGGAGCTTTTGGTATGGGCGCAGATGTAGGCGTTATGAAACCGTTCTCCCGTGCACATGAAAGCGAAGCAGACATGATTGGCTTAGAGTTGCTAACGCGTGCGTGCTATGATCCCCGTGAGGCTCCTGAGCTTTGGGGACGTATGGCTCAACTGGGGGGCGGTCAGCGCCAATCAGAGATTATGTCCACTCACCCAGATCCAGAAAAGCGCGCGCAGGCTTTTATCGATGTTATGCCGCAATATATTGAGCTATATGAGCAAAAGTGCGGACCTTTGCCTGCGCGGTAGAGAGGGGTTAGTTTAGCCCTCGCAGAGCTTCAAGCTCGGATTTTGAGAAGCCTAGATCTTCATTGCTATCCAGTCGCTTTTGGATTCTAGGTGCAGCTTCTACGCCGGCTTTCATTCCAACTAGTTCGCCAGCTTTTGTGAGGCTGGTAAGAATATCAGCTTGTTTTTCTGCGTAAACTTTACCTGAGTCGGATTCCAAAAAGGCGCGAAAATCGGCTAACTCTGAAGCAGATAGATGTTCAATATAAGTTTGTTCGGTTATTTTGCGGAATTCGTTTATGAATACAACCGAGAATTCTTCTACGAATAGATCTGTAAATATCCGTAGGGAGCTAGGTGATAGCCTTATACCAGACTGTTCCAACTGCACTTGGAGGGTAGGTGTTAGGATGCCTCTGATAGCCTCCAGCTGAACAGCTATGACATCGTCAGATGCGAGTTTGCTTGCAATGAAGTTTGCGTCTTCTTGGGCATCTGCCCAAGCGGGGGACATGTAGCTACATGTTAGCACCCCAATAGTTACGCATGTCGTTTTAAATATGTTTTTCATATTCCCAACCCCTTCAACAAACATGAGTAAATATTGGTAGGGGAGTTATTTTGAATATACAACCATCATTTAAAAGTATGGAGACATACCAAAGCTGGATGGAGTGTAAGCGTTCAAGCCATCTTTATTGTGAAGGCATTTCTAGGGGAGATGAGATTTCGTCACTGTTCCCATTAAATTGTTGTGCCAGATAGGGCATTGAAAGCGCGAGGACGACTGAGATGACAATACCAAGTGTCGCTTTTGCTAAATCCATCCCAACGATTTTAGCGGTAGCACCTGTGGAGCGTACTTTGTCCAGTGTCGCAATAGCAAACTCACGGCCTGCAATTAACCCCAAGAAGACCCAAGTTGTTGACATTGGCACTTTTGAAATAGGGATACCAAAATCTTGAAGGTTTCCAGAGAAAGCGAATAAAAGAGTAGCGTAGATAAAGTCGATCACTGTGGCTGAACGAATGTCGGTCACGGAAGTTTTTGTGAGAAGAATTTTTTGAACTGGTCCACCGCGGTTTGCGAATGTGATCAAAAGAAAAACGGCGATTAAAGCCATGCCGAGCGTTGCATTGAGAAAGCTTAGGTTGTTTGCGCGGGAGGCAATTGTAACCCCTGACAAACACGTTTCAATAGCGTCTGATTGGCCCACGAAGAGGGATGCACATTTGTCCACAATGGCTTGTGCGCTTTTTGAACTTGCCTGAACAATTTCTCCGCCAACATTAAATGCATCTGGGAGGTTTCTTGGAAGGTAAACGAAGATATTGGCAAAGTCTTGAATGAGCCAAACACCCCAGAGGTAACCTGTGGTCACCCATTGCAGAACAACCCAAATAGGGTTGTGCTGACTATCGGCGGTTTTTAAGAACCAGCGCTCAAGCGTAGGCGCGAGGGCCGCATATATAAGTCCACCCGTAATAAAGGCAGCTGCATAACCCATCAGCGACTTAGTGAGCATGGAATACATGCCGGACATGGTAGCGAAAGTGGCTAATACCATGAACGTTGTGGAAACAGGGATTCCAAGGCGTGTAAGTAGCAACAGTACCATTGGTGGAAGAACGTGGTACCAATGCACTTCAAAAATTGGAAACTTAGATGTGTTGTCTAGTTTACCCCAAGACACGTCACCTTGAGATATCTGCCAACCCCAATAAAATGTTACGAGTAGAATGGAAACAGCAAATAAATAAAGCACCCACCATGGTAGGCGTCGATTTGAGTTGATGAATGTTCCAAGGGTTTGGAGTGCATCGTTTCCGACAACCGCATAGGCTGCGAAGGCAAAACCTATAACTGCCCATATATTCGTGCCCAGAATTTCCATCAAACAGCCCGCCTAAATCTTCGACTCCACACGAAAACGAAAGGCTCCCCCTTCGTTTTCATGTCGAATGGCATTTAATTTTTAGGCCCGCAAGCAGTTTTGCGCAGTGCCACAAAACCTTCATAAATGTATTTAATCAGCATGCTGATGATTTCATGAGGTCTGCGAAACGCTTGAAGAGGTAAAATGAATCTTGCGGTCCTGGGCTTGCTTCGGGGTGATGTTGTACTGAAATAATCGGTTTTCCGACAACTTTCAGCCCTGAATTTGTGCCGTCAAAAAGTGACACGTGAGACTGGATCACGCCTTCTGGCAGGGTGGTTGGGTCCACTGTGAAGCCGTGATTCATTGAAACGATTTCGACTTTTCCAGTATCCAAGTCTTTCACAGGGTGGTTCGCACCGTGATGGCCTGTCGCCATTTTCATAGTTTTAGCACCAAGACTCAATGCAAGGAGTTGATGTCCGATACAAATGCCAAGGATTGGTTTGTTCGAATCTATCAGTTGGCGGATCATTGGGGCTGCATGCACTGCGGTAGCGGCTGGATCTCCCGGCCCGTTTGAAAGTACAATTCCATCTGGATTTAAAGCAAGGATGTCATCCGCAGATGTCGTGGCAGGAACTACAGTGGCGCGTGCACCTACACTAGCAAGGTTACGCAGAATGTTTTTCTTTACGCCGAAGTCAACGACAACAACATGATAGGTTGCTGCATCTGTGTTTTTATAGCCATCTACTATGTGCCAGAGATCTTCGGACGTTTCAAATCGTTCTGTCGTACTTACATCTTTAGCGAGGTCAGCACCTTCAACACCGCCCCATGCACGAGCTGTTGCAAGAAGAGCAGCTTTATCTATGACACCATCAGGAGCGTGGACAATTGCAACTTTCTGCATGCCGCCTTCGCGAATGCGGCGGGTGAGGGCGCGTGTGTCGACGCCTGAGATACCCACGATACCCTTTTTTCGTAACCAGGCCCCAAGGTGATCTTTAGAGCGCCAATTCGCTGGAGGGGTCGGATGAGCTCTAAAGATAGCGCCGCGAGCAGCTGCTTCGCCGTTGATGCTGCTTTCTTCGTTGTCTTCGTCATTTGCTCCCACATTCCCTACATGAGGAAATGTGAACATTACGATTTGATTGTTATAGGACGGATCCGTCAGGATTTCCTGATAACCAGTGATAGAGGTGTTGAAACATAACTCACCGACAACAGTTCCAGTTGCTCCAGAACCACGTCCAAAAATGATAGTGCCATCTGCAAGTGCGATAGCTCCAGTCGCTTTTTGAAGTGTTTTTCCAGAGTTTTGCAAAACTTCGTTATTGGTAAACTTTGTATTAGGGACTTGATTGGCAACCTGAATGGGCATAAGAGCGGGCCTTCTTGTTTTATTACAG
>CAYGPD010000072.1:0-8592 GCA_964351655.1 uncultured Hyphomonadaceae bacterium | reverse complement strand
TTGCAGACATTGGATCTTTCACTGATAGCTGTGGATGAAGCACACTGTGTGAGCCAATGGGGACATGACTTCCGGCCTGACTATCGGGCGTTGGGAGAGTTGAAAGACTTGTTCCCCAATGTGCCACGTATAGCAGTGACGGCGACAGCAGACCCACGTACGCGCCAAGATATAAAAACACAATTGCGCCTGGAAACAGCAGCAGAGATTGTTGATAGTTTTGATCGTCCAAACTTAATCCTCCATGCTGAACGTAAAGACGGTAAAGGCACAGATCGCGTTATACAGCTGGTGAAGGCACAGGCGGGTAAGTCTGGCATTGTTTATACCGGATCGCGTGATGGTACGGAACGCATTGCTCAAGCTTTAGAGAAGGCGGGTATTCCGGCTTTGGCTTATCATGCGGGGTTGGATGCAGAGATACGCGAAAAGCGACAACGCCGTTTCCTACTGGAAGATAATCTTGTGATGTGTGCGACGGTGGCATTTGGCATGGGCGTGGATAAGCCCGATGTGCGCTTTGTGGTGCATGCGGACCCGCCAAAATCCATTGAGGCTTATTGGCAGGAAGTGGGCCGTGGTGGGCGTGATGGTGAAACGGCAGAGGGCTATTGTTTGTATTCGCCGTCTGACATGCGCAAGCTGGTGCGCTGGGCAGAGCAATCGGACGCTGTGGAAGATGTGCGCCAAGTGCAGATTCGCAAGACGCGTCAGTTGTTTGGGTTTCTGGACGGGATGGCATGCCGGCGGGCAGGGGTGCGCCGTTATTTTGCCGAGCAGGATGTGAAAGAGTGCGGCGAGTGTGATAATTGCCGTAGTCCCCGAAGTGAAGGTTATGATGCGACACGTTGGGCGCAAATGGTTGTGTCTGCGGTTTTGCGTACGGGGCAACGCTATGGACGCGGGCGTGTGGTGACGCATTTGCGCGGTGATGCGAAAGATCAGATTGACGAGGACATGTCGCAGCTCACCACATATGGTGTGGGATCAGAGCTTGGCCCTGTGGGGTGGCGCTCAGTGATAGATCAATTGCTGTTTGATGGGTATTTGGCGGAAGATGATAATGATAATCGTCCCACGCTGTATGCACCCGATAAAGAGATGACGCTGGCGCTGTTTAGCGGCGATGTGACGATTGCCATGCGCGAAGACCCGACCAAAATTCGCAAGCGCGAGAAAACCAAATCCAGCGGCACCAATATCCGCGATGGCCTCAGCACGGATCAAGTTGATCTGTTTGAGGATTTGCGCGATTGGCGACGCGAATTAGCCAGCGATACGGGCGTGCCGCCTTATGTTATTTTCAACGACAAAACCCTGCGCGAAATCGCCATTGCAAAACCCCTCAGCAAATATGACCTTTTACGCATTGCAGGCGTCGGCGAGAAAAAAGCCGAACGCTATGTCGATGACGTAGCCCGCATCGTCGAAGAGGCGATACGGGGGTTAGGTTAAATATTTTTCTGCTGTTTTACATATTCGGTCTGAAAATTTGTAGAGATCTACAGGTGAACTAACGCTTACTTTTTCTTCAGTTTCGCCGTCAAACAATCCTAGGTATTTTGTTTTGGGGCTATTGAACCACATTCTCAACAGTGGTTTTCTATTGTTGTTATCTATCAAAACTCCACAATAGCTACGTTGATCTCGAATAGTTATCCTTGAGGGCTCAATTACCCTTGACGCGATAGCGATAGCAATACGGAAACCATCCCATTCTTCTTCCGTGGTTTCTATTTCGCTCACATCCGTAGCACTGTCTTCATCTTCCGTCCGCGCCATATTTTGTGCCAACGCACTCGATAATCTTGCGTTCACTTTTTCTCTAAGAACTTCACTAAAACTTCTTTTTATAAGTACAGAAAACTGTTCATGGAGTTGAGCTGTAAATCGACCGCCTTCATAAACACGCTTGCCCAAAAGCGATACAAGTTCATTGCTAGGGTCATCGAATTCGGATTTTAGGTGTTTCTTTATCGCAGAAACGTATTTTAAGTCGGTTGCGGTGCTGAGTATACGTTCAACGTTAAATTCAGACTTTTTAAATCGCTCAAGTTCTGCAATTGATGTGCGATCAATTTCAGCCAGATTGAAAGAAAGAAATGGTCGACTATCCATTTTATTCGAGTGATCTAAATCTGTATAAAACTCCCAATCGAACCCGTTGGTGAGAATTGCAAATCTAGCATCGGTCACTGAAAAATAACGATATAGTTGTGAAGCGTGTTTAAGGTCTAACTCAACAGTAGGGCTTTTGCATTCAACTAGAATTGAAACCGTTTGATGAATTTTAAGTGCGTAATCGACTTTCTCACCTTTTTTTATGCCTACGTCAGCTATAAATTCTGGGACAACTTCATGAGGGTCGAACGGATTAAATTCCAATGCCTGAAACATCGGCAGAACAATTGATGTTTTTACCGCCTCTTCGGTTAATAAATGAGTGCGATGTTTTTGGGCAAGTTCTGCCAATGCTAGAATTTTTTCACTAAAGGACATTTATTCCCCCCACAAAGAAATAATAATATGTTCAATCGAAACGAGAATTTGCTGTTTTTGTCAACTTGCTGTCTTGCTTTTGCTCAAGTATTTAATCGGTACATCGTTGGCTTGATGCCACTATTAACTTGTTCACTCTGTATCACTCCATCACTGGTTGGGAATAGGTGCGGGCGAGGGCCGCGATGAGGTCGGTGCGGGTGACGATGCCGATGATTTTCTTATGATCCATGATTGGAATGGCTTCGATATCGCCCTCAGCCATTAAGGGAAGCAGGGCGGCGATGGGCGTTGAGATAAAGGCGCGGGGAATGGTGACGCTCATAATATCTTCGGCGCGGATGGGTTGTTCTCTCTTAGGATCAAGAAGCCTTTTTAAGACATGCTCAAAACCACGATGTAGGCGAAGGGAATCTTCTCTGGCGCGATTGATCAGGTGGATCTGGAAAATAACACCAAGAAAAGTGCCTTCAGAGTCGACAACGGGAAGGGCTGTGAATTTATGGCGTCTGAATAGGTCGGCAACATCTGATAGCGGCATGTTTGGCGGCACTTTCACAAGATTGCGCGACATGATGTTGTCGGCGATGAGCGGGCCTGTTCTGTGGGCGGCTGCTTGTAATTCGGCGGCACCGATAAGGCGGGCAAGGTCTTCCACACCAAGATTGAAGGATTGGCTATAACGCTCAAGAATATCGGTGAGTTCTTGTTCTGACAGGCCAAGTCTTTCAATGGGTTCTAAATCATTTGTCTTGTGCTGATTTGGCTCGTTATATTGACGAAAGGGATAATGACGCCCTGTCAGCTTGGCGTAGATGATCGCGACGATAACGAGCGCGGTTGTGCCAATGGCGATGGGGGTGAGCGCAAACCAAAAGCCAAGGCGCGCAATGGCATCGGGACTCATGGCGACTGTCATCGCAACAGCGCCTGCGGGGGGATGCACGGCGCGGCAAAGAATGGTGGCTGTGATTGCGAGGCCGACCGAGACTGCGATGCTCAAGGTTGGATCGCTTATGAACATGCAAATGATAATTGCGACGATAGCGGCGATGGTATTGCCGACAATGGCCGACCAAGGCTGGGCTAGGGGGCTGTTTGGGACGGCAAATAGCAATACGGACGTGGCCCCAAAGGGCGCAACAAGATAGAGACCCGTTTGCAGATCAATGATTGGCGAAAGAACGAAGAGACCCGTTAGCCCCAAACCGACAAACGCACCAAAACCAGCGCGAATGGCTTCTGTCATGGATGGAAAAGTGACGGCAGGCCCCAAGGACCGCAATATGCGTAGCATCATGAACGTTTGCTCCCCTTTGCAAACTCGGCTCAGGCTATGGATGTAAACCTAGCTTTTGATCCGTATTCTCTGCGACTTTTTAATGAGTCGTCTGTCTTGCTGGTAGGCTATGGCGCAGTCTTGGGCAAGAGATGTCAGTGTTTAGATTCGCTGTAGATATGCCGGCGATTTGAGCGTCACATACACCAAAACCTCCGCCACCATTTCTGATGCGAGAGTATAAGGTTTGTTCGTAAAATCAGGGCGCGAAGCACACAGATTTTTGGCAGTATAGCCAAGACCCGATCTGCACACGGGCCTCAGCAGGTAAGTAGGCCGCAAATCTGCGTGCCTCGCATGGTGATTTACCGTGGTGAGGTTCCTTCTTATAAGGGGTTCCTGCCCCCAAAGCCCGCTAAGGATGACGACAGCCACCCCCGCAAAGGATATCCCCTAGAGCACGCCCAACACCTGCATAGACACTCCGAATGCGCCATGTGGTTTGAAGGGTACACCATCCCACCCCAGCACGATCGGTCGCGAGCCGCCCCATGAGGTGTGATGGATGTAGTATGCATGAGGTTTTCAGGAGGGGGATAAGTTTTGATATTTTAGAGATTAGGTTGATCTAAACGGCATTTTTTAGAACCTGCTTCATAGCCGGTATCATATCCTTGTTTGTAGCCTTTGGTGTCCCAGTCTCCGGAAATTATCGTCGTTCTTATTTTGCAAGTGGTATTGTAGCCTGATGCATACCCATCGCTATAGCCTCTATCCATCGCGCTATCGTAGCTCTCTGCGCTGCAGCTACTTAAGTAAATGACAGCAAAAATCACCATTTTTTTCATTGGATTAGTTCCTGCATTTGAGAGAGATGAAATTTAGGCCATTCATACAAATTGCGGAATACGCAATTCATTCAACGCGCTGTGAGCTTCTCGCCTAACCGCAACCGACGGGTCTTTTAGGGCCATATTTTCGAGAGTTTGTTTGGGCCAATGGCCATAAATTTGTTCTTTGGCAGCCCAAAGCAGCACTGGTATCGTTACTATTCTTACTTCATACCGTGTATCAGCATTAGGGCCGAAGCCAATGTCTCTAAACAGAGAAATTAAAGCAGATTTTCGAGGATAGTATGTGCTGTTTGACAAGTGTTTCACCAAAAGACGTCGGAATTTTGTATAATTTGCTAAGCCGTTCAGTCGACCTAAAGCATATTTTATGAAATCGAAGTCTACTTTTCTTATCTGCCTAGCGTCTTCATAAGCGGAAGTGATTTGATCATAATCAAAATGATCTTCACGGCTCACAAGCTCGATGAAAACTTCTTCCGGTTCCGTCGGAGAAACGTTGTTTAAAGCTAGCAAACGCGAAGCCACAGCGTACAATTTGGATTTTGGATCGGATGTTACTCTGCGAAGAGCTAAAACAAAGTGATCATAGTGCTTGAAGCGAAGTAATTCATCTTCATTGAATACCCATTTGCCATTGGAAAAACGAGCCAATTTATCAAATTCCAATTTTTCTAAGATAGGGTCTAAGACGTTGATCTCACGTTCAAAGAATAATTTTTTGTGTTGGGATAATTTAAATGAACTAGTGATTGCTTGTAATAGCGCACCAAGAAAAACAAGATCAACGATTGCACGCGCAGCAAAAACAACATGAAAAGAATAGGGACCTGCGGATTGTATGGTTGGCCTGCTTTCGACCTGATAGATATCCGCCCAGTCCACAAAAGGAACAGCTTTGGCGAGTTCAGTTCCAAAGAAAGCTAGCCATTCAATAAACCCAACAGATTGGGAAACAGCAATATTTTTCCTAGAGGCTGCGCTATCGGTCTCATGATAAGCGAAAAGTCCCCATTCAGAAATGTTTAAATCCAACGCCAGCATGTGTGCTTGGCGCATGGCTAGCGGAAGCATGATGATAAGGGATAGCAATGCTAAAAGAGCTTCATCCCTAAGGTCTTGATCCACACCTACGCGTAATTGCTCAGCGCTATATTTGGGGTTTCTTAGAGTAATTTCTCTATCTGATTCAACCCATGCCCAACGTCTAGCGACGGAAATTGAGATTGTGAACGCCGCTAGAATTGGGAATATCCCATAAGGAGTTGGCAAGTACCATGCTAAAACTCCACACGGCAGCAAATATCCGATGATGATTAAGTAACGCGTGCGGGTTTTCTTTTGAGTAACGCCTGCTGCTGGTGCAATAATGTAAACGAGCCAACTATCGAACCGACTTATAATGTTTCCCAAAATAGCCAGATATTTACCTAGCCCAGTTTGTTCATTCAGAAGGGATGCGAAAAAGTTTCCAATACGGCCAATGTTTTTCGATGAACTCAGACGGGGAAGGAGTATCATTAACACGAATGACAAAGCAATTAGGCTAAGGACCCATAATCCAGCTTTGTTTTCTAATACAATCGCCTCTGAGCCATTTAGATTGTGTTGGAGGTGAAAATAGCGCGCCATAAAAACAATAAATGCTAATATGATAGCTGTTGCTAAGACAACAGCACCAGGCACATGTCTATGCTTAGAACGCCCTTTGAAGGTTTGAGATAGATGTCCTTGCTCTATTGCTTTGCTAGAAAAGTATACAAAAACAGGAATAAGAGAAAACACCATCATTGCGAAACAAACGGGAAGGACAATTTCTGTGTTAAGCGCAGGGGTACTAGAAAACACGGAGTATAAACATACTCCGCTTGTCGCAAGAATTGTTAGTAATGCAATTAATACTGCTTCTTGAGATTTTGGTTTTAGTTCGTTCTCTAAAACTTTTTCATCATCTATTTCAAGAAGCGGTACACCATTATCGCCAAAGTACATTTTCCCACCCCACTTCAACCAGTCCGTGAAATTTATGGCAGATAATTAATAAATTGGAAAGGTTTTGATTCGGCGTCGTTGTAGAAAAGGGCTGATGACGTCTACTCTTCCCCTATGGCGCGATATTTTCGGGGTGTTGGGCGCGTTGGATGGAGAGTTTGTGTTCGCGCAGGGCGATATAAATGCCGGAGCCAACAATTAGCGGAAGGCCAAACCATAGCGAGTCGACGGGCCATTGATCCCAAATCATATAGCCAAAAAATGTCGCAAATATCAGGTTGGAATAATCCATCGGCATGACGACGGCGACATTGGCGTATCGCAGCGATTCTGACAGGGTGAGCTGTCCGATTGTGCCAAATACGCCTATCAGCGCGAGCAGGCCAAAAATTTCCCATGAATGGGCTTTGCCAAACCAGAACATGGCAATGCCCAAAATGGGCACGGACATTGCGGTATAGTAAAAAACGATCGTGGCTGAAGACTCTGTCGCGGAGAGTTTGCGCACAATAATGATGGTCAGCGCCGTCATTACAGCGCCTGCAAACGCAACTGCTGCGCCAATGGGCGGGATATTATTGTGCCAAGGCTGTATGGCGATCACAATTCCAATAAAACCAACCACCACAGCTATCCAGCGGCGCAGGCCGACAAATTCAGACAGCAATATAACTGAGAGCAAGGTTGCGATAAGGGGGACTGTGAAGCTTATCGTGGCAGCTTCGGCCATGGGCAAAAGCATGACAGCGCCAAAGTTTAGCCCCATGCCCACAGCACCCGTCAACGCACGGGAGACATGCAGCCCGACACGTTTTGTTTTTAAGCTGGCGACACCATTACGATAAAAAATCCATAGCCCCATAATCACGAAGCCAAACAAGAAGCGGTAAAACAGCATCTCTACAACATGCACATCGCGCTCCCCGAGGAATTTCACGAGCATGAACATGGTTGCAAGGCTGGCAATCGCGATGAGGCGAAAGGTGAGACCAAGAATTGGTTTGTCGCTGTGTGAATTTGCCTGTGACATGGCGGGGGTATCAATCTAAATGCATGGGGTGGGCCATAAAAAAGCCCATTCCAACAACCTCATAAGCGAGACGCTAGAATGGGCTTTATCTAATGGTTATGCAGCAGGATTAAAGGTCTGCATACATGTGTTTTTCAAACTTTGCGCCCGGATGGGTGCAGGCACCAAGGTGGGCTGGGCCGACTGTTTGAGCGTATTTGTAAAGCGCGCCTGTTGCGTAGAGGTTTTGCTTTGGCTTGAACGTAGCTTTGCGTTTGGCAAGTTCCGCATCATCAACTTCAAGCTCGATTGTGCCTTTTACAGCGTCGATTGAGATGATGTCGCCATCTTTCACAAGACCAATAGGCCCGCCATCATAGGCTTCTGGTGTGACGTGTCCGATACAGAATCCACGTGTGGCACCAGAGAAGCGTCCATCTGTGATGAGGGCAACTTTGTCACCCATGCCTTGACCGTAAAGGGCAGCGGTTGTGGCGAGCATTTCGCGCATGCCCGGTCCGCCTTTGGGGCCCTCATAACGGATGACCAAGACTTCGCCTTCTTTATATGTTTTGTCGCGCACGGCTTCAAAACAGTCATCTTCAGAATCGAATACGCGTGCAGGGCCGCTAAATTGTTGATGTGCCAATCCAGCCACTTTCACAATTGCGCCATCTGGAGCCATAGAGCCTTTAAGACCCACAACACCGCCTGTGGGTGTGATTGGGTTTGTGACGGGGTAGATGACTTTTTGTGAGGGATCGAATTTTACGCCTTCAAGGTTTTCAGCGAGCGTCTTTCCGGTCACGGTGATACAGTCGCCATGCAAATAGCCGCCATCAAGCATTGTGCGCATGAGCATTGGCATACCACCAGCTTCACCCATGTCTTTGGCGACATAGCGTCCACCTGGTTTAAGGTCGGCGAGGTAAGGTGTTTTCTTGAAGATTTCAGCTACGCGC
>CAYGPD010000071.1:0-8903 GCA_964351655.1 uncultured Hyphomonadaceae bacterium | reverse complement strand
CATTACCATTATGCTATACCCGCTCAAATAAGAGAGAGGGACTGTTAGCGCATTTATAGGGGCGGCGTCCAGAGTATTTTTAAGAGAAATTGGTTTCTTTGGCAAAAAAATTGGTTTTTTCGGATATCAAACATAAAAGGGCGTATTGATAACCGTATCAATACGCCCTTTGAAAAGATAAATTAATTAGTTTCTTAGAATAAGCGTTCGCCTATGCGTAAAGTGTCACCAGGGTTTACCTTAGTTGTTGATGTGAGTTTCACTTCGCTTTCTTGCATTTCACCTGCACCACGAACAAAGATTTTTTGTTTGTTGGCGCGGTAAGTATAGCCTTCAGCTGTAGCAATTGCATTTAGAACAGTTAATCCATCAGAATATGGGTACTCACCGGGGCGGTTAACTTCGCCGAGAATGTAGTAAGGGCGAAAGTTGATAACTTCAGCTGAGATACGTGGGTTGTTTAAGTATCCCTGACGAAAGCGGTCTTCCATAGCGCGCTGTACTTGGCGTATTGATCGTCCGGCCGCTTCAATTTCACCAATAAGCGGCACGGAGATCATACCTGTACCATCAACTTGGAACTCACCTGAAAGTTCAGGCTCTCCAAATACTGTAACACGCAATGTATCACCATTACCTAGTTTGTAACCGAGGCTGTCAGTTGGCTTAGCGTTTGTATTTGTAGAGGTTTGTTCGTTTTGGGGGACCGTTTCCAAAGACACAGATTCTGTCGAGGGGTGTTTAATCAGTTGTGATACATCTGATTGTGTATTTGTAGCTGGCGTTGAGCAGGCTGCAGCTGAAAATAGCATTGCAGCGGCGATAGCGAGTTTTATGCGTCTTAGAATATTCATGTACTTTGCTTCCCGACCTCTGTAATTCAAGATTCGCTTGAAATTCTCCGTATAAGCGAACTAATTATAAAAAGCACGTTATATAGGACTATATCCTGCCGTATCTGATCGATACACATATACAGATATTTGCCCTGAAACGCGAGTTTTACGTGTTTCTATTAGCTGCATACTCAAGATATGGGCCAATTTAGATCGTATTGGTGAAACAATTGAGAAAAAATAACGAGATTTTATCACCATCAACTTACCTCTAATGGTGGGCTAAAAAAATATAGTAGATATGGGTGCTTTCACTTGTGTTTGTGTGTTTGATAGCGTATCAGCTTCTTTCCATTGCAGGGGTATAGCTCAGTTGGTAGAGCATCGGTCTCCAAAACCGAGGGTCGTGGGTTCAAATCCTACTGCCCCTGCCAGTGGAAAGTTCCAAAAAATTATTGCATTCTAATCGTACAACGAAACTCTTTCATTAGAATGCGCGTTGCATCCTAAATAGCTGTATGTTGTATCGCACCTTATAAACGGGGCGAGTATGTTTAGGAGGCGGTATGTCCATTGAAGTTGTCTTGAAGAAATTAGCTGTCACAAAAGACGGACTTAGTGTTTTCAACCCTTCAAATGGAGAATTGATTGCGACCGTTTCTGATCATTCACCCGAAGAAGTTGAGGCGTGCATTACTCAGTTGAGTGATGGTTTGGAGGAATGGTCGAATACAACGGCTAAGTCTCGTGGGCGGCTGATGTTGAAATGGCATGCGCTCATATCAAAGAATAAAGATACACTTGCGCGGATCATGTCTCTAGAGACAGGAAAGCCTCTCACTGAATCGCTTGGTGAAATTCAATATGGGAATGCATTTATCGAGTGGTTTGCAGAAGAGGGGAAGCGGGCATACGGGGCAACCATCTCACCACATGCACAGGGCAAGCAGGCGCTGACCATTAAACAAGCAGTAGGGGTGGTGGCAGCAATCACACCTTGGAATTTTCCAGCGGCAATGATCACGCGAAAAGTTGCACCTGCCTTGGCGGCTGGGTGCACGATTATCGTAAAACCTGCAGAGGCAACGCCGCTTACTGCTTTGTATTTAGAGGTGTTAGCTCGAGAGGCAGGGATTCCTGACAACGTATTGAAGGTAGTTCCGACGTCCAACGCCAAAGCGATTGGCGAGGTGATGTGTAAGAGTAGTTCGATAAGGAAATTTTCTTTTACGGGTTCAACGAACGTTGGGAAAATTCTAATAAAACAATGCGCTGATACGGTGAAACGGGTGAGTATGGAGCTAGGTGGAAATGCTCCATTTATAGTTTTTGAGGATGCTAATCTGGATGAAGCAGTCGCAGGGGCTATGGCAGCAAAGTTTCGCAATAATGGCCAGGCGTGTATTGCGGCAAACCGCTTCTTTGTCCATGAAGATATATGTGATGCCTTTGTCAGGAAGTTGATAGATCAGGTCAAAAAACTTAAAGTAGGCAATGGGTTAGATGAGGGAATAACGATTGGTCCATTGATCAATAAAGCTGGGTTGGAAAAAGTATCCTCCCTCGTAAAACAAGCAATTGCTGCTGGTGCTAAGGTAGAGTTTGGAGGAGAGCCGCACGGCTTGGGCGGGAATTTTTACCAACCAACAATTTTGACGAATGTGTCATCGGATATGGATATATCTCGGAATGAAATTTTCGGGCCTGTTGTTGCAATCCAAACTTTCAAGAATGAGTCAGATGTTATCCAGCGAGCTAATGATACGGAACATGGGTTATCAGCTTATTTTTATTCAGAAAATATAAAGCGCGTCTGGCGAGTTATGCGCGCCTTAGAAGCTGGAATGGTGGGTGTGAATGACGGTGCTATTTCTACAGAAGTTGCACCATTTGGTGGTGTCAAAGCGTCTGGGTTTGGCCGTGAGGGTGCAAAAGAAGGCTTAGACGAATATCTGGAAACAAAATATGTGTCGTTGGGGGGCGTGTGATGCCGTCCAGACATGGTCCTGATATAGTCAAGGTGATGGTCTGCTTTGGCTAAGGTGCATGCACGAGACTTATCTGCCTCGTGCATGGTCCAGCAAAGGTTGTTAGCTGAGGCGTGCTATCGCTGCTGAATATTCTTTTTTGAGTTTTTCAATGAAGTCTGCAGCTGGTTGAATTGATTTTACGGCACCAATTCCTTGACCGCATCCCCAAATATCTTTCCACGCTTTTGCGTCGCTGCCCATATCACCAAAGTTCATGTGCTTGGCTTCTTTATCTGCAAGTTCGTCTGGGTTGATGCCGGCGTTGACAATGGATGGTTTTAGGTAGTTTCCGTGAACACCCGTAAATAGATTTGTGTAGATTATATCGTCAGCATCGCAATCGGCTACCATTTGCTTATATGCAGGGGCTGCATCTGCTTCATCAGTAGCGATAAAAGCCGATCCCATATAACCAAGATCTGCCCCCATTGCTTTTGCAGCAGCGATAGCTGAACCATTGGCAATTGATCCAGATAGGGCAATAGGTCCATCAAACCATTCGCGTGTTTCTTGCACGAGTGCGAATGGGGAGAGTGTGCCGGCATGACCACCTGCACCAGCAGCCACGAGCACGAGACCATCAGCGCCTTTTTCGATCGCCTTGTGTGCGAATGTCTGGTTGATCACATCATGGAAAACAATACCGCCATAGCTGTGGATCGCTTCATTGACTTCAACGCGCGCACCAAGAGAGGTGATAACGATTGGGACTTTGTATTTTACGCAGAGCGCGAGGTCTTCTTCAAGGCGGATATTAGAGCGATGCAGAATTAGGTTTACGGCATATGGCGCATCATTTGGGCCTAGCGTATCATTCAGGAGCTGCAGCCATTCTTCAAATTCGCCGGGCTTGCGCGCATTTAACGATGGAAATGCACCAACAATTCCAGCTTTGCATTGTGCGATTACAAGTTTAGGACGCGAAATAATAAACATTGGGGCGGCTATAACGGGGAGCTTTAAGCGCTCGCTCAATGAAGTTGGTAAAGACATGTATGTCTCCTAAACATGCAGATGAATAAAGATTTTCAAAGGAGCTTACTCTTTTGAAGGCCGCTGACAATCGTGTCGTTGCGTTAGTTGATACGCATTCTAGGCATAATCCCGATCAATCAGATGTATTCATTTTCAAATAGCTTGCTAGACTAATGAAAGCGATGTGTGAGGGGAATGAAAATGCAAATAGGTTGTATGTGTGGCAAGATTACGGGACGCGTTGAGAGAGCATCTTCAAAGACCGTAAATCGCATTAAATGCTATTGCAAAGATTGTCAGGCTGGAGCGTTTCTAACAGATGGTGCGAAGGTCTTGGATTCTCATGGTGGTACAGAAATATACCAAACATCCCCTGCGTTGGTCCGTATTGATCATGGTGTAGAAAATATAGGTTGTACGCGCTTGGCTGAGAAAGGCTTGATGAGATGGCATTCCACCTGCTGCAACACCGCGATTGCCAATACTTTAGAAGATAGAAAATTTGCATTTGTGGGGCTGGTTCACACATGTGTGCAATCGCCAGAAATGGGAGATGCGCGGGATCAATTGATTGGTGCGCAAATTTTCAATGTAAATACAGGTAGCGCGAAGAATGGTCCGGTAAAACGGGTTGGACAGCGCAGAACGATATTTAAAATATTGTCAGGGGTCATAAAGGCGAAAATCACCGGCACCTACAAGACAAACCCATTCTTTGATCCCGTTAGTGGCAAACCAATTGCCAAGCCACGCATTCTGTCAGGTGAAGAAAGCGCGGCTCTATATCAAAAAGTCGATTAAGACTAAAGCGTGATTGGTTTAAAACTTGAAGTCTTCGAGTTCGTCAAATGCAGCTTTAAGGGCATTGCCCCAACCAGATGATACGCTTTGATAATAGGGATTATCTTTTGTAATGCGTGTTTGGTATTTGAGTTCGAAGCTACTTTTCTCATAGCATTGAAGATCAAGTGGTAAGTCTACTGAAAGGTTGGCTTTAATTGTTGAGTCGAAAGAGACAAGAAGCAATTTTGCGGCTTCTTCAAAACTCATGTCAGGATTATATGCGCGTAGAAGGATAGGTTTTCCGTATTTGGTTTCACCGACTTGGAAAAATGGCGTATCTTCGCTGCTCTCGATAAAATTGCCTTCAGGATAAACCATGAATAGGCGAGGTTCAGATCCTTTGATCTGGCCGCCAATAATAATAGTGGCGTTAAAAGTTGAGGAGGCTTGTTGACCCTCATCTTTTTGGTGCTTGATAATTTCGCGTAGTGTTTCACCGATGATTGTCGCAACTTGAAACATTGACGGTGCTTCGAGAAGGGATGGTTTGCGTTGATCGGGTGCCTTGGAGCGCTCGTCCAATGTTGAGACAAGTGCTTGTGTTGTGGCAAGGTTGCCTGCCGTCATTATTGTAATGACACGCTCACCGGGTACAGACCATGTGAACATTTTTTTAAATGTCGAGATATTATCGATGCCCGCATTAGTGCGAGTATCAGACATGAATACAAGCCCTTTGTTTAAGAGCAATCCCACACAATATGTCATAAAGCCGGCTCCTTAAGCACAACCGAAATTTTTCGTGAGACCTTATTGTTGTACTTGAACGTTTACCACAAGCTTTTCTTCGATCGCGCCCTGAATT
This sequence comes from uncultured Hyphomonadaceae bacterium, assembly GCA_964351655.1. Lineage (GTDB taxonomy): Bacteria > Pseudomonadota > Alphaproteobacteria > Caulobacterales > Hyphomonadaceae > Hirschia. Next base: position 3,414 of record CAYGPD010000071.1, on the reverse strand, counting down.
AATCCAGATATGGGAGCTGCTTCACGCGCGTCCAGTCCTGTAGCAACGCGAATATAGCGTGCATCAGGGCACTGTTCGTTTGGAGGATCAAAACCAATCCAGCCAATATTTTCAACATAAGCTTCAGCCCATGCGTGACCTGCGTTCTGGTGTTCTTCATTATCGGTCATTAGGAAGCCTGATACGTAGCGGGCCGGATAACCTAATAAACGCGCGGCGCTAATAAAGACATGCGCATGGTCCTGACACACGCCATTGCCCGCTTCGATTGCTTCCTCTCCGGTAGTTGATGATAGCGTCGAGCCAGAAACATATTTCACTTTTTCCAAAACTGTATCGCAAAGCGTGTGGAGAAGGGCAATTCCATCTTGCTCCTTTTCCCGGACTGATTGAGCGAGTGCTTGTATTTTTGGACCTGCTTTAGTGAGTGGTGTCGTGCGTTTAAAAAGCCAAAGCGGTGCGTATCCACCATGTGCTCCTATAACGCCGGAATTGTCTGCCGTTTCAACTTCCCCGACACACTTGACGATGATTTCAGTAATATCAGGGTCAAAGCGGATGAGTTCCACTTTATTATTGTGGTGATCCGTAAATGTCGTTTGAAGTGTGCCGCCAGAAACTTCGACTTTCCAATTGATGATAGTTTGCCCTGCAGTCGCTTTTGGCGTCAATCGTAGCTGTTGAAGGGCATATGATACCGGTGCATCATATTGGTAGCGAGTTTCATGAAAAATGCTTAGGCGCATCGTGATGACCTTTTACTAATCATAGAAACGAAAATCTTTCTCGATTTGGCTGCCGAGTGTGCCAGCCTTTTGGATGAACGTTTCCAAAAATTCGTGCAAACCGATATCAAATATGCTGTCGATAGTTTGTTCGCGCGTGAATGTATGAAGTTCGCGCGAGAGCTCTAAGCTTTTTGGAGTCGTCTCGTATGAGTTTGATAAGTAGACTAGATTTCTCATAGTCTTCTCGGCGCAATGGCAAAGTGATCGTGGCATGCGGCTGTCTAGAATAAGAAATTTCACAATAGACATAGGCATAGAGGCATCTTCGTCTTCGTTGGCTTGAACCCACCTAAATGCACGTTCAGCAGACACTGACCTTAAAATTGCTTCCCACTGTACATTGTCCAAGGAGGAACCAACATAGGAGAGGGATGGCAGGAGGACATAGTATTTTACATCCAGAATACGCGCTGTGTTGTCGCTGCGCTCTATAAATGTACCGATACGTGTGAAGTTGTATATGTCATTGCGTAGCATGGTGCCGTGTAAAGCACCGCGTACTTGTGATGTTTGTTGACGAATAGTCGCCAAGACTTCAGAGAGGTCAGCCTCATTTACGGGCTGTTGTAGGACGGCTTTGAGTGTCATCCATGCTTCATTAACAGCTTCCCAGACTTCACGAGTTAGAGCTGTGCGAACAAGGCGAGCATTCATACGGGCAGCTTCAATGGAACTCATGACGCTTGAGCCATGTGTTCTGTCTCGAAGTAGGAAATCAACCACTTGGTCAAAATCATAGCTGCTGTGGCGCTCAAGATATTGTTCTGTGCTGCCCACTGCCGTAACGATATGTGACCATTCATCAACGCTAGAAGCTGAACGTGTTACTGAAATTCTATAACCCGTTTCAAAAAGGCGGGCGATGTTTTCGGCTCTTTCAAGATAGCGGAACATCCAGAAGAGGCCGCCGGCGGTTTTACCTAGCATGCTCTATTCCTTTAATACCCAAGTGTCTTTTGTGCCGCCACCTTGACTTGAATTCACAACAAGGGAGCCTTCGGTCATGGCTACGCGGGTGAGGCCACCTGGTGTGATGTTGACCTTGTCAGGAGACATCAGCGCAAAAGGACGCAAATCAACATGACGTGGTGCTAGGCCGCTTTTGGTGAATATCGGGTTTGTCGAAAGAGAGAGGGTAGGTTGCGCGATATAGGCGTCTGGCTTTTCGCGGAGTTTGGCTGCGAAAGTGTTTATCTCTTTTTTAGATGAAGTGGGGCCAATAAGCATGCCGTAACCGCCAGAGCCATGTACTTCTTTGACTACAAGCTTTGATAAATTCTCTAGAACATATGTCAGGGATTCTGGGTCCGAACAGCGCCATGTTGGCACATTCTTCAATATTGGTTCTTCACCCGTATAAAATTTAACAATTTCAGGAATATAGGAGTAGATGGCTTTATCATCGGCAATCCCTGTTCCGGGGGCGTTTGCTATTGTAACGCCGCCAGAGCGGTACACATCCAAAATACCAGGCACGCCTAAAAGTGATTCTGGATTGAAGTTCATGGGATCGAGGAATGCATCGTCGATGCGGCGGTAAATGACATCAATCGCTTTGTAACCACGGGTGGTGCGCATGGCGACGCGACCGTTTTCAACACGCAGGTCGCTACCCTCTACTAATTCAGCGCCCATTTGATCTGCGAGAAAGGCATGTTCAAAATATGCTGAGTTGTGAATACCTGGTGTAAGTACCGCGATTACTGGACGGTTGCCACATGCAGGTGGCCTGCACTTGGAGAGCGACATTGCAAGATCACGTGGATAGTCAGATACAGGATGTACTTTTATTTGGGAAAACAGTTCGGGAAACATTTGGAGCATTGTTTCTCGGTTTTCCAGCATATAGGAAACGCCTGACGGGGTGCGCGCATTATCTTCTAAGACGTAAAATTCGTTTTCATCGGTACGAACTATATCGGTTCCGGTGATGTGGGTGTAAACGCCACCGGGAGGGGAAACGCCGATCATCTCGGGTAAGAAGGCTACATTGTTAGAAATCATGGCGACAGGAATTTTGCCAGCACGTACGATTTCTTGACGATGGTAAATATCATGTAAGAAAGCGTTGATTGCTCGCACGCGTTGTTCGATCCCAAGCGTAAGCTTTGACCATTCATTCGCGGAAATAATACGTGGAACAAGATCGAACGGGATCAATCGTTCGTCGGCTTCTTCTTGACTGTATACGTTAAATGTTATGCCGGTGCGGCGGAAAAACGTCTCCGCATCAACTGTTTTTTTGTTTAGCTGCGTTGCGTCTTTACGCGTGAGCCAATCAAAATATTTCTTGTATGGCTCACGCGGTTGATCGCCGTGGCCAAACATCTCGTCAAAATAATTAGAATCAGTGCTTTTAAATTCCATTCCGTTATTCAACAGGTATTGTGAAGATACTCTAGTGCTAATTGTAATAAATGTGAAAATTCAGTCATGTTTTTTTGCGGAGTGTGGTTTCGTGATCAATGATGTGTGGGTTTGATTAGAAATTGGGCATTTTTAAAGCGAAGACAGTCGCTTATAGGGGGATGTTTAGTGAAGGGAAGTGAAAGGTTTAGGGTTGAAAAATGCAGCGATGTGCGCCAACTAGAATTTGAACTTATAGTTTTTTTAGTTAGGTATGGAC
>CAYGPD010000070.1:0-8942 GCA_964351655.1 uncultured Hyphomonadaceae bacterium | reverse complement strand
TGTGATGGACGTCACTGAGACCAAGTCCGAAGGGCTGACTCGCGAATATACGGTAGTTATCTCAAAAGATAACCTTGCTGAAAAACTTGAAGCCAAGATGGCTCAACTGCGTCCGCAGATGAACCTTAAAGGTTTCCGTCCAGGTAAAGTACCTGTGGCGCACATTCGTAAAACTTATGGTAAGTCTATCTTGGGTGACATCATCCAAGAAGAAGTGACCTCGTCGTCTCAAAAGGTTCTTGAAGATAAAGAAATTCGTCCAGCCGCACAGCCAGCTATTGATCTAACATGCGATCAAGAGAAGTTGATTGAGGGACAAGCTGATCTGGAATACTCCATGAAGGTGGAAGTTATGCCAGAATTTGAGCCAGCCGATCTAACGGATCTCGAGCTCGAGCGACTCGTGGTTGAAGCATCGGATGCTGAAGTTGATGAAGCACTTGAGAAGCTAGCTGAATCTAACAAGCAGTTTGAAGCACGTGGTAAAACGGCTAAAGCGCGCGAAGGCGATGCTGTTGTAATTGACTTCTCAGGCTCTATTGATGGTGAATTGTTTGACGGCGGTACTGCTGAAGGGCAAACTATTGTACTGGGTGAGGGGCGCTTCATTCCTGGATTTGAAGACCAGTTAATTGGCGCTAAAACAGGGCAAGAAGTCGAAGTGAAAGTGACTTTCCCAGAAGATTACCCTGCTGAGAACTTGGCTGGTAAGGAAGCAGTTTTTGCTACTAAAGTGAACGAAGTTCGTGCGCCTAAAAAAGCGGAAATTGACGAAGAGTTTGCTAAAGGTCTTGGAATTGAAGATCTCGCAACACTTAAAGACCTTATCAAGAAAAATATCGAGCAAGAGCTTGCGAGTGGATCACGTCAACGTTTGAAGCGCGTGCTTCTTGATGCGCTTGATGAGCGTCACAGTTTTGACTTGCCGCCTGGAATGGTTGAAGCTGAATTCGATCAAATCTGGAAACAGTTTGAAGAAGAGAAAAAAGCTGACCGTCTTGATGAAGAAGACAAAGCAAAAAGCGAAGACGATCTTAAAGCTGAATATCGCAAGATCTCTGAACGTCGTGTACGTTTAGGTCTCGTTCTTGCTGAAATCGGCCGCATTAATAAAGTCGAGATCAAACAAGAAGAAGTTTCACGTGCCTTGAACATGGAAGCGCAACGCTACCCAGGTCAAGAAAAGCAAGTGATTGAATTCTACCAAAGGACACCTGCCGCAATGGCGCAGCTCCGCGCACCATTGTTCGAAGAGAAAGTCGTTGATTACATTATCGAGCGCGCAAAAGTGACCGATAAAACGGTAACACGCGAAGAGCTCGAAAAGGCGCTTGACGAAGAATAGAAATCTCTTCAAAAGCAAATAGAAATGAAAAGGCCGTTGAATTGTTCATCGGCCTTTTTTGTTTTTTCTCTTGTTTGCACACCAAGAGTTAGTATTTTTCAGTTTATGCTGAAATTTATGTGTGAATTTTGGGCAAGTATGCCTTTGTGCACAGAGAAATTGGTATTTGAGGTCTTGCGCGATAGGGCTAGAGACCAAATATTGACCTAAACATCACGAGTCGCGTCGGTTCTTGGCGCGGCGACAGCTAAAGACTGCGAATATAATGCACGACCCAATTGAGACAGCGATGAACCTAGTGCCCATGGTGGTGGAACAAAGTAGCCGAGGCGAGCGCGCTTACGATATTTTTTCCCGTTTGCTGAAAGAGCGAATCATTTTTGTCACTGGACCTATCGAAGATGGCATGGCGACGCTAATTACAGCTCAGCTTTTATTCCTTGAATCGGAAAACCCCAAAAAAGAGATTTCGATGTACATTAACTCTCCAGGAGGAGTGGTGTCTTCTGGTTTGGCGATTTATGACACGATGCAATACATTAGCTGTCCTGTTTCGACGGCATGTATTGGTATGGCTGCAAGTATGGGCTCATTGCTTCTTGCTGCTGGTGAAAAAGATATGCGCTTTGCGACGCCGAATGCACGTATCATGGTGCACCAACCATCAGGTGGGTTCCGTGGCGTTGCATCTGATATAGAGCGTCACGCTGAGGAAATTATCGACATTAAGCGTCGTTTAAATAATATTTATGTTAATCATACTGGACAAGACTATGCTGCGATCGAGAAAAAACTTGACCGTGATAGCTTCATGACTTCTGAAGAAGCTGTGAAGTTTGGTATAGTAGATCGCGTATTCGAGAAACGTTCTGTTTCTGCTGAATAGTTTTTTTAGGCGTTTGTGATGAACTCGCGCCATAATTTAGCTTTGAATCTCGGTTCTATCTTAATGGAATCGTCAAAGCTGTAGTCTATACTTCCGATTTAACGGGGGATCCTATCGGAAACGATAGGAAGACTGAAATTGCATATGGGTCGCTTTGGAGGCAGGAATTGTATCTGTCAGCGGCCCCACAAGTTGAGGTGTCTATGACCAAGAACGCATCAGGTGGAGATAGTAAGAGCACATTGTATTGCTCCTTCTGCGGTAAAAGCCAGCACGAAGTAAAGAAGCTGATAGCGGGTCCAACCGTTTTCATCTGTGACGAGTGTGTTGAGCTCTGTATGGATATTATCCGAGAAGAGAATAAGACGACACTCGTGAAATCGACTGAAGGAGTTCCGACTCCTCAAGAGATTTGCGATGTGCTTGATGATTACGTAATCGGACAATCAAAAGCAAAGCGTGTTTTGGCTGTTGCTGTTCACAACCACTACAAAAGGTTGAGCCACGCTTCGAAAAATCCAGAGGTTGAACTTGCGAAGTCCAACATTTTGCTCGTTGGTCCGACAGGATGTGGTAAAACACTACTTGCACAAACATTGGCTCGCATTATTGATGTGCCGTTTACAATGGCGGATGCAACTACTTTGACAGAAGCCGGCTATGTCGGTGAGGATGTTGAGAATATTATTCTTAAATTGCTTCAAGCGTCTGACTATAATGTAGAACGCGCCCAACGCGGGATTGTTTACATTGATGAAATCGATAAGATCTCTCGTAAATCAGACAACCCATCGATTACCCGAGATGTGTCCGGTGAAGGTGTACAGCAAGCACTTCTGAAGATTATGGAAGGTACGGTTGCGTCTGTTCCTCCTCAAGGTGGACGCAAGCATCCACAGCAAGAGTTTTTGCAGGTTGATACTACAAACATGCTGTTCATATGTGGTGGTGCATTTGCTGGGCTTGATAAGGTTATTTCTGCGCGTGGGCAGGGGTCATCCATCGGCTTTGGTGCAGTAGTATCTGATCCGGACGAGCGCAGAGTGGGTGCCGTTTTGCAGGATTGTGAGCCAGAAGATCTCGTGAAATTTGGTTTGATTCCTGAGTTCATTGGTCGTTTGCCGGTTATTGCGACGCTAGAAGACCTTGATGAAGAATCTTTGGTTGAAATTCTGACACAACCGAAAAATGCACTTATGAAGCAATATCAGCGCTTGTTTGATATGGAAGATGTGCAATTGACCTTCTCTGAAGACGCGCTATTGGCCGTGGCTCGTAAAGCGATTACGCGTCGTACGGGTGCTCGCGGCTTGCGTTCAATTCTTGAAGCTATCTTACTAGATACCATGTTTGAATTGCCAAACCTTCGCGGAATTGAAGAAGTGGTTGTAAATTCTGAGGTAGTCGAAGGACGCGCAAAACCTTTGTATGTGCATAGTGAAGCTAAAGTAGAGACTGGTGAAGCATCCTAAATTGGAGCTGACGAGGTTAATTTTACAGTAAATGCTGTGTTTATCCAAATTTATGCGTCCGTCATGGGTTGAAGCCTGTGGCGGACGCATCCACATTTAAGACAAGGAATGTTGCTCCGTACAGGAACAGACATTTTGATAGAAGTAACAAATCCAAGACATAGTCTTATTTCGTTTTGCGAAATAACTGTCTTGTAGGAGAATTAAATGGCAGAACGCAAATCACTCCCTGTCCTACCACTACGCGATATAGTTGTGTTTCCACACATGGTGGCGCCCTTGTTTGTCGGGCGAGATAAATCAGTTCGCGCACTAGAAGAAGTGGGTAGCGAAGGCGGCGAGATTTTGTTAGTGGCGCAGCGCGACGCAGGAACTGATGATCCTGCTGCAGATGACCTATTTGAGACAGGTGCGATTGCCACAATATTGCAATTGCTTAAACTTCCTGATGGTACAGTTAAAGTGCTGGTCGAAGGAAAGCAGCGCGCAAAGTTATGCGAATTAGTTGATCAAGGCGATTACTACACCGCCAATGTAGAGATGGTGGATGAGTCAATTGAGCAAGAAGAGGGCGAAGCTTCCGCTCTAATGCGCACTGTGATCGAACAGTTCGAGGGCTATGTGAAGCTGAACCGCAAAATTCCGCCGGATACAGTTGGAAATGTATCTCAGATTACAGACCCTGGTAGACTTGCAGATGCAGTCTCTGCTCAGCTTTCTATTAAGATAGCAGAGAAGCAGGAATTACTTGAACTTTCAAATGTGTCAGAACGCCTTGAAAAAGTGTTTGCTCTTATGGAAGGTGAAATTGGAATGCTTCAAATGGAGCGGAAGATCCGCAACCGTGTGAAGCGCCAAATGGAGAAAACCCAAAGAGAATATTACCTCAATGAGCAGATGAAGGCAATTCAACGGGAATTGGGTGACCAAGGCGAAGAAAAAGATGAATTGGCTGAGTTAGAAGAAAAGTTAGAAGCTCTAGACCTTTCAGAAGAAGTTCGCGCCAAAGCAGCCGCTGAGCTTAAAAAACTTCGTCAGATGAGCCCTATGTCTGCTGAATCAACGGTTGTGCGCAACTATTTAGATTGGATCGTTGCTTTGCCATGGGGGGAACGAAAAGAAGTAAATACAGATCAATCTGTTGCTGAAGATGTTCTCGAGGGGGATCACTATGGGTTGGAAAAAGTTAAAGAACGTATTCTTGAATACTTAGCTGTCCAATCACGTACCAAGAAACTCCGCGGTCCAATCTTATGTTTGGTTGGACCACCAGGTGTTGGTAAAACGTCACTTGGAAAATCAATTGCGAATGCTACCGGGCGCGAGTTTGTGCGAGTGTCGCTTGGTGGTGTGCGGGACGAATCTGAAATACGTGGTCACCGCCGCACCTATATTGGGTCAATGCCAGGTCGAATTATCCAATCTTTGAAAAAAGCAAAGACTGGTAATCCATTATTTTTGCTCGATGAGATCGACAAGCTTGGGCAGGATTATCGCGGTGATCCATCTGCGGCTTTGTTAGAAGTTCTGGACCCGGAACAAAACGTTACTTTTAATGATCACTATCTAGAAGTCGATTACGATCTTTCAGATATTATGTTCGTAACTACAGCAAATTCGCTCAACATGCCTCAGCCATTGCTCGATCGTATGGAGATAATCCGTATTGCTGGGTATACAGAGGATGAGAAATTAGAAATTGCGAAACGTCACCTTATACCCAAGATCATCGGTGATCATGGTTTGAAAGATGGCGAGTGGAGTGTAACAGATGGCGCAATTCGTGATTTGGTGCGCTACTACACACGCGAGGCTGGTGTACGTAATCTTGAGCGAGAGATCGCACGCTTGGCGCGTAAATCTGTTCGTGAAATCGTGCAGAATGTTTCTTTGTCCGTGACTATCACACAAGAAAATCTCGCCAATTATTCGGGCGTTCGGAAATTCCGGTTTGGATTATCTGAACTGGATGACCAAGTTGGGGCAGTAACAGGGCTCGCTTGGACGGAAGTTGGCGGTGAATTGCTTTCCATTGAGGCAGTTCAAATGCCTGGCCCTGGGAAGATGACTGTCACAGGAAACCTGAAAGATGTAATGAAGGAATCTATTTCTGCAGCGAATAGTCTTGTGAAGTCGCGATCTGCTTCTCTGGGAATCCGGCCAACAGTTTTCAATAATACCGACATTCACGTTCACGTGCCGGAAGGTGCGACGCCTAAAGATGGACCTTCGGCAGGTATAGCGATGACGACAGCCATAGTTTCATTGCTGACAAACAATCCCGTTTCTCGCGATGTTGCAATGACAGGAGAAATAACTCTCCGTGGTCGTGTGCTTCCTATTGGTGGATTGAAAGAAAAGCTTCTTGCTGCTCTGCGTGGTGGCGTGAAGACAGTTCTTATTCCTCAAGAGAATGAGAAAGACATAGCTGATATCCCTGACAACGTAAAAGCAGGACTTGAAATCGTTCCAGTATCTACAATTGACCAAGTCTTGGCACGTGCACTAACAAGACCAATTACTCCCGTGGATTGGACTGACGCTGATGATGCGCATTTGCGAGCAGGGTTTGGCCGTAATTCTCCAGAAAATGGTGCGAATCTTCCATCGCCACATTAGTAAAAAAATGTTGAGTTGATCTAAAATTCAATCAATTTAAATTCGACTCTTAAGAAAAGCCTCTCCCTATATTCAGGAGAGGTTTTTTTATGAAAATTAGTCACTTTTTTTGTATTTAGGCGTTGCAGTTACAGCGAAACATGTATATTTCATGGCTCTTCAAGTGGTTGGGGCGATTAGCTCAGCGGTAGAGCATCTCGTTTACACCGAGAGGGTCGGCGGTTCGACACCGTCATCGCCCACCACTTGAAATATCTCTCTTAAAATAGATTTAGTATCTCGTTGAATTTCTCAATTAAGAGAGCAATGCCCATGCGCGCTCAATCATTCATTTGATATGCAATGAGATTTTATATATTTCTTGCTGGTTGTTTTTCGTTTAGCTGATAAATTAAGAGCCAAGATATTTTGGAGTTCTTTATGTTGAAGCAATTTTTAAGCGTCAGTGCTGTGGCTATCGCTTGTTTGACCTTGCCTTCCTGTTCGCAGAAAATTGAAAAAAAAGAGATTACACAATCAACCCCAGTCGTGTTGCGAGATGCACCTCTTGCCAAAGGTGAGGGGCCCGCGCTTTGGAAAACGGGAGACGAGGATACTACAGTTTACCTTTTCGGCACCGTGCACGTTTTGCCGCCAAGTTTAAAATGGCGCACAGAAGAGTTTGAAACGGCATTCAGTCGTTCGGATGTCGTTTATTTTGAAGCGGATGTCTCAGGAGAAGATGCCTCTCTTGCGCGTGCGGTTGCAAAACTAGGTTTCATGCCCGTAGGTGAAGATCTATTCTCTTTGTTGAATTCAAATGATGGAGATGCGTTACGTGCTGCAGCAGCAAAATTGAATTTTCCTCCTGCAGCAGTCGCGAAGATGCAGCCCTGGTTTGCTGCGATGATGATCGTGATGCAATCGATAATGGCAGAAGGGCAGGATCCTGAGTCTGGTGTCGAAAAGGTACTCGTCCCTGAAGCGCTGGCGGCCCAAAAGGAGTTGCGGTATTTTGAAACAGCTGAGCAACAGCTTACATTTATGGCAAATCTCGACACAGAGGTTCAAGTAAATTTATTGATGGAAACAGTGCGTCAGATTGATGAAATAGGCAGATCTATCATTGAAATGGATAATGCGTGGGTGGTTGGCGATACAAAAAAATTAGCGGAAATCGTTATGGCAGATCCATCTATGGGATCTAAGGAATTGATGGATGTAATGTTGATAAAGCGGAATGCAAATTGGACTGTAGAAATCAATAAATTGATTGAAAAAGAAAAAGGCGTATTTTTTGTGGCAGTTGGAGCAGCTCACCTTGTTGGAGATGATTCAGTATTGCAAATGCTCAAAGATGGTGGAATTCCGGTCACGCGCCTACAATAGCTTTACAACACTGATACATAAATAAAAAAAGGCACCCTCAATAAAGAAGGTGCCTTTTTTTGAATGAATAAAATCGTCTACTTTGTGGGGTCTAAAGGACTACCTTTGCGGACAAAACGACGATCACAATACTTACATTCTACAACATCATCTTCCACCATGTCGTACCAAACAATTGGATGCCCAAGTGCCCCACCACCGCCATCGCAAGAGGTTTTGTGGCCATTGATGATGATCACTTCATGATCAATTTCTGAATTTACGGTGTTTGTCATAGTGAGTCTGTTTCAATCTATATGGGATGGGATAGATATATCTACGTAATCCGCGTTCTATGTCGTAGTCAATGTGAAATTAAAATGGGCAAATCTCGTTCTATCCGAGATTCTGTTTAACTGCGGCAACGACATCTTCAACAGCTTTGTTCATTATGTCTTCTTCTTCAGCTTCAGCCATAACTCGTATTAGAGGTTCAGTACCCGATTTACGCACAACCAAGCGGCCCTTATCACCCAAGCTAGCCGATACTTCTTTTATAACTGCTTTTACGTGTTTCGTTGTAAGTGGGTCGGTGCCCGTATATCTGATATTGTCTAAGCGCTGAGGCGCACGATTAAAGACATGAGCAATTTCAGAAACAGGTTTGTCTGTTTTGCATATAACAGCGAGAACTTGGAGTGCAGCGACTAGACCATCGCCTGTCGTAGCAAAATCACTCATGACTACGTGGCCGGATTGTTCGCCGCCAAGGTTTACACCAGCTTCGCGCATGTCTTGCACCACGTAGCGGTCTCCTACTTGCGTACGACGAAGCTCCACTCCAATCGACTTTAGGTATTTTTCTAATCCAAGGTTAGACATGACTGTCGCTGAAATAGCTGGTTTCGATAATTTTTTTTCTTCTTTCCAGCTTTTAGCAATAAGACCAAGAACTTGGTCTCCATCAATGATTTGTCCTTTTTCATCACACAAAACGACCCGGTCTGCATCTCCGTCTAGCGCGATACCAATATCTGCTCGGTATTTTAAAACCGCTTCAGAAAGTGCACGAGTGTCAGTGGAGCCGCATTCTTCATTAATATTAAAGCCGTTAGGTGAAACACCAAGAGAGATCACCTCTGCTCCAAGTTCGTATAGCACTTTTGGGGCTACTTTGTAGGCGGCACCATTTGCGCAATCCACGACAATACGTAGATTTGATAGACGCTGCCGACGTGGAAATGTTGCTTTTACGATTTCGACATATCTTGAC
>CAYGPD010000069.1:0-8969 GCA_964351655.1 uncultured Hyphomonadaceae bacterium | reverse complement strand
ATATCGAAGTTTTACAACCGAAGACAGCGCCAATCGTGTGGACTGGCGTAAGTCTGCGCGTGGAGATCAACTTTTCGTGCGCGAGTCCGAGCTGGAAACAGCCCGTACCTTCTTGTTTTGGTGCGATCCTTCTGCTGGTTTTGACTGGCGCGGCGCACCAAACACGCCGACAAAAGCAGCACGTGCGCTATCTATTTCTCTTGCCTTCGCATCGCTTGTTACAAAATCTGGGGACCGATGCGCCGCATTGGGAAGTGGGAAAAAAGCAAAATCAGGTAGCGGTGCTGCGATGAAGATGTCTGAAGACATCTGGCAGATGGCTGAAACGTCTGAATTGCCAAGTATAAACCAGTTTGCAGCAAGCATGATAATTGCGTCAGATTTTTATCGGCCTCTTAGTGAGCTCACACACTGGATCACCCAATTAGCTACGAAAAACCGCCATGGCGTGCTGCTTATGGTGACTGACCCCATAGAAGCCAGTTACCCTTATGAAGGACGGATAAACTTCTTTTCACCGTCTAATTTAAAGGAACGCCTTATAGGACGCGCTGAAAATCTACGCGAAAAATATCTTCAGAGATATGTTCAACGCCAAGAAGATATTCGTACATTGGCGCATTCAGTGGGCTGGCATGTTGAATTTCATGTGACGGACGCGCCAGCTGCCCCCGTGCTTGCCAGTATAGCGCAGTATTTTTCAGCGCTCCCAACTCGCAAACGCAGCGACGCACACACCATAACCACCTCCTCCAGCAATGAAGGAGCTGATGCGACATGACCTTAGGCACAATCTTTTTTGCCCAACCGCTCGCATTGCTTGGGCTTTTCGTTTTGCCAATTATCTTTTGGTTGTTGCGCGCAACTCCACCGGAGCCAAAACGTGTCGCCTTGCCATCTATGGCGTTGCTGGATGGATTGGAACCAGAAGAAGAAACGCCTGATAAAACGCCGTGGTGGATATTGGCTTTGCGTTTCGCTGCTGCGGCCCTTGCAATTATTGGCTTTGCACAACCTGTTATTCAACCTCCACAAACAGTCGCTGCTAATTCAGGTTCTGTTTTGTTTATCATCGATGATGGCTGGACCAGCGCAAATGCATGGGAAGATATAAAAAAAGCCGTTATTTCGGCTTCCGATACCGCAAACACTGCCGGCAATGATGTGCATGTCCAGTTCACGGCCCCCACACAATTGCCTTTACCTTTGGAAGATAGCCTAAGCAATGAAGCTCTGCGTAAACGTATGCAGATTGCACAACCGCTTCCGGTCTTACCTGACTTTAATTACGCACTTAAACAACTTGAAAACAGCTCATTAGTTCCTGCTAAAGTCATTTGGTTTAGTGATGGATTGCAGCACGATGGCTATGACGCGCTAGCCTCATATCTTGGAAAGTTTCCAACTTTGGAAGTTCAATCCTTCGCGCCGCAGTCCAGCTATGCCATCACCAATGCCGCAACTTCACCAAGTGGCGCTAATATTACCCTCAAGCGAATACCAAAAGCAGACCCACTGGACGTGCGCGTCATAGCACAAAGCATGGAAGGCCTAAGCCTCGCAAGCACCGTGGCGCGCTTTGAGCCTGATTCAAATGAAGCAATTGCTGAGTTCTCAATCCCATCGGCCATATTAAATCAAGTTGCACGCTTTCGCATCCTTGGCAGCGCTTCTACGGGGCAAGTTTGGCTATGGGATGACAGGTCACTTATGCCCTCCGTCGGCCTTGCTGATCCACAGAAAAGTGACCAGCCGCTCCTTGAAGAATACTATTATGTCCGTAAAGCCCTCACCCCTTACGCCCAAATTATGGAAGGCGACTTAGCCGACATGATCGCCCGCTCACCCGATGCAATTATATTGGGTGATAGCTCTCTTGTGGAGAATGCGAGTACAGATGATTTGAAAGAATGGGTTGAAAGTGGCGGCGCACTTATTCGATTTGCAGGACCAAAGTTAGCGGCTGCAGATATGCAAGTTTTAACGCCGACCACATTGCGGCCCGCAACACGTGCATTAGGCGGCGCTTTAGGCTGGGAAAAACCACAACCCATAGCACCTTTTCCAAGTGATAAAGCCTTTGCTGATATTAAAACCCCAGCTGACACTGTTCTAGTAAGACGCCAAGTACTAGCTCAACCTAGCCCAGCTCTATCAACATTAACGTGGGCTCGCCTGGAAGATGGGACACCTCTCGTCACAGCCAAAGCGATGGGGCGTGGCATCGTAATTTTATTCCATGTTACCGCGACGCCCGAATGGTCTGACTTGCCTTATGATGGCGCGTTCCTAAACATGCTACGTCGCGCAACATCTGCCGGAAATGGCAAACATCACAGCACAACAGATAGCAGTGGTGCCCTTGCACCGCTTCGCGTTCTTGATGCATTTGGAGAGTTAAACGCACCTTCTGGGAATGTATCACCTGTTGCACCGGATGTTTTTATGAACTCGCGCCCTTCTCAAGATACACCCGCAGGACTATACCAAGGCCCACAAGGAAGCCGCGCCCTTAATGCTGGCCAATTTGCGCCAAATGCAATCGAGAGCTGGCCAAGCAATGCACATGTCGTCGCTGCATCGGATCAACAAAAGCGGCAAGGATTAGAAGGCTGGTTCCTAATGGGCGCATTTGGTCTATTGCTAATTGACCTGCTCGTCGCGCTCTGGATATCAGGTCGTTTTCGTCGTTTTTCTAAAGCTGCTCTAACTGGGCTTTTGCTCGCAGTTCTATTGCCAAATTCACCGCTGGATGGCTCTACCGCCTACGCACAAACTAATGCGCAAAAAGCAGACATATCAAGCAAGCAAAAAGAAGCGGCTTTGCGTATGCGATTTGCATATGTGGAAACATCTAATTCGAGCTTGAACCTTCAATTGGAAGCAGGACTAAAAGGGCTGACAGCTGAATTAAATCGCCGCACATCTGTAGAACCTGCGCCGCCCCATGCGGTTAGGTTAGATGTGGATGATCTAACGCTTTATCCTATGATCTATTTTGCGCCAGATCGCGGACAGACCTTAAATCCTCAAGAAATCACCGCACTCAATAGCTACCTTCGAAATGGTGGCTCTTTGGTGATAGACACGCGTGATGCCATTCCAGGTCAATCAATGAGCAACAGACTAAAAGATACGCTGTCTGGATTGGACGTGCCACCGCTTCAGCCAACACCGACAGATCATGTCTTATCGCGTAGTTTCTATCTGCTTGATGATTTCCCCGGACGCATTCCCTCTGGTCAGCTTTGGATTGAAACAAATAATTCTGCAACAGTCAGCCAAACAGAGACAGACGGCAAAACACATACAACAGGACATGGTGACCGCGTCTCACGTATATTTATTGGCTCATCTGACTGGATCGGCGCATGGGCTATTGATGACAATGGGCGCCCATTAAATTCAATGGACGGACAAGAGACTCGTCGCGAAATGGCGTACCGCTTCGGTATTAATCTCGTCATGTGTATCCTGACAGGAAATTACAAAGCAGATCAGGTGCATATTCCTGCATTGCTACACCGTCTAGAACTTGAAAAAGACGCTGATATTCATAGCGATGCTGACACGCAGCAACCAGATTTTTCTCTACCGCCTGCAGGACGCCCTCAAAATTTGGATGAGTTTTTCGATACAATGCGCCGCCAACGTGACTTAGAAGAGAGCGAAGATTTACAATGATTGAAAGCGCGCGCCTCGGATTTGATCCGTTCATCCCTTGGAGCTGGCTATGGGGGGTTGTCGCCGTATCTATTGTGATATGGGGACTATATCTATTCTTGCGCGGTCGTGCTTGGCTAACTCGCGCGATGGCATTTGCATTGCTTACCCTCGCCCTTGCTAACCCCTTGTGGGTAAAAGAGCAGCGTGAAGGCTTAAAAGATATTGTCGCTGTCGTGTTGGATAAATCCGAAAGCATGGAGTTTGGGACACGTACGCAAGATGCCCAAGCTGCACTCGACGCTTTAAAGCAAAAAATCGAGGCTGACCCCAGCCTTGAACTCAAGTACGCAGAAACATCCAAAGGCAGCGATGCAACCAATGTATATCAAGCGCTAAACTCTGCCCTGTCAGATGCACCGCGAGAACGTATTGCCGGCTCTTTCATCATCTCTGATGGGCAAGTGCATGACCTGCCCGTCGATAGCAATGACGCAAAGCCACTTGGCCCAATCCATTCGCTGATTGTAGGGAAACGCGGCGAGCAGGATAGACGTGTTGAGATTATAGGCAGCCCCAATTTTGGCATTGTGGGAAGCGCTGCAGAACTCACCATACGCGTAGATGACCCAAGCGTTGCGACAGTCGGCGTGGAGATTTCAGTCAATGGAGAATATCTCACCACCCAAACTGTAAGCACAGGCACAGACCGTAAAATTACGCTGGATATCCCGCGCCGCGGGTCAAACCTTATCGTCGTCGAAGTGCCTGAAGGCGCGAACGAACTCACTCTGGCAAATAATCGCACCGCCACCAATATTTCCGGCGTACGCGACCGCTTGCGCGTTTTGCTGGTGACGGGAGAGCCCCACTCAGGTGCACGTGTGTGGCGTGACCTTCTAAAGACCGATCCATCCGTTGATCTCGTCCACTTTACAATTTTGCGCCCTCCACAAAAAATGGACCCCACACCACTTAATCAATTGGCTTTGATTTCTTTCCCCACACGCGAATTGTTTGTGGAGAAACTCAAAGATTTCGACCTTGTGATCTTTGATCAGTACAAACGCATCAATGTGTTGCCGATGATTTATTTTGACGGTGTTGCACGCTATGTGGCGGACGGCGGTGCGTTGTTGGTTGCCACGGGGCCACCTTATGCGCTGCCATCTTCAATATATCGCACGCCTTTGGCGGCCATTTTACCAGCACAACCCACAGGCCGGATCATTGAGAATACATTCAATGTGCAACGCACAGAACTGGGCAAGCGCCATACTGTGACATCCTCTCTCCCATCTGACAAAAATTGGGGACGCTGGGAGCGATATGTTGAAGCCAAAGCAGCATCAGGTGAAACACTCCTGAAAACGGACAATGGTGACCCACTGCTCGTGCTGGACCGTGTAGGTGCGGGGCGTGTGGCCGTATTGCTCTCCGATCAACTATGGTTATGGGCACGTGGTCATGATGGCGGCGGTCCCTATTCCGAGCTCGTACGTCGTACTGCGCACTGGCTGATGAAAGAACCTGAGCTAGAAGAAGAACTGCTGACACTGGCTGCCGATGATGGCTTGATGAAAGCAAGCTTGCGTACACTCTCGGATCGCCCGCCCGCTCTGACCGTCACCACACCTGATGGAGAGCAAGTGACTTCACAATGGGTAAAAACAGAAACGGGTCGTTTTGAGGCAAGTGTAGAGACGGATGGTTTGGGCCTCTACACTGCTATCGCGGGAGACGCGACGACTGTTGCGCTCAACGGTCCGGCCAATCCACGAGAATATGCAAATGTAGATTCAACAACACATGTGCTTGCCCCAATTGCCGATGCCACGAATGGAGGACTGTTTCGTATTTCAGAAACAGACACGCTCGCATTGCCAGATCTTAGACGTATAGATGGGCGGGGTGATACTGTTGGAGAAGATTGGGCCGGTCTAAAGAAGCGCAACGGATATGCAGTGCGCGCATCTCAAGCAATGCCGCTCCTACCTGGTGTGATAGGAATGGCACTTTTGCTCGGGTTTATGCTATTGGCTTGGAGACGCGAGGGACGCTAAGTGCGCCAATGTTTTGTGCCAATGCATTTGGACTTAATTCCATCGCTAATAATCTATGCGGTGGAATATATCCCACAGTAGGGAAATCTTTCGTCGAAACCCGCACAAAACCCATTTTGCCAAAATACTCTTCATCACCAATGAGGATTGCAAGCGGCCATCCAGCCTGCGCTGCCAACTCCATGCATTGCTGCGTGAGGATCAGCCCCAAACGGCTTCCACGATAGTTATCATCTACAGCGACAGGCCCAACAAATACGGCACGCCCCGTCTCACCAACTTGTAATGGCCACAAACGCACAGCGGCAATCACATTCCCTTTGCTATCCACAGCCACCTTATTCAATGATGGCATTGCGATGTTGTTTTCACGCAAACGCTCAGCAGTTTTGGCAAACCGACCCGGCCCAAAACAACGATCATAAAGCGCTTCTATGCTCTGATCATGCGCCGGCAATTCGGATAAAATGGAATAGGAAGGAAAGGCAGGATCTACGATCCGAAATTTTGCAGACATTTAGCTTATTACCCAGAAGAAAATCAAAAAAACGCGCGCCATTCAATGTTAGAAGTCTGGCCCGATCATATGCATCAATAAGATTTTCTTCGTCGTAGCATCAAAAGTCTTCCCATTAGGTGTTCGATATTTGCTCAAATAGGGGTAATATCTCTAGAAGTCAAAACATTATTACACATTATGAAAAGAATTTTAGAATTACTATTACGCAAAATGTAAATTTACACTCCCAATATGCCTAACTTCCTCACTCACTCTTTCATCCCTCGCAAAACCGTTTAAATAGGGGCATTGAATTTTCGAGTTGGAGTATTCCTGGTGGCGCTATTTTCTTTTTTTCAAAACCTTCAGGAAGCAGCTCCTGCCATATCTCCCCCACCTCAAAACTTTGATATTGAAAACATTAAATCGCGTGGCCTTGAGCTTGCTGAAAAAAGCTTAAACTGGATCAATACCGAACTCTTGCACCCTGACACACTCCTTCAAGTAGGCGTCGTTGCTGGGGTTTTATTTCTCGGAATACTTATGGCTCCCGCCATTACGAACGGGATGCGCAAAGGTCTAGGCAAACTGCCACAAAACTTAACTCAAAAAATAGAAAATCCCCTCCTACAACTTGTGAGGCCACTTTTCTGGCTTTGCGGAATGTTTATCGCACTCACTATGATGGAGAGCAGCGGACAAGCAGCCGCATTTGTACGCATTGCTAGCTCACTTACGCTGGCGTGGGTTATCATTCGCGCAGCAACATTCATTGTACCAGATGAATACCGCAAAACCATTTCTTGGATTGCTTGGGCCATCGCAGGCCTAAACGTTTTTGGATTGCTCGCCCCTACATTGCATTGGCTAGACAATCACGGAATCCCCTTTGGAGAAGAACAAATCACGCTCCCATTTGTGGTGCGTGCGATAATCTTTTCGGCGCTATTCCTGTATGGTGCGAATTGGATATCTCAAAGGCTACGCGCGCGTATTGATACATTGCCACGCGTAGAACCCTCTATCCGTGTTCTCATTTCCAATGCCACGCATGTCGGCTTGTTTTTCGCTGCTGTTATCCTTGCATTGACCTCGCTCAATATTCCACTTGGCGGTCTAGCCGTCCTAGGTGGAGCGCTAGGTGTAGGTCTTGGTTTTGGGATGCAGCAGATTGTTGCCAACTTCGTCTCTGGTGTTATTTTGCTCACAGATCGTTCCATCAAACCTGATGATGTGATCGAAGTTGACGATACTTACGGCGTCGTAAAGTCTCTTGGCCTTCGCTATGCTTCTGTCGTCACACGTGATGGTAAAGAACACCTCATTCCTAATGAAGCGCTTGTCGCCAACAAAGTTGTCAATTGGAGTTATTCTGACAATAAAGTGCGTATCAAACGCCGGATTCGGGTTGAATATGAAACTGATTTACGCATGGCGACTGCCCTCGTGATGGAAGGTGCACGCAAAGTTGAGCGTGTCCTCAAAGATCCCGCCCCAAATTGTCTTGTTATGGAATTTGGAGATGAAGCCGTAGAATTGGAATGTCGTTTTTGGGTGGACGACCCTCAAAATGGTATCAACAATGTTGGATCGGAAGTGATGCTTTCTGTGTGGGATCTATTTAAAGAAAATGGAATTGACATTCCTCTTCGCCAAGAAGAAATCCTCATTCAAGCTGGCTCAGTTCTGGAAGTTAAAATGGCGAAGGAATAAGCTGTCACCTAAAATTCGCGTCCAATTTCTTTCTGCAAGGGATACTTTAACGAAATTGTGCTTAAAGCAATCCTAAGCGGCCTAGATGCAGGAGTATTAATGTGAACGCGCAAACCAAGCCTATGGCTCAAACAGATACCCTCGGCGCTAAAGTAGCAGTTATTATTCCATGTTATAATGAAGAAGTGACCATTGCGCGGGTTATTAAAGACTTTCGCGACGCGATGCCTACATCTGTTATTTATGTCTACGATAATAATTCAAAAGACAATACTTCAAAAATCGCAGCTGAAGCCGGCGCTATCGTCAAATTGGAAACGCGCCAAGGAAAAGGTTTTGCCATTCGTCGCGCCTTTAGTGATATCGACGCAGATGTATATGTGATGGTAGATGGTGATGCCACCTATGATGCCCAAAGCGCGCAAAAACTCGTCGATAAAGTTGCGCTTGAACACTTCGACTTTGTAAACGGAGCTCGTATTCACGATAGTTCTAAAGCCTATCGTCCGGGCCACACTTTTGGAAACTACATGCTTACCCGCGCAGTCTCTTTGGTG
Organism: uncultured Hyphomonadaceae bacterium; assembly: GCA_964351655.1. Taxonomy (GTDB): domain Bacteria; phylum Pseudomonadota; class Alphaproteobacteria; order Caulobacterales; family Hyphomonadaceae; genus Hirschia. The sequence continues at coordinate 474 of CAYGPD010000069.1, read as the reverse complement.
TTTGGTCGCCAAACTGAGGATATGCTTTCAGGTTTCAAAGCACTTTCACGCCGCTTTGTGAAATCATTCCCTGCAACTTCAAAAGGTTTTGAGATTGAAACAGAGTTAATGGTACACGCACTTGAACTAAAAGTGCCAATTGCAGAGATTGAAACGCCCTATAAAGAGCGCCCGGAAGATAGCTTTAGCAAATTGAGCACTTTCAAAGACGGATACAAAATCTCACGCATGATCTTCCATCTCGTCCGAATAGAAAAACCACTATCACTCTTTTTGCTGGGAGCTTGTAGCCTATTCGGTCTATCTCTCATTCTGATGGCACCGATTATTCTGGAGTTTTTCAAGACGGGAGAGGTTCGCCGATTCCCGACTGTTTTTCTCGCAGGCATGCTGGCAGTTAGCGGCATTTTTTCTGTTTCAACTGGATTTATACTAGACCTAGTACAACGCGCACGCCATGAAGCCAAAATGCTT
>CAYGPD010000068.1:0-9530 GCA_964351655.1 uncultured Hyphomonadaceae bacterium | reverse complement strand
GTCTGAAAGAAGCTAAAGAGCTTGTTGAAGCTGCTCCTAAAGCAGTTAAAGAAGGTGTTGAAAAAGCTGAAGCTGAAGACATCAAGAAAAAGCTTGAAGAAGCTGGTGCTGAAGTCGAGCTTAAGTAAGCTTAACGAATGCAGGCGATTCGGTTGCCCCGCGTGAAGGTAGCCGAATAGCCTTAAAACACTAAAGGCGGCGTCCCAGAAGGGTCGTCGCTTTTGCGCACCGAACGTGGCGAGGTCCCTGCATTCCCTTGATTGGCGCGATGTTGTGGACCCTTAACAAGAGGCCCAAACATGGCTCTGTCGTTTACGGCGAAAAAGCGTATTCGGAAGTCCTTCGGGAACATCCCTGAATCCATCGAAATGCCGAACCTGATTGAAATTCAGCGTTCGTCTTACGAGCATTTTCTGCAGATGCACGTATCCTCTTCTGAACGCCAGGGTGAAGGCCTGGATGCAGTGTTCAGGTCTGTGTTCCCGATCAAAGATTTTTCTGATCGTGCGACCCTTGAATATGTATCTTATGAGTTTGAGCCACCCAAATTTGACACTCAAGAGTGTTTGCAGCGTGACTTGAACTTTGCGGCCCCTCTTAAAGTTAAACTTCGTCTGATCGTGTTCGAAACAGATGAAGAAACGGGTGCGCGCTCGATTAAAGATATCAAAGAGCAAGATGTATATCTTGGTGATATTCCGTTGATGACCGAAAAAGGTACATTCATCGTGAATGGTACTGAGCGTGTTATTGTATCTCAGATGCACCGTTCCCCAGGTGTGTTCTTCGATCACGACAAAGGTAAGACGCATGCGTCTGGTAAGCTTTTGTTTGCGGCGCGTATTATTCCATACCGTGGTTCTTGGTTGGACTTCGAGTTTGATGCCAAAGATGTTATGCATGTGCGTATCGACCGCAAGCGTAAGCTGCCTGCGACGGCATTGCTTCAAGCGTTAGGGTATGATCACGAACGTATTTTGGATACATTCTACACGAAAGTCGGATACCGCATTGATAAAGCGGGCTGGATCACATCGTTCTCAGCGGATAGCTGGAAAAGTGTTCGTGTTGAATTTGATATTCTGAACGCAGCTGATGGCAAAGTCGTCTTTAATGGTGGGAAGAAAATCTCCCCAATTAAGGCTAAACGTGCTGCTGAAGCTGGTGTTGAAGAAGTGCTTGTTCCGTCGACTTTCCTTGAAGGGAAGTTTGTTGGCGAAGATATCGTCAACATGGAAACGGGTGAGATTTTCGTTGAAGCTGGTGATGAGCTGACAGAAGAAAGCATTGCAGAACTTCGCGATGCTGGCGTGGATATGATTACTGTCCTCGATACTGAAAGTGAAGCTGCGCGTGGTCCTTGGCTGCGTAACACACTGAAAGCGGATAAAGCGACAAATCGGACAGAGGCTTTGTCTGATATTTATCGTGTTATGCGTCCTGGTGAGCCGCCAACACTTGAAGCTTCTGAAGCGTTGTTTACTCAACTGTTCTTCGACCCAGAGCGCTATGACTTGTCGGCGGTTGGTCGTGTGAAGATGAACATGCGTCTTGGCTTTACGCTAGAAGAAGCACCTGACACGGAACGTACGTTGCGCGAGGATGATATCCTTGGTGTAATGTCTACAGTGTTGGATCTTAAAGATGGTAAAGGGGAGGTCGATGATATCGATAACCTTGGAAACCGTCGTGTGCGTTCTTGTGGTGAGTTGCTTGAAAACGCTTACCGTGTTGGCCTTGTGCGTATGGAGCGCGCGATCAAAGAGCGCATGTCTTCTGTAGATATTGATACAGTCATGCCGCATGACTTGGTCAATGCGAAACCAGTGCATGCATCTGTGCGTGATTTCTTTGGTTCTTCGCAGCTGTCCCAGTTTATGGACCAAACAAACCCACTTTCAGAGATTACGCACAAACGTCGTCTTTCTGCACTTGGGCCTGGTGGTCTAACGCGCGAGCGTGCAGGGTTTGAGGTGCGCGACGTGCACCCAACACACTATGGTCGTATCTGTCCGATTGAAACGCCAGAGGGACCAAACATTGGTTTGATCAACTCTTTGGCAACCCACGCACGTATCAATAAGTATGGATTCATTGAGAGCCCATATCGCCGTGTGAAAAATGGAGTTCCTCAGGAGCAGGTGGATTATCTATCTGCTATGGAAGAGTTCCGTTTCAAGATTGCGCAGGCGAACACTGTTATTGGTGCTGACGGTAGCTACACCAACGAATTCGTTCACGCTCGTGTAGCGGGTGAGGCGACTTTGGTAGCTCGTGATGACGTTGACTACATGGATGTGTCCCCGAAACAGGTTGTTTCGGTAGCTGCGGCGATGATCCCGTTCCTAGAGAACGATGATGCGAACCGTGCGCTCATGGGATCAAACATGCAACGTCAGGCTGTTCCGCTTGTGAAAACAGATGCGCCATTGGTAGGTACAGGGATGGAGCGTATAGTTGCACGTGATTCTCGTGCTGCAATCGTTGCGAAACGGTCTGGTGTCGTTGAGCAGGTAGATGCAACACGTATTGTTGTGCGCGCTCTTGACGGTCTAGATGCGACACGCTCCGGTGTGGACATTTATCGTTTATCTAAATTCCAACGTTCAAACCAAAACTCTTGTATCAACCAGCGTCCAATCGTGAAGGTTGGTGATGAAATTGTTGCTGGTGATATTATTGCTGATGGTCCATCAACAGATCTAGGTGACTTGGCTCTTGGTCGTAACGTTCTTGTGGCGTTTATGCCTTGGTCTGGTTACAACTTTGAGGACTCTATCCTTATCTCTGAGCGTATAGTGCGCGATGATGTGTTTACTTCAATTCACATTGAAGAGTTTGAAATTGCATCTCGTGATACAAAGCTTGGTCCTGAAGAAATTACGCGTGATATTCCAAACGTCGGTGAGGAAGCGCTTCGTAACCTTGATGAGGCTGGTATTATCGCTGTGGGTGCTGAAGTTATCGCGGGGGATATCCTTGTCGGTAAAGTGACACCTAAAGGTGAGAGCCCGATGACGCCAGAAGAAAAACTTCTTCGTGCGATCTTCGGTGAGAAAGCTTCTGATGTACGTGATACATCACTTCGTGTACCTCCGGGTGATACGGGGACTATTGTTGAAGTGCGGGTTTTCAACCGTCACGGTGTTGATAAAGATCAACGTGCTTTGCAAATTGAGCGTGAGCAGATTGAAGCACTTCAAAAAGATAAAGATGACGAACTTTCGATTATCGAACGTGACTCTTACGATCGTTTACGTGGTCTTCTTCTAGGTCAGAAAGCTATTGCCGGTCCAAAAGGTTTTGGTAAAGGTGAAGTGACTGTAGAGGCTTTGAATGAAGTCTACGAATCAGACATGTGGAAGATCGCGGTTGAAGACGAAGGTGTTCAAACTCAGATCGATAACATTAAATCTGCTTTGGATAACTCTCGTTCATTGATCGAAGCTCGCTTCGAGGACAAAGTTGACAAGGTGCAACGTGGCGATGATCTGCCTCCGGGTGTGATGAAGATTGTAAAAGTCTTTATTGCTGTGAAGCGTAAGCTTCAACCGGGTGATAAAATGGCGGGTCGTCACGGGAACAAAGGGGTGATTTCTCGCATTAATCCGCTTGAAGACATGCCTCACCTTGAGGATGGGACGCCCGTTGATATCGTGCTGAACCCGCTTGGTGTTCCGTCACGTATGAATGTGGGACAAATTCTTGAGACACACCTTGGTTGGGCGTGCTCTGGACTTGGTCGTATGATCGATAACTCTTTAAAAGAGTATCACCGTGACCACGATATCTCAAAACTAAAAGGCATGTTGCAGCACTGTTACGGTGAAGGTGAAGAGCTACCTGAAAGCGAAGCAGATCTTGTTGAGCTTGCCGGTAACGTTACAAAAGGTATTCCGATTGCAACGCCGGTCTTTGATGGTGCAAGTGCGAGTGACATTGATGAAATGCTTACACGTGCTGGCTTTGATACATCAGGACAATCAGTTGTGTATGATGGCCGTACCGGGGAGCGTTTCTCTCGTAAGGTAACTGTTGGATATAAATATCTCTTGAAACTTCACCACTTGGTGGACGACAAGATCCACGCCCGTTCAACGGGTCCTTACTCGCTTGTGACTCAGCAACCGCTGGGTGGTAAAGCGCAGTTCGGTGGACAGCGTTTCGGGGAGATGGAGGTTTGGGCACTGGAAGCTTATGGTGCTGCTTACACTCTTCAAGAGATGTTGACCGTTAAGTCGGATGACACAGCAGGACGGGCCAAGGTGTATGAGTCTATCGTTCGTGGTGATGATAGCTTTGAAGCCGGTATCCCTGAAAGTTTCAATGTTTTGATCAAAGAGATGCGTTCTCTAGGTCTGAATGTAGAGTTGCTTGAGGCCGAGGATCCAGAAGCGTAGTTCGACGCTTCTAGAGACTATTTCGTTATATTTTTATGCTTGCGGGTTCGTTGACTCGGTCCGCAAGCCCACCCTTCAAGGGAGATCGCGTCAGGATGAGTCAGGAAGTCAGCAATCTGTACAATCCAAACGCCCCGGCACCGAATTTCGAGGCCATTCAAATTTCAATTGCTAGTCCGGAGCAAATCCGCGACTGGTCATCGGGCGAGATTAAAAAACCAGAAACAATCAACTACAGAACGTTCAAGCCTGAGCGTGATGGATTGTTCTGTGCGCGTATTTTTGGACCAGTAAAAGACTATGAATGTCTTTGTGGTAAATATAAGCGCATTAAGTACCGTGGTGTAACATGTGAGAAATGTGGTGTTGAAGTCACATTGGCACGTGTGCGTCGTGAACGTATGGGCCACATTGATCTAGCAGCTCCAGTTGCACACATCTGGTTCCTAAAGTCATTGCCATCACGTATTTCACTCATGCTAGACATGACATTGAAAGATGTTGAGCGCGTTCTGTATTTTGAAGCCTATATCGTCACTGAGCCGGGCCTGACGCCGTTAGAGCCTAAGCAGCTCCTGACGGAAGAGGAGTATATGGATGCTCAGGATGAGTATGGTGAAGACTCCTTTACAGGCATGATTGGTGCGGAAGCTGTTCGTGAGCTTCTTATCAATATGGATCTTGAAGCAGTCGCTGATCAACTTCGTGAAGATCTTGCTGAAGCAACGGGGGAACTTAAGCCTAAGAAAATTGCTAAGCGTCTGAAAATTATTGAAAATTTCATGCACTCTGGTAGCCGTCCAGAGTGGATGATTATGACAATTATTCCGGTTATTCCGCCAGAATTGCGTCCATTGGTACCACTGGATGGTGGTCGTTTTGCGACGTCTGACTTGAACGACCTTTACCGTCGTGTGATCAACCGTAACAACCGTTTGAAGCGCCTTATGGAACTTCGTGCGCCAGACATTATCATTAGAAACGAGAAGCGTATGCTTCAAGAGTCTGTTGATGCATTGTTTGACAATGGTCGTCGTGGTCGTGTGATTACAGGGACGAATAAGCGTCCATTGAAATCATTGTCTGATATGTTGAAGGGTAAGCAGGGGCGTTTCCGTCAAAACTTGCTCGGTAAACGTGTTGACTATTCTGGTCGTTCTGTGATCGTGGTTGGTCCTGAGTTGAAACTTCACCAATGTGGTCTTCCTAAGAAGATGGCGTTGGAACTGTTCAAACCGTTCATATATTCTCGCCTAGAAGCCAAAGGTCTTACAGGGACTGTAAAGGCTGCGAAGAAAATGGTGGAGAAAGAAAAGCCTGAAGTTTGGGATATTCTTGAGGAAGTTATCCGCGAACACCCAATCATGCTAAACCGTGCGCCGACGCTTCACCGTCTTGGTATTCAAGCGTTTGAGCCTAAGTTGATTGAAGGTAAGGCTATTCAGCTTCACCCATTGGCATGTGCTGCGTTTAACGCAGACTTCGATGGTGACCAAATGGCGGTGCACGTACCATTGAGCTTGGAAGCTCAGTTGGAGGCACGTGTATTGATGATGGCGACAAACAACATCTTGTCTCCAGCAAATGGTAAGCCGATCGTGGTGCCATCTCAGGACATCATTCTTGGGCTTTATTATCTTTCTATTGTGAAAGAGAATGAGCCTGGTGAAGGCATGGTGTTCGCTGATATGGCTGAGATCGAGCATGCGCTTGCTGAGCGCTCGCTGACGATCCACACAAAAATCAAAGCGCGTTACAGTTCATTTGATGCTGACGGAAATAAGGTGTCTCGTCTGATTGATACGACACCTGGACGCATGATGATCATTGAGTGTTTGCCAAAGGTTGCGGGGATTAACCCAGACCTAGTGAACGAATTGATGACCAAAAAAGCTGTGGGTCGTATTATTGATACGGTTTACCGGACGTGTGGACAGAAAGCGACTGTGCTCTTCTGTGACGCGATCATGGCTGTTGGTTTCCGTGAAGCTGCGCGTGGTGGTATTTCGTTCGGTAAGGACGACATGGTTATCCCTGCTGCGAAGATCAAATTAGTACAAGACACACGTGATCAGGTTACTGAATACGAGCGTCAATATGCTGATGGTCTGATCACACGTGGTGAGAAGTATAACAAAGTTGTTGATGTCTGGTCTCAGTGTACTGACAAAGTTGCTGATGCGATGATGGATGCTTCCGCTGAGCCATTGGTTGACCCAATTACAGGGCGTCAAGACGAAGCAAACTCAGTGTTCATGATGGCGCATTCTGGTGCGCGTGGTTCTAAGAACCAGATGAAACAACTTGCGGGTATGCGTGGTCTTATGGCCAAACCGTCGGGTGAGATTATTGAGACACCGATCGTGTCTAACTTCAAGGAAGGTCTATCTGTTCTTGAATACTTTAACTCCACGCACGGTGCTCGTAAGGGACTAGCAGATACAGCTTTGAAAACGGCTAACTCTGGATACCTAACACGTCGTCTTGTGGATGTTGCTCAAGATTCAATCATTACTGAGCAAGATTGTGGTACCGAGCGTGGTATTACGCTTGCGGCTGTTATGAATGGTGCTGAAGTAGTAGTCTCTCTTGGGGATCGTGTGCTTGGTCGTACAACGGCTGAAGACATTAAACACCCTTCAACTGGCGATATTGTTGCACCAGCAAACACCTATATAGAAGAAGATCTTTCAACCATTATCGATGAATTGGGTGTTGCATCGATCAAGGTACGTTCTGTTCTGACGTGTGAAACACGCAATGGTGTTTGTGCGTCTTGTTACGGACGTGACTTGGCGCGTGGTACACGTGTAAACGAAGGTGAGGCAGTGGGTGTTATTGCTGCTCAATCTATTGGTGAGCCGGGTACACAGCTGACTATGCGTACATTCCACATTGGTGGTGCTGCGCAGGTAACAACAGAGAGTTCTGTTGATGCTGCATTCGCAGGTAAATTGGTCTTTGAGAACGCTGCTCTTGTTGAACGTGAAGACAAAACCTTCGTGGTTGTTGGGCGTTCAATGGAAGTTAAAATCGTTGATGACGATGGTCGTGTACGTCAAACGTTCAAACCAGCATATGGAACGCGTTTGAGATTTGGTGAAGGTGCTAAAGTTTCAGGTGGTGACCGTGTCGCTGATTGGGACCCGTTCGCAACACCAATCATCTCTGAAGCGTCCGGTATTGTGCGTTATGAAGATATGCTTGACGGCCTGACAACGCGCGATGAGACGGATGAAGCGACAGGTATTGCTTCAAAAGTGCTTGTTGACTGGCGTTCAGGTGCGAAAGCTGCAGCTGACTTGAAACCAGCCGTTGTGCTTGTAGATGGCAATGGTGAGGTGGTGAAACTGGAAAATGGTACGGAAGCTCGTTATCACTTGCCAGTTGATGCTATTCTTTCTGTTGCTGAAGGCGACACAATGGTACCTGGTGACATGGTTGCACGTCTTCAAACAGGTGGAGCGAAAACAAGAGATATCACGGGTGGTTTGCCACGCGTTGCTGAACTCTTCGAAGCGCGTCGTCCGAAAGATCACGCGATTATTGCGGAACTTGATGGTACTGTTGAATTTGGCCGTGACTATAAAAACAAACGCCGTATTCGTCTATTGCCGACAGAAGAGGGCCGTGAACCTACCGAGTATTTGATCCCTAAAGGTAAGCATCTCTTGATCCAAGAAGGTGACCTTATCAAAAAAGGTGAATACATTCTGGATGGTAACCCTGCACCTCAAGATATTCTTGCGATTATGGGTGTCGAAGCTCTCGCAAACTATCTGGTAGATGAGGTTCAAAAAGTTTACCGTCTGCAAGGTGTGCCTATCGATGATAAACACATTGAGGTTATCGTGCGTCAAATGCTTCAAAAGGTTGAAGTGACTGATGCGGGTGAGACAATGTTGTTGAAAGGCGAGACAATTGATGCTGTTGAGTTTGAGGATGCAAACTCAGCTGCTCGTCGTGCGAAGAAACGTGAAGCGATTGGTACGCCGATCCTGTTAGGGATCACTAAGGCGTCCCTACAGACGCGTTCCTTTATCTCGGCGGCATCGTTCCAAGAAACAACACGCGTGCTTACTGAGGCATCTGTACAAGGTAAAATTGATACTTTGGAAGGTCTCAAAGAGAACGTTATTGTTGGGCGGCTTATTCCTGCGGGTACAGGTGCTGCGCTTCGTAAGTATCGCAAGATTGCTTATGATCGTGATATTAAGTTGCGTGAACAGCGTAAAGTTAATGCAGCGGTTGAAGCTCTTCCAGCACCGGAAGCTGCGACAGACGAATAAACTGATCTAGTTTTAGATTAGAAGAGGGCAGTTCTGTACAGAGCTGCCCTTTTTTGTTGCGTGCTCTCCTGTTGCTTGAGGGGCGTATGGGTGATGGTGCGGGTCTGTGAGGGGGCTAGTGGCAGATTGGTGTGCGAGCGCTGTAGCCATTCTATTCTTGTGTGAGTGAAAATATTTGCATTTTGACTGTGTGGAAGTTGATGCCCCTCAAAATTCTAAAATCGCTTCTAGAATCGACACTAATTATTTGCTTCTAATGTCGAAGAGAAAATGATAAGAATTCATGGCGAGGCTAGATCAAGAACTAGAAAAGCAAGAGTTCGTTGAGACTCAAAGTGGTTTTATCACCTCTTTTTATGAATAAGCGTAACTCATGCCAATGAATCACTTGACCCAGCTGGCTAGGATGAGTATGACCCCCGCTCACGTTGCACGCAAACGATGTTCTTCTTGGTTTGAATATTGTTTCTGCACATGAGAATTCTGAAGTGCGAAAGCCTTCAAATGCATTAAGAGTAGCCGGGGCGGGCAGGGGTCTGCTGCGGCTATGTGATTTGGATTTTGGTATCGCGTGTGGCTGAACTGGTCGGCGCTATACTGTTTGGAAAAGAGCGAGGGCTGATGCCTACGATTCAACAGTTGATCCGCAAGCCGCGTCAAGACAAGGCAAGACGGAACAAGGTGCCGGCTCTGAAGGCCTGCCCACAGCGTCGCGGAGTATGTACGCGCGTTTACACAACAACACCTAAGAAGCCTAACTCAGCGCTTCGTAAGGTTGCGAAAGTACGTTTGACTTCTGGTTACGAGTCAATTTGTTACATCCCGGGTGAAGGTCACAACC
>CAYGPD010000067.1:0-10369 GCA_964351655.1 uncultured Hyphomonadaceae bacterium | reverse complement strand
GACCCGCACAGATATTGACATTATTTGAAATTCAACCCTACCCTGAATTTACGTTACGATAAGTTCGCAATAACTGTCATAAGGGGGAGGCATTCATGTCTGCTGCGATTTTAAACACAACGTCACTAAGTTCACTTTCTAACGCAAACCAAACCTCACGCGCGAAAGACAAACGTCTCACTAAATTCTTGCTTTCAGGCGCGCTCGCCACAGCTCTTACAGTCGGCCTTTTCAGCGTGATGGAATATCTTATCCGCATTGATCAAATTGAGATTGCGCAAGTTAAATCCCACACACTCACAAGCTTCATTGCAGAAACGGCGACGATAGAAGACGTTTTTATAAAAGATGACGTCATCACCAAGATAGAGCCAGCAACACCGCCGCCCGCCGCGCCCACACTTATCCATAAACCCACGGATGGCGCTATTCTCGGCGGATATACAATCGCCGCAAGCACGCCCGATTTCAAAACCTCAATCCCAACAATTAAAACAGGCGTTTATCAAGGCCCCACAACGGCAATCCCTATTCGTGCACCTTTGCCAAGCTATCCAAACCGCGCGCAATCAATGGGCCTTTCTGGAAGCTGCGAAGTCGCCTTCTCCTTGTCGGCACGCGGTGAACCTTTCAACATAGCCGCCACATGCAGCCATCCCGTTTTTGTGGACTCAGCTGAACGCGCCGTGGGCAAGGCTGCATTCTCTCCGACAAAAAATGATGATGGCATGCCCGTCATTACACACAATGTCGTCTGGCCACTGGAATATAAACTCAACTGAAACAGTCACCGTCATTTCTGTGCGGCTTTCTAGGGCCTATCTGGCAAGTCGCACATTCACCTTCCTTGCCCCTCCCGCATTTGACCGATATATCTAGCCTCAGCACATCGCATTGAGGGGACGGACATGAATGAGATCGCAGGAACTGACAGTCTGTTACAGCTCCACGAATTGCTCGGCCAGCACCGTGAGCTGATCTCCAACACATGGCAGTTTTTCGTCAGCGTCCATATCGCGATTTTCGGTCTGCTTTTCATGATCAATCCAGCGCGCGTCAACTGGGCATCGCGTTTTGTATTGTTTGCGGCCTATAGCGGCTTTATGTACCTCAATTATAATGCTCAATTGGACAATTATAATTACAGCCTGCAATTGCTCACCCTTGCAAAAGAGCTAGAAATAGGCCTCCCGACATCTCACGCAATTCTCACAAATGTGTTTGGTGAGCCTGGTTGGGTTCTAAAATACTTGATCTACATCTTTAGCGTTGCCATGTGTGTGGGCGGAACCTTAATCCTGATCCCAAACAGTCCCCGTCGCCCAAGGCAAAACGCAAATGCCAAATCAAGACACGGACGCTCAGGTCCCAAGGGACTGAAACTTGCAAACCAGCAACCGTTCGAAGACTAGTCTTATTGGTCCTTGGCGTATTCAAAAAGGACCACGTCTTGCGTATCACTTTTCTTACCCTGCTTGCCATGCTCGCTTTTGCGGGAAACTCAATTATTGCACGTCTCGCTTTAAGCTCTCAAGGCGTTGAGCCTGCGCTTATTGATCCAGAAAATTACGCCCTTATCCGGCTTGCATCCGGTGCCGCTGTGTTGGGCCTGCTGGTTGGCATCAAGCAAGGCTTTAGCTGGAAAATCGTTCAGGCGGGCAATTGGGCGTCCGCTTTCAGTTTATTTTTATATGCTGCGGCCTTCGCCTATTCCTACGTCATGATCGATACCGGCCTTGGTGCACTTATTCTATTTGCCTGCGTGCAGCTCACCATGATCGGATGGGCTGTGATAAAAGGCCAAAGCCTCAGTGTTTGGGAAATTGCAGGTTCACTCCTCGCCTTTGGCGCACTCATCTGGCTTGTCTCCCCCGGCATTGCAGCGCCTGATCCTTTCGCTGCTTTTCTTATGGCCATATCAGGAATTGCTTGGGGCGTGTACTCGCTACGTGGACAAACATCCTCCTCTCCACTCAATGCAAGTGCGGGTAATTTCATCCTCACAATACCAATGCTAATCATCCTCATCCGCCCCACAGATTTGCAGCTATCAGGTATCGCTCTCGCAATCTTATCAGGTGCCATCACATCAGGATTGGGATATGCGCTGTGGTACAGCGTTCTACCTAAACTTAGCACTGCTAAAGCTGCGATATGGCAACTCAGCGTACCTGTATTTGCAGGCATTGGTGGAAGTTTGCTTTTATCAGAAGCATGGACTTTGCGTTTCACCATCGCATCCATTCTTATCCTAAGCGGTGTAACCATGGCCATATTCGCTAAGCAAGCACGTACACTCCCTCAAGATTAAAATAAAAAAGCCGCTAGGATATATCCCAACGGCTTTTCGTTATTTTCTAATTTGAACTCTCAGCTCTTAAGGACAAGGGTTTGGTTGCACTTTGTGAATTGTGTTGACGCAATCTTCCATCATTTCTGTCCACTCTAAATCAAATGCATCAATACAAGTTTCCAGCTGTTGCATTGTTGTCGAACCGATTATTGTTGACCCCATATAAGGGCGCGTGTCGCAGAATTTAATCGCCAATTGGGTAGGATCGATATCCAGTTCCAAAGCAAGGTCCAAGTAAGCCGTAATTGCTTTTTCAGCGATTGGCCCTTCATAACGCCCTAACCGCTCAAACAATTGTTTTCGGGAGCCTAGGGGCAAAGCCCCATCACGATATTTACCCGTTAAATATCCTTGTGCCAAAGGCGAATAGGCGAGCAAGGATACATCTTCATGACGACAGACTTCCTCCAAAGCGACTTCAAATTCGCGGTTCACAAGGCTAAATGCGTTTTGAATTGAAGCCACACGCGGCAAACCTTTGGCCTCAGCCACCTGCAAGAATTTCATCACGCCATAAGGCGTTTCATTCGACAATCCGATATGACGAATATTGCCCTTCTCAACATGCACATTCAGCGCCTCTAACTGCGCCTCAAAACTTTCAGCTTCAACTTTCCAATCTTCTTCAGACATAGCACCGCCAAAAAGCGCAACCTTACGATCCGGCCAATGAATTTGATAAAGATCAATATAATCGGTCTGCAAACGCGATAAGCTTTGTTCTACAGCGATATCAACTTGCTCTTTGGTAACGCGCATAAGCTCATACTGCTTGTCGCCGCGCATATAATTTAAACCAGAACGACCGACAATTTTTGACGCCAGAATAATTTTGTCTCGATTGCCCGTTTTTTTAAACCAGCTTCCAACAATCTTTTCTGTGGCACCATAAGTTTCAGCCATTGGGGGAATGGAATACAGCTCTGCAGTATCAAAAAAATTGATCCCTCGCTCCAACGCATAATCCATTTGGGCATGGCCTTCAGCTTCGGTGTTTTGCTGGCCAAATGTCATGGTGCCAAGGCAGCAAGAAGACACATCAATGCCTGTTCGACCAAGTTTTCTCATTTGCATTGCCATATATGCCCTCTTTGACTGGTTGGATTTACGCCTAATCACGCATCATTTCTTTAAGTAAAGCGATTTGAGCCTTGTGCAAGACTGCAGGTCTCACCAAATTGTGATCACACGAAGTTATGTGCTGTACTATCTTAGTTGAGTAGTTTGAAATCGCACCACAAAGATTTGTGAAGCTTGGAGGCTTAAAAATGAAAAAAACATTGTTTACGACCGCACTTTTGAGTGCATCTATCATCACCTTAGCGGCCTGCAACCCACAAGGCACAACAGCAGAAGCTGCACCCGCACCAACGCCGACTTCAGTAGAGGCCAAAATTGATACCGCTAAAGCAGACGCTGTTGCCGCTCAGCTCGCAGAAACGGCAGCTGGAGAATACAAGCTTGAAAACACCCATGCATTCTTGTTTTGGAGTCTTAGCCATGGTGGTCTCTCAACATACACCGCCAAATTCACAGAGTGGGATGCAACGATAAACTTTGACCCAGCAAACCCTGCTGCATCAACCGTAACTGCAACGATTAACCCAATCTCCGTGCAAACAGACCACCCAACCAAAGCGGACGAATGGCACACTGAACTCGCGAATGACTTTTTCCTAGCCCAGGAATTTCCGGCAATAACATTCACGTCTACATCGGCTAAAACCACTGGCCCCAACACAGGTATCATCACAGGAGATCTAACTTTCCTTGGTGTAACCAAATCACTAGACCTAGATGTTACCTATAATGGTGTTGGCAACAAACCTTGGCTTGGTGAATTGGATGTGATCGGATTTGATGCAGTAGCGCAATTCAAACGGTCTGAATTTGGACTTACAAAAGCTGCTGAATACGGCATTGGTGATGATGTCACAATCAACATCTCAGCTGAATTTGTGCAAACAGCGCCGGAACCAACTGGTGAATAATATCACCTAATCTCATATGTGCCTTCGATCGCTCCGCATACCTTTAACAAAAGCGGAGCGATCAAACCCACACGGCTCATTTGCAAACCAAAAGGATGTAGGATGTACCCCTTTCGCTCATTGCCTGCCCCGCGCCGCATATTAGCTATAGCGGGACTTTCTCTACTGACTGCAACAGGCTGTATTTCAAAACCAGTCCAATCCGTTGCCCAATTGGAAGCTGGTAATTACACGCTAGATAAGTCGCATGCTTCGCTCACCTTCGCTGTCCAGCATATGGGGTTGGCATGGTATACGATGCGCTTTAACGACTTTGACGCAACTATAAAATTTGATGCAGATAATCCTGAAAATTCATCCGTTTCCGCAATAATCGACCCTTTCTCAATCGATGCTAACCACCCAGAAAAGGGTGCAGAATGGGACAATGAACTTGCTACAGATGATCGCTTTTTATCCGCCAATAAATATCCAGACATAACTTTCACCTCCACATCTTTAAAACGCCTAAGTGATACGACTGGTCTTCTGACCGGTGACCTAAATCTCCTTGGAGTCACTAAACCAATATCTATGGATGTTACTTTTCATGGGTCAAACACAGTTCCATGGGCACCCAATAAAGCCATTCTAGGTTTTTCAGCCAAAGGTTCATTTAACCGATCAGAATTTGGAATGACTTCTCTTCTGCCCAACACTGTCAGTGATGAAGTACGTTTTCAGATTGAAGTAGAATTTGGCGAAAGCTAAAATTAGTGTATGCAAATCTAAGTATTGAAAACCGCCTCGGGAGCCTTCCTCATGCCAATGATGAAATATCGCTATTCAGCTGTTGCTATCGCCTTACACTGGATAATCGCATTGGCAATTTTAGGGATGATTGCTCTTGGCTGGTATATGGGCGACCTGCCCAATGATGCAGCCAATAAAGCCGACTTATATCAACTCCATAAGTCGATTGGTGTGTCTATTCTTGTTCTGACAATTGCCCGTATTTTATGGCGTATTATGAACAAACCGCCTGAAGAATTGCCTATGGAACACAAACAAGCTTTAGCTGCTAAAGCTGTCCATATCGGGTTTTATGCCCTTATGATCCTTATGCCTCTTACGGGATGGATTTTAGTATCTGCTTCTACGCGTGGCTTTCCGACAGTATTATTTGATGTCATCCAATGGCCACATCTTCCCTTTCTGCCGGACCTAAGTGCCGATACGAAGAAAGCAATCTTTCCTGTTTTAGAAAATGCCCACGGCAAACTTGCATGGGTTGCGATTGTGTTGCTTGCCCTGCATGTTTTGGGTGCTCTAAAACACCAATTTGTTGATAAAGACGGATTATTGGCACGTATGTTACCGGGTATATTCGGAGCCACAGATGGTCCTCAATATACTCCTAAAGGACTGGCATTTGCTTTTGGTGGTGCCCTCCTTTTCTTTGCTGCGATTGTTGGCGCAGGTGCCCTTTTTAGTAAGGCCGACGCTCAACCAAAACCCGACCGCGTTGAAACCACTGCAGCCACAATCACACCCAATTGGGCGATAGATTATGCGGCCAGTGAAATAAAGTTCTCAGGAGTCTACAATAAAAAACCGTTTGAAGGTGTGTTCAAAGATTGGACTGCAGACATCGAATACCGTACTGAGGCGCTTGAAGACGCTGCAGTAAAAGTTGTCGTTCAAACAGCATCCGCAACCACTGGAGACAATTACAGCGATACTTCACTCACGGGTCCTGACTTTTTTAATGTGAAAGAGTATCCGCAGGCAATTTTCACTGCAAATGGTGTCTTTCCAACAGAGGAAGGCTTGGAGCTTACTGCTGTTTTAAACTTAAAGGGACAAGATTATCCCATCCGCATGCCCTTTGATCTCATCCTTGCCGAAAACACTGCCGTCATGACCGCAACTTTCAAACTTGATCGTGTCGCCCTTGGCCTCGGTGTTGAAAACGACCCAAAAGCTGAATGGATATCAAAAGATATTGATATGGATGTTAAACTTGTTGCGACAACTCTGGAATAATATCCAACTCCTAAATTCTGCCTTTAGAATGCCCTTTTCAACACGCTTAAATACGCGCTGCTGAACAGCTATATTTGGAACACCATGTCTGAGAAAATTGTAATTCCCAACCATCTTACGATGGAAAAAGCTGCACGTGCCATTCGCAATGGCGGTCTAGTCGCAATTCCTACTGAAACAGTCTATGGGCTAGCAGGAGATGCAACCAATGGCGAAGCTGTTGCGCGCATATTCGCAGCCAAAGGGCGCCCAAATTTCAATCCTTTAATTTCCCACGTTAGCAGCATGGAAATGGCAGAAACTTTAGCTGTGTTTAGTCCGATGGCACTTGAACTAGCTGAACGTTTCTGGCCAGGGCCACTGACACTCGTCCTACCTAAGTCGAGAAACTGCCCTGTTAGTGATTTGGCGACTGCTGGATTAGATTCCATAGCCATACGTGCGCCGAGCGATGTTACCGCGCGTGGCCTCATTGAAGCTACCAAATGCCCGCTTGCAGCTCCCTCTGCTAACCGTTCAGAACAACTATCTCCTACGACTGCGCAACATGTTGCAGACGAATTAGGAGATAAAGTAGATCTCATCCTTGATGGCGGACCATGCCAATCAGGTGTTGAATCAACCGTCATCTCATTAATCGGCGATCAACCAGCATTGCTGCGCCCAGGCGCGTTATCACGCTTGGAGATTGAAGCCAGCACTGGCCCTCTAGCTGCACCAAGTGGTGAAATAGTAAGCCCAGGCATGATGCGCCGCCATTACGCGCCAAACGCAAAACTTCGACTGAATGTCACAAAACCTGAAAGCGATGAAGCCTATCTAGGCTTTGGGCACACACCCTATAAAGTCGCGGCAAATCTTTCTAATTCAGGTGACCTTATTGAAGCGGCCGCAAATTTGTTTGCAATGCTGCGTATTCTCGATCTGCAATATGGAAAAATTGCAATTGCACCTATTCCGCACGAAGGTCTGGGTGAAGCAATCAATGATCGCCTCAATCGCGCCGCTGTATAGCCCTTGTGTCGACGGAAGAAGACCGCCAATTGGCCTTTTTCGTCAAACAAGATTAACCTTAAGAAATGGACTTGACCTTCTGGCCTAAGCAATGATTGTGCGCTTATGCCAAGCAGGATATTTCTATTCGGTAGAACCATAGGGGAACGGGCTTATGCGGACGATTTCATTCTTGTGCTTCATCATTGCTTTAGCGTGTGGAGGGCTGTGGGGGTGGCTTTCTTTACAAAGCTCTAGCCCTATAAAATCTACCGAAGACGCCGCACCTATTCCTGTTGTCATGATGGAAGCACCAGCGCCTGCACCGGCACCAGCGCCAATTGAGGAAAGTGTTGAAAGCGCAATGGACGATGTCCAAAGCTCTGCAGAAATGCCGCAAGTTATACCTCCACCAAGTGCATCAATGCAAAGTTTACCGCAAAATCGTTTCTCCACGCAAAGCGCGGATGATGATCCGATTGTGGCTGAACGTAGCATTGAGACAGTAACGCCCAGTGCGTTGGATAACTTTAAATCTCGCCCTATCGCCTATAACCGCCCGCCAGAGGTAATGGCGCTCAATCAAGCTGTGGATGTTTCCTTGATAATTGACGCCACAGACGAAGCAAACCCAGCGGCTGGATTAGAAGGATTTGAAGGCGAAGTTGTTGAAAGAGATGTAGTTTTATCGGATGAAGTTGCAGCACAACTTACCGGACAAGCATTTGATATCCAATTGATGTCTGTCTCACGGCAGATACTTTCATCGCGTGCGCAAAATCGTTGGCAATGGCGTGTTACCCCCATAAAAGAAGGGGAACATATGCTGATTTTGGAAATCTTTGGCTATGCAAAAGGCTCAAACGCTGCTGAACCTCTGGATGCGTATCGGGATAAGATCTCTGTTGAAGTCAAGCAAATCGATAAAATCGTAACACTTGCAAAGGATTACGAGCCAGTGATCGGTGCTATTGGCGGGATAGCTGGCATGTTCTCAGCGCTGTTTGCTTTCATCCGTTTTGCCGGAAACCGTAAGAAAAAGAAGAGAAGAGCCTAAAGCTCTCCCCTATTTTACGTTTTTGATGCGTGCTGCACCTTGCCTGCTTTAGGGCTGCTAGGTGCGCGCTCCGTGCCTGCACTAGCTCTTGGGGGCAGGTTGTGGTCGTGTGAAGACCCACTTGTCACCCGCTGTAAGTGCGCTGTCGAATGAATAGCCTTCAACATTGAAGTTTTTGAGCGATTCAACATCGTTGATCCGGTTTTCAATAATATAGCGCGCCATCAATCCGCGAGCCTTTTTCGCAAAGAAACCAAGCGTGCGTGCTTTGCCGTCTTTTATATCTTTAAAGTCACACGTGATAACTTTGGCTTTGAGCGCTTTTTTATCGACGGACTTGAAATATTCATTTGAAGCTAAATTCACCACAATTTGATCACCACCACTTTGAGCGAGGTCAGAATTGAGTTGCTTAGAAATTTTATCACCCCAGAACTGATACAAGTTTTCACCGCGACGTGTTTTCAGTTTTATTCCCATTTCCAAACGATAGGGCTGAAGACCATCTAGCGGACGTAAGACACCATAAAAGCCTGACAGAATGCGAATTGTGTTTTGAGACCATTCAAGAGATGCTTTATCAAGTGTCTTAGCTTCAAGGCCAAGATACACATCTCCATTAAAAGCTAGCGCTGCTTGCTTTTCAGCTTCTTTGTTTCCTTCCGGAGCAAATGCTTGAAAGCGATCATAATTTAAATTTGCAAGGTCTTCGGAAATACCCATCAATTCGCGTAGTTTCGCACGCGTTAAGCCTTGTGTTGTTTTGCTCAAGATTTCCGTTTGATCGGCGAGCAAGCGATCTGACATTGGCAGATCAGCAGGTGCTGGATCATAATTGAGGGATTTGGCAGGAGAAAGAAGCACAAGCATGGACACGGCCTTTTAGTTTACGACTCACTTAGTTAGACTCTAAATAGGCAGTCTTGCACGCTAGGTCACGCTTTTGCGCATGAATATCGTCCATCACTGCGTGACATATGCTAAAAACCATTCCACAACGCGCCCTACGCTTTTGCAATTATTAGACACGGATTGTTCTTCATGGCTTGGACAAAGACTTATGATGGTGATGAGCCTCAACGTATCAATAAATGGTTGGGACAATCAGGTGTGTGCTCTCGTCGCGAAGCTGAAGGGTTGGTTGAACAAGGTTTGATTTCAATTGATGGCGTCGAAGTCACAGAACCTGGCCGAAAGATCGTTAAGGGTGAAACGCTTACTTTGGCCGATGCCGCCACCAAAAAACTAGCAAGTGCCATGTCAGTCGTACTGAACAAACCGATTGATTATGTATCAGCACACCCAAATGAAGGTGAGATACCGGCAGTCCGCTTGATCACAAAAGCAAATCTGAACGGATATTCCGATAGTCTTCCCCATCGCGATTCACGCCTCGCTCCCGTTGGACGTTTGGATAAGGACTCTCGCGGGCTTTTGATCTTAACCGAAGACGGCGTGCTGACAAAATCTGTTATCGGACCGGAAGCAGACAGTGAAAAGGAATACCTTGTAACTGTGCGCGGCGTGATCACCCCCGAACGGGTCCAAGATTTATGTCATGGCCTCATGCTGGATAATCGTGTGCTTAAACCCGCCATTGTCACGCATGAACGCGGACAGTTATTGCGCTTTATTCTGACAGAAGGACGTAACCGTCAGATTCGGCGCATGTGTGATCTTGTCGGGCTGAAAGTTGTAGACCTATTTCGTATCCGTATCGGGCATGTTCATATTGGTGAATTACCTGAAGGCCAATGGCGAGTCCTAACCCCTGCTGAACGCGAAGGATTGATACACAAATCCCAAGTGAAATATATTCCGCAACCAGACCCAGAACCGCCCACGCCGGAAAAATCACAATACCAGCAATATCGCGAACGCATCCAATCTCGCGACAAACCACGTGAACAGTTTGACCGCAAAGGCGCAGGCTTTAAATCGGGCCAGCAA
>CAYGPD010000066.1:0-11474 GCA_964351655.1 uncultured Hyphomonadaceae bacterium | reverse complement strand
AATAAAACCCTTGCCCTGTTTGAATTGTTGATTGCTCTTGCAAATATCTAAGCTCGTCAGCCGTTTCGATGCCTTCTGCCACAAGCGGTAATTCCATCGCCTGCGCCATATGCTCAATAGCAGACAAAATTTTCTGGTTTAGCGGCGTGTTATGAATGTCTGAAATGAAGGAGCGATCCACTTTCAATTCATCCACTTCAAGCTGTGTCATTGCAGCAATAGAAGAATACCCCGTACCAAAATCATCAATGGAAACTTTGATCTTGCTCGCCTTTAAAAGCGGCTTCACGAGCTTCTTAAAGTGCGCAGTTGTCACCATCGCATCTTCAGTTATCTCTAGCATAATGCGGCGATTACATCCCGCCGCCACAATGCGCGCAATGAAGGCTTTCATAAAGTCGATATCATTCGCTTGAACGCCCGCTATATTCAAAGCAATCAGCGTCTTATCGCCAAAAACAGGGTCTAGAATTTCAAAAGCTTCAATACATGCATCCAGCACGAAACGACTTATCTCATCCAGCAGACCTAGCTCTGTTGCCAGCTCGATAAAGCTTCCTGGCGCGTGAATTTCTCCATGCTCATCCTGCCACCGCACAAGCGCTTCAAAACTACAAATACGTCCTGTTTTCAAACAAACTTTAGGCTGGAACATGCATAAAAATTGCTTCTCACGTATCGCTTTGCGCAGACGTGTTTCCAGTTCCATTTTGACGCTTTGTGCTTCTGCCATTTGGTTGTTGAAATAAACTGGGCATGTTTTCGCCGCTTGCTTTGCGCGATACATCGCATTGTCGGCATTGCGCCTCAAAGTCTCATAATCGGTGCCGTGTTCAGGGAAAAAGCTCACACCCACAGACGCACTTGTTTCAATATTGTGCCCGCCAATATGATAAGTCTCCGCAACAAATTGGGTGATGCGTTCAATCACTTGGCAGAAGTCTCCACGGTCTTTCAAATCTTCGACCAGTAGAATAAATTCGTCTCCGCTCAAACGCCCAACCGTATCACAATCACGCACAACTTCACTGATACGATTAGCAAATTCTTGCAGCAAAATATCGCCAATTTCATGCCCATAATAATCATTGATGCGCTTAAATTTATTCACATCAAAAAAGGCAATTCCAAGCGGCTTATCCTTAGATCTATTCTTGAGCGCACTCTCTACCTTTTGCTGTATAAGCGCACGGTTTGCTTTGCCGGTCAGTTCATCAAAGAACGCACGATATTCTAATTCCTGCGTCAATTCTTGTAGCCGCGTATTTTCTTCTTCGCGCAAATTGCGGTCACGAATGGAAATAGCGTGCGATGCAAGCAGCGCAAATTTCTGACCTAAATGCACATCATTGCGGTCAAACTCAGCCCCTTTACGATCG
This sequence comes from uncultured Hyphomonadaceae bacterium, assembly GCA_964351655.1. Classification (GTDB taxonomy): domain Bacteria; phylum Pseudomonadota; class Alphaproteobacteria; order Caulobacterales; family Hyphomonadaceae; genus Hirschia. Next base: position 10,095 of record CAYGPD010000066.1, on the reverse strand, counting down.
CGCGTAAGCACAAGCGCACCTTGCCCGTCTGACACTTTGATCGGGATAAATAAGGCCGGAAAAGCATCCACCTCATCTTCGGGAATATTTTTCGCCTCATCCGCAGATATGAGAACAGAATTGTACCGATAAATCTTTGTCGCAATCGTGCGTCGCTTAATATAACGACTCCAAACACCTATATTCTGCGCATAATCAGATGGAACATGCCCGCCTTCATAGGCCGTGCATATCAGTTTACCTTCCGACTGCAACAAAGCAAAAGCATGCTTGTAATCATATACCTGACGTAGAGACTGAAACGTCACCTCAAACGGGTCCGTATTGCGCCCAACAGTCAGCAAAGTATCCAAGCCTGCAAGCAACAATTTACCATGCGTTGCAGACACGCGAAGATTAGCATTCTCCGCCTGCAACTCTAATAATAAATCACGTAATTGCTCTTTGCTTTGCATAGGCGTTTTTCGCTCCTACGCTTCAAAAACGATCGCGGAAATCATGAGATTTCCGTGACTATTCTTACCCATCATCGGGCCTTGCTCACCAAAGGTAAAACACGAAATCAGCGGTGCATCGCCAATCCATTCTTGGATAACACCCGGTGCAGCAGATAAATGCTCTCCCACCGCCATGCGACACCCACTACAAAACACCATCAAAGCGCCTGCGGGTTCAGCTCCATAAAGTTGATCTTTCGCCAACTTCACTACACGGCCTGCGCGTTCAATAATCTGGTTTGGATCCCCGCGCATACAATATAGCTCTGCATTCAAATCTATACTGGCAAAAGTCGTCAAACCACCGTCTTCACGTACAGATTCAGGATGGATAACCAAATATTGGTCTATACCGTCAGAGCGCCCTGCAAGCGTAGCGATAGGTGCAAGATTGGTTTCAGATAGAATAACCCCGCCCGTCTCTAGCTTGTCGCTAATCGCGCCATTCGTCCATTCGTTATAAACCTCAGCAGCGGGCCTATTATTGATTTCCAAAATTGTCCGGCTATGTGGCTCAACACCACCGATACGCGTCACGCGCCCAACTTGTCCTTTGTTTTGTTCTTCAATACGCGTCACATACCCCACATGACCATTTGGCTCATATCCACCTTGATACGCAAAACCAATTGCGGTTGAAGGAAATAACACAGCCACAGCAACACCGTTCTGCATTGTCATTTCATTATCAAACAAAGACCACTTTCCCGACACATCATTGTCAGCCGCGCTTCCGCCGATAATCGGACAACGACCGCCCACAATACGGTTCAATCCTTCCAACACCTGATCTTCAAATCCGGGTGCTTGATAAACCCAAACCAGCTCAGGCAATTGGTCTAAACAATCAGCACGTTCAAGCGCTTGTTTAAGCGCAGCTTCAGCCGCTGCGGCAGGATCATCTCCATACTCAGCAGCTCCAACTCCATAATCTCCAGTATCATCCTCGATCAGATACACACCCAATGAATTGGAGCCTCTCACAGCTTCACTATCCATCACCCCATTATATGAGCTTCCACCGAGAATAGCCGCATCCCCCAACATATCTCCCAATGATGAGCGAATGAGATCAGCATCGTGCTCAAAACCATAGAAAGCAAAAGCGAGTTGGGCATTTCGACTTGATTGAGAGAGCTTTAGCCTCAGCTCATTCAATGCGTCTGATGTGCTCGGGTTTTCTGAAAAAATGTACTCATTTTTCATCGGAGCTATGATCCCAACCTAGTTATTTAACGTATCATATAATTGCTACTCATAGCTGTAACAAATAAAGGCTAACAATATGCCAAATCGAGTTAACCATTCGACATAATCGCTTAACCCTTTTTCAACCAAAAAATATTGTTTAGAGAGACGGTGAGCTGTTGGATAACTTTATATCAATCCCCCCCTTAGAAAAGCCCCTATATACTCAATGGCGTACAGTCTGGAGGGGCGGCTCGCGACCATCGCGCTAAGACTGTGTATAGAATATAATTATATACGGAACATAATCTGATCGCGCTTGCCTTTGTGTCTATGGCAAAGCAAATTGTGTAAGATTATCAACCCAAAATAGTTTTATTCTGTGCGAGGCACGCTTATTTGCGGCGCTAAACTAAGACTACCGGCCAGTTTCGACTGGCATTTTTGCCTATAATAAGTGTGCTTCGCAGCCCTTCTTATATCTTACTAGGCCCTATACGCACCCCGCCCCCATGCACGCCCCTCATACTCTGTTGCGGCGCTTTCAATGCGTGTCCTCTTTTCATGCGCTTACATTAAATCGACTTAAAGATTAGAACTTTCGAGTTTCCCAGACGTATATATACCAACAATAAACATAACGGGGTAATGATATGGCACGCCTTCCAACACTACTTACCATCAGCGCATTTATGGGTTTTGCAGCTTGTAGCAGTCAGGCTGCTTACCGCACCGATCCTGTGGACCCGCCCACAGTCGCTCAAGTGGATTTAGAACGCTATTCTGGTCTCTGGTATGAAATCGCCCGCTATCCCAACGGGTTCCAAAAGCAATGCGAAGGCGTCACCGCTGAATACACTCTCAGAGAAGATGGTAAGGTGAATGTCACAAACACATGCCGCCTCGGGAATGAACGCTCCGCCACGGCGATTGCCCGCGTCATTCCTGAATCGGGCAATGCGAAACTTGAAGTAAAATTTGCACCTAAATGGGTACCCTTTGCGTGGGGTGATTATTGGATACTTCACCTTGAAGACGACTACTCAGCAGCCTTGGTAGGAAGTCCAGACGGCAAATATCTATGGATTCTCGCCCGAACTCCCATCATTAACGATACACTCATGGAGAAAATCAAGCAGCGCGCAGAAGCTTTGGGCTATGCGGTCGCGCCTCTCAAAATGACCACACACTTGGGTGCGAGCACACAAGGTCCGCCACCTTCAGAACAATAGCAAACCACTGATTTGCAACAGCGCAATGCGCTCTCAAAATATGAATAAAAGCTAGAAACCGGCAAGGAAAGGATACATATCCGCTTCCTTGCGCGGTATCTTAGTCAATAGACTGCCCCCCAAAACCCAGAGCAATAGCAGCCCACAATAGCTCAGATATTGCCAAATATTCCTCCCCCAAATGGGTGATATTACAGTCTTTTCAATTATTCCGATTGAATTTTACAAGGCAAAGTATATTAATTTCTACACAGTAGGAAAAGATATGCCTAATACTCAGAACGATTTCGAGCGTGCATTAAATAGTCTGTATGATGCCCCACTTATAGATGACGGCTGGAACACGGCACTAAAAAATGTGGCTTGGTTATTGGGCAAACGGAATATGGCCGTTCTGCATGCTTTTGATTTAGCCAACCCTGTCGCTGAAGCATACAGCCTTACCTCCTTTATCGGGTATGACGGCGATTGGCTTTATGCAAGCAAAGAGAAAATCAATGCATGGATGGAGCTAGATCCTTGGGCAGCCAAAATTACAGCAAAAAATAAAAAAGGCGCACTCATTGGGGCCGATTTTGCAGACCCTGATGACGTCCGAAAATCCGCTTTCTGGAATGACTATTGGAGCAAATCTGGCATTGGCGGAGTAGACATCGCTGGCGCAGTTGTGCCTCACAATGGCAGCGACAACATATTCGCTGTGTATTCAGATTCTAAAGCCCCAGTATTTGACGCTCAAGACCGTCTCTCTTTCAATCTGATCTACCCTCACATTGAACGAGCAATCCAGATACAAGCCAAGCTTTCAACTCTAAAAAATCAATTGGTCGCGTCTCAGTCCCAGCTCGACACATTGGCATATGGCGTACTGTTTTTAGATAAAGAAGAAAACATCATGTACGCCAACATAAAAGCTGAAGCCATGCTTGAAAGTGGCAAAGTTGTAAGCGCAAAGAGCAAACGCTTTTATGGACAAAACTATGAAGAAAACACAGCTATACAGTCTTCAATAAAAGCTGCACTCGGCCTGCCCTGCAATGGTATCAAAAGCGAAACCTCCCTGCCCAAAGCCAATGTCTTGAAACTCTATGGTGAGAATGAGATGCGCCCATGGAGCATCACAATCGCACCCGGTTCAAAGCAGGATGAATTTGAGGGTTTATTTCTGGGCGCAAGAGCACCGCATGTTATTATCTGTATTTCTGATATGCAGCCGATAACTGATTTACGGGCGCAAACAATTGCACGCGCATTCAACCTCACGCCCCAAGAAACGCTCGTCGCCTCAAGCCTCGCCGCTGGTGACACGCTAAATAGCCTAGCCCAATCGACAGGCCGCAGCGTTGAAACACTCCGCTCACACCTAAAATCTATCTTCGATAAAACAAGCACCCGTTCGCAAACAGAAGTGGTGAGACTGGTTCTCACCTCTCCTATCGCACCCGGCTAGTTATAAGACATCTCTACAAAAGCGAGCGCCTATACTCGTATATAAACAATACGCTTAAAGCGCAGCGATAATCGCATCACCCATTTGAGATGTACTCATGCTGCCGCCAAGGTCAGCCGTGCGCGCGCCATCTTCCAGCGCCTTGCCCACAGCATTCCAAATACGATCAGCCGCATCCGCGCGGTCAAGTGACCAACGCAGCGCCATTTCAGCAGACAAAATCGCTGCACAAGGGTTTGCCAATCCTTTACCCGCAATATCAGGGGCAGATCCATGCACCGGCTCATACAATCCCGGCGTACCCGGCTCACCCAATGCGGCAGACGGCAACATACCAATTGACCCTGTTAATTGGCTGGCCTCATCGGAAAGAATGTCACCAAACAAATTATCCGCAAGGATCACGTTCACATCTTTAGGCTTCTTCACAAGCTGCATCGCCATCGCATCCGCAAGAATGTGATCCAATGGCTCATCCGCAAATTCTTCCTGATGTAGCTTAATCACCTCTTCGCGCCACAACACACCCGATTCCATTACATTGGATTTGTCCGTAGACGTCACACCCGGATATAGCCCGCCCTTGCCTTTACGGCCTTTGGCTATCTCAAAAGCCACACGCGCCACGCGGCGCACTTCAGAGCTTGTATAGCACGCATTGTCATAGCCTTTGCGCTCACCATTACCCAGATCATCAATACCGCGCGGCTCACCAAAATACACACCTGATGTCAGCTCACGCACGATCATAATGTCTAGCCCTTCGACAAACTCACGTTTCAGACTAGAGGCATCTGCAAGTGCTGGAAAACAAAATGCCGGACGTAGGTTCGCATACACATCCAGCTCCTTGCGCAGCTTCAAAAGCCCCATCTCAGGACGCAAATGACGTGCAACACCTGCCCATTTAGGGCCACCCACAGCACCCATCAAAATAGCATCCGACTGGCGCGCTTGGTTCAACACATCGTCGGTAAGCGGTACGCCGTGTTCATCAAAGGAAGCTCCCCCAAATAACGCCTCAGAGAATTTCAAATCTGGCGCAACAATATCTAGAACACGACGCGCCTGCTCTGTTACCTCTGGGCCAATACCGTCACCTGGAAGAAGGAGGAATGTCTGTGTCATGGGGTCATGCTTTCGTGTTTTATCAGGGCAATTTGTATTAAGTATGTTCGCATACTAGGCCGCGCCGCTTTGCGCAACATTCAGTCTAGAAACAGAGCTAGCAACTAGAAGCTTTCTTCTTCTGCTTCAAACAAGGCGGCAGACCGCCCAACAATAGCTAAATCTGGCCAAGTGCTGCGCCATTCGTGCATATGTTTAATTTCGAAATGTGCTTTTAAAGCCTCGCGGCTCTCCCATTTCTCAATAAAATGTACAAGGTTTTCATCGAGTAGATCAAAAGCGTAGCTATACAAAATACACCCCGCTTCAGCGCGACTTTTCTCAACCATTGTGCGCATTGCGGCATGTGCTTCTTCTCGCTTTTCAACTGGTAAGTTGAACGTGCCAGCAACAACAATTATCTTCTTGCTCATGGTGTATCTCTAAATAAATCTATCTTTGCACAGGCGTAATGTTTTCATAATAGCGCACATCCCGCGCAACGACGCCCAGTGCATAAAGTTGCTTTTTAAAAGCGAGTGTATGCTCTGCTTGCTGGTGTGCTTGAAAAGCTGCCTCATCCACAAAACGTTCTCGAATATTGAGCACATCCTCATCGCAAATATCTAGCGAGAATGAAAACTCAAGACACCCTTCCTCGCGATTGCAAGCCTCAACAAAGGCAATAAAAATTTGCCGTGACGCTTCAAATTTTCCGGCCTCTAATCTCAAACTACCTTCAAGCAAAAGCATGTATTAAGCTTTTTCAAGCCAAGGCGTCGTCAATTTACGCTTTTGCTCATAGGCTTCAATATCGCTTTCATGAGTCATCGTTTCGCCAATCTCATCCAAGCCTTTTACAAGATTGGTTTTGCGGCCCTGATCAATTTCAAAATCGATCTCAGTACCATCTGGCGCGGTGATTTTTTGGTTAGGCAAATCAATTGTGAAAATGTGATTTCCACCGCCGGCCTGTTTCGCAAGCTCATCGCAAACATCTTGCGGCAATGCGATTGGAAGAATACCGTTTTTAAAGCAGTTATTGAAAAAAATGTCCGCAAAAGACGGTGCAATTACACACTTAATTCCCTGATCCAAAATCGCCCAAGGTGCATGCTCGCGTGAAGATCCACATCCAAAATTATCACCTGCAATCATAACAGACGCATTTTCATAGGCTGGCTTGTTCAGCACAAAATCAGGGTTTGGCGTACCATCTTCATTGGTTTTCATTTCGTGGAATAAACCCACTTTCAAACCTTCGCGCGTTACAGTTTTCAAAAATTGTTTTGGAATGATCATGTCCGTATCGACATTAGCCAGCAACGCCCCACTAGATTTCAAAGGAGCTGCTACACCGCGTAAAGTCGTAAAAGGGGTCATAATTTGCCTCAACAGTTCAAAAACACATAGTTTCCAACAATCCTATTGCGTAGGCTGCTGGATAAACAAAGTAGGTGTATTGCACGTTCTATCCAAAACAGTGAAGACCAGTGTGCCGTTTTTTCTCCCAGAGCGAATACTCGTCACTTCAAATCCAGCTTTTTTTAAGCGCGAATGCGCACTTTCTATATTTTTTACGGCCCAGCTCACGCCCCAAAGCGTATCCACGCCAGCCTCTTCGCCGCTCTCCCCAATCCGGCTAACCACTTCAAGAGTAGCAGCCCCTATGCGGAAGAATTGAAAACGGGAAGCAAGGTCAAACCTCTCTAGATCCAGACGCAATTCAGCCCCTAAGCGCGCACCATACAGCGCAGCAGCACGATCAGCATTTGGGCTATTTATCACCACATGATCTAATGCAGATACACACCCCTCATCGCAAATTTGAGGTGGATTACTTTCGCCTTGTCCATTTTCCAAAACAAAGTGACGCACACCATAAGTGCGTGCTGAATCTAAGCGTATACGTCGCCAATTACGCGTCTGATTTGTATGGATATGTTGGCTTTCACCATTCGAAATTTCAGACGGCTCTAATCCGCGTTGCGTATAGATTTTGTGTGCTTTTTCAATATCAGAACAAGAGAAAGCAATGCTTGAAAGCCCTTCTTGTCCTGCTTGAACCATTGCCTTTAATTTGCAACCTACTGGCCCCTCCCCATGAGGTCCCAGCAGTTCTACGCACATATTTTCCATACGAAACAAAACAGTAGCCGTACCAGAAACTGTATCCACAGCATGCCAATCAGGTTTGCGTCCCAAGAGCGCGCTATAATCCGAGGTCGCAACCTCAAGATCACCGCAAACGAATACAAGGTGGTCTATTCCATTAATCATGAGCAATACATTATCAAATTTAATAAGTCGGGTCGTCTATTTGATGCGAAACGCCTCAAAATAAAAGGAAAATTCTATACTGATCATATAATTTTAGCACTAGAAATGGCAACGCCGCCCCCCGGTAAACCAGAGAGCGGCGCGCCTAGTCCGAAAATTGCCAGCTGGGTTGGGGGGGACGCAGGCAAATCCGAACTATTCTAAAATTCTAATGACATCGCACAATGGGATATACATTCAGAATAATCTTTAAAATCTTATTATTTCGTTACGATCCAACTCACGAGATCGGACAAATCTCGTTAACTATCAAACCGTTACTTTCTCAATCAGCAGTCATCGTCGACGTTATGATTTGTGAGAGGAACGAGTAAATACAGGTTATTTTTGATAAATCAACTACAAAACGCATATTTTATTTACACAGCGATAAACAAAAGCGCCCCAAATGGGTAAAATTCAACTTAACCAAGTAAACTCTATACTTCACACTCTCCCTTATTCTCTTTGAAAAAGAGATATAATATCAAGAAGATGCATTCGAATGATGCCAAAACACAACCTCTCCGTTCAGAAGCAAATATTACTGGCAAATATAATTCTTAAAAATAGTACATAAAGAAAATATTCTACACATTACCGCCGCAATAAAGCATATATTACCGAATTTTTACCCAATGCAAGAAAATTTACCCTACGTAAGCTTCTACAAGTACACACTCAATAATTGCTGACGCTCTTCTGAACTCAACTGAACCTGTTTGGGAGAAAGCATAAGCAGCAATCCTCCCAACTGCATGGAGGACAAAGCATCCAGCCCAACATTGACTGAAGGTTTGGCCTCAGGGAACAATATATCAGAAGATGGCAACACACGCCGGCTCATATGAACCCGTATGACGCTTGCCCCCGTCTCATCTGCTTTTTCGCCCTGCATCCAAACTCCATCTTTCGCAGAGCAACACCGCAGAACGCCTTCTAGCAGATGCTGCACACCTAGCTGCACGAGAGCATCTGAACCGATATGACGAAATCCAGCATCTTCCCAGTCCACTCTCAAATTAATATTTCGAGTATGCGCAAGTTTTTGAATTCTTAGCAAAGATTGCTGAATCAAAGCATTTAACGATCCACCAGATTGAACAGACAAATCATCTTGTGTGTATTGCGAAATCGCCTGAATAGTCTCTCGCATATGGTCCACAAACTGGCTGGATCCCGCCTTGCCAGTTTCCCGCATCACATCGCCAAGCGTCGACAATCCCGATTCCAAATAAGCCAATGGCGCGCGTAATGCTGCAAAATTACGTTCCAAACTTACCGCGCCAATTGCCTGCTCATTTTTATCTGTGCGGCGTCTGTCCGTGCTCCGGCGACCGCCCTTACGTCGCTCTTCGCCAGTATGTCCCTTCCCACCTGACTTACCCCTCGCCTTCGCATTTAAAACAAGCTGACGAATCAACCCTTCAGAAAGATCGTCCTTGTCGACAACAGCTTCAGCACCCGAGGCAAGCGCTACATCACGAATATTCTCGGTGTCCCCGCCTGAAATAAACACAATCGGCGCGCTAGTGATTGATTGCAGAGTTTGCACATCGTTATGAATCGAAACGGAATCTGGACGCCTCACATCGACAAGTACGAGATCTATATTGCTATCATCAATGCTGGATTTTAATTGCTCAACACTCAAGCTGGTGTGTACAGAGACATTGATTGCTTTCTTGAAGATGCGCTTCAACAACTCACCGTAAAACGCATCGTCATCTATCAGTTGAACAATCAACCTCTATCCCCTCAACAATGCGATCATATACGTTACTCCCGAACACGCCCGTGCTTAGAATACATGGCGCATATGGTTACTCAGTTCAGATTCTAGACGAATTGATAAGTACAATCTATCACAACAGCCCTACTATCGGCCTGTAAGGTGAAATTATGCACACTTTTATTGTGCGTGTTGTGTAATTCTTACAGTTGTCTTGCGACTCAATCCGCTCTTGTCCACGACCTCTAGCGTATAAAAGCCTTCCTCTTTGGGAATCCAAACCGTTTCCCCGTAGGTATTGAGTGGGATAAGTTTTCCTTGAACATACCAGCTTAATTGCCCGTCACCACGTGCAGAAAGCGTAAAACCACGCCCTATTTCGTCTTGCCAAATCTCACTATTATCCGGCGGAAACAATATTTCTGGTGGCTGCCGCTTATTTTCAAAATTCGCGAGGGTGAAGGGTGCAGCTCCTGTCATCTCAGATTCGCTAGATGGCATATTTTCCTGACGCCTACGCAGTGTTAAACTCGCAATATCAAAGGCATCAAACAGTATAGGAAGCGCCGC
>CAYGPD010000065.1:0-11532 GCA_964351655.1 uncultured Hyphomonadaceae bacterium | reverse complement strand
CCACTTCAGAATACGCTTCTGTTATTCCACCCATGTCACGACGGAAACGGTCTTTATCCATTTTTTCGTTTGTTTCCATATCCCACAAACGGCAGCAATCTGGGCTGATTTCGTCTGCGAGGATAACGCGCACAGTGTCACCTTCAAAGTGACGGCCATACTCAACTTTGAAGTCGATCAATTTGATCCCGATTGCGGCAAACATGCCAGCAAGGAAATCATTGATACGTAATGTCATGGAGATCATGTCATCGACTTCTTGAGGGGATGCCCAATTGAATGCACCAATGTGTTCTTCAGTGACAAGCGGATCACCCAATTCATCTTTTTTGTAGTAAAACTCGATCAAGGAGCGTGGCAATTGCGTGCCTTCTTCAAGGCCTAAGCGCTTTGCAATTGAGCCAGCTGCGACGTTTCTGCACACGACTTCAAGCGGAATAATTTCTGCTTGTTTGATCAATTGCTCACGCATGTTCAAGCGTTTGATAAAGTGAGTCGGTAAGCCGATACCCGCTAGACGCGTGAAGATAAGTTCGGAAATGCGGTTGTTGAGAACACCTTTTCCATCCAGCACAGCGCGCTTTTCAGCATTGTTCGCGGTCGCGTCATCCTTAAAATACTGAATGATTGTCCCAGGTTCTGGTCCTTCATAAAGGATCTTTGCCTTACCTTCGTAGATTTTCCGGCCGCGCGCCATACGTATGTGCTCCTGATGTTTGCCTGCCATATGCAGACCCCGTCTGGTATTCAATGAGAATGCATAGTCCCCATACAGAAAAAATTCTATACTGGATAGCATGTGCAGAGTCGCGTTCTTTATCACTTATTTTTTGTAGAAACGAAGCTTAAAGGTGAAATAGTGCGAATTTGACTGAAAATCTTGCTTTTATGTCGCGCCAACCATAGCTAAAGACTAGGCTATATATGCTGATGTGCTAACAGATTTGAGTGCATTCTATAATTATCGGAGATCCGCAATGACAACATTTGATAAGCGTGAGCAAGCGTTTGAAGCTAAATTTGCGCAAGATGAAAGCTTGCGCTTTAAAGCGTCAGCACGCCGTAATAAATTGCTGGGTCTATGGGCCGCAGAGATTATGGGTCTAACAGGTGCAGATGCTGATGCGTATGCAAAAGAAGTTATTAAAGCTGACTTTGAAGAAGTTGGTGATGATGACGTATTCCGCAAAGTGCGTGATGACATTGCTGCTAAAGGCATTGACCGTTCAGATCACCAAATCAAAAAGCAAATGGAAGATTTGCTTGCAGTCGCTAAAACACAATTGATGGGTGAAGCTGAGTAGTTTCTTTCAATCTGAGTTTATAAAAGCCTCCCGCATCTCATGTGTGGGAGGCTTTTTTATTGCGGTATATATTAAGTGATTAAGCAGAAGCTTGGTTTAGCTTTTCAGCAATTGCTTTGCTATCGTCAGCTTGTGTGATGACATCGACGATTTGATTACTCCGCGTGTCAAAGAGGATGACGAGGCCTGTCTTGGGCTTTCCGTCTAAAAATTCACGCAGTTGTGGCTCAACGCCGAGTGCGTCAGCTTGCTCCCAAAAATGCGCTTTCTTTTTGTCTGTGTAGTCAATTGTAGAGAAAGCAATATCGGCAAATTCGTTCGCTTCACGTGCAGCAGCCATTTTCGGTGCGATTGCCTTACATGAGGGGCACCAGCTTGCATCAAGTTTTATTGCTTTTAGAGTTGCGTCTGCATGCGTTTGCGCTGGCATCGCTGTCGCGGCCTTGGGCTTTTCACCAGCAATGGCTGTGAGCGGGACTGCAAGCGTGGAAAGCGTGAGGGATGCTGTGAGTGCTGTTTTTAGGAGGTATTTCATTGATATCTCTGCCTTGGTTTGTTTGGAGGGGCATTCTTTGAATACGCATTGAAATACTTGAATGCACGCAAACAAATCCTCACCCTCGCTCACTTATGCGTGTATTTGGCACATTTAGGGGCGAGCAAAAGAAATATGGTTAATGGAATATGGCTGCCTATTAAACAATATGCGTGCTTTTGAAAACGCGCCCTAAATGTATTTGAGCTAATGTGGAAAATACCAAACCACCCATAAAGAGGTGGTCCATAAAAACTTAAGTAGCCATCGAGGGAAGACCGCCCATGAAACAATTCCAAGCACGTGCTCGCGCTGAAGAAGCTGTATTTGCGAACAAACAAACATCTGAATTTTTAATTCAAGCGCGAGGCCTTCGCCAATTGGGGGAATGGGCGGCCAAAGAATTGATGGGTGAAAATACGCCAGGCGTTGCAATTTATGCTGAAGCGTTGGTGCGTTCAGGTATTGCAGGAAGTGATGCTTTCAAAGTCGTCGAAGATGATCTGCGCCTTGCTGGACACACAGAAAGTTCGGCGCAAGTGCCTACACGTTTCCAAGAATATCTCGCACATGCCCGTAATCAAAATGCCTAATTCAATAGACTGAAAACGGGTTTTTATTGTGCTGCCTGTACGCGCTTGTTTGCGGGTGGGCAGAAGATAGAGCCTGTTTCACGTTTGCCGATTGGCGTTGAACGGACAATCTCTCTTGCAGCCACTATCTGCATCTCGATTGCGTCACTTGTCATAGTGCGATTGACGCAATCAATTTTTTCACCTGAGTCTGCTGACACAAGTACGCCAAGACCAGTAAGGCCTGCATAATCAGCGAAGACGCCAGCTAGAAAAGTGCCGTTCACCAGCTCATAGGCTTGAGCCATTGTATCACCATTGGTGAAATCAAGTTCGACACGTTCAATAGAGCCATCGCGAAAGCGTGTTGCAGCTTCATCTATGCGTGGGTCCAGAATTTTACAGTTTGGACACCAGTCCGCTGTGAGGTTCACAAGATATACTTCTTGTGCCTGAGCGGGAGGTGATAGCAATGTCACTAAAGATGCGGCAACAAGGCCCATCGCGGTGAGGACGGATAGTCTAATCTTTTTCACGGGTTCTACTCTCATACGGCTATTCTACATATTCCATTGCAGCTGCAAATGGGTTTCAGCAGTTCTCTTACATATGAGTGTCGAACGTAGGGTGAATGTGAACTCACAAATTTAAGTGTAGCATAAAGGCATTGTTTACTAAAAAACACGCCCGTTAACAGGCGTGTTTTCTATTTTAATCATTGGTCTGATATAGACGATTTAAGAGCTATTTAGCCAAAAACGCGCTTGAAAATGTGATCAACATTTTTGAAGTGATATTCAAGGTCAAACAGGCTTTCGATTTTTTCGTCTGAAAGTTTGCTGTTCACATCATCATCACCTTTTAGGTAATTCATGAAATCGCCTTCACTGCGGTTTGGGTTATCCCATACGCGCATCGCATTGCGTTGTACGAGACGGTAGGCATCTTCGCGGGATGTGCCAGCTTCAACAAGCGCGAGCAAAACGCGTTGTGAATTGTGCAGGCCACCAAGCTTGTTAAGGTTGTTCAGCATATTGTCTGGGTAGATAACGAGGTTTTCGATTACGCCTGCAAGACGGTGCAATGCAAAATCAAGGTGGATAGTCGCATCAGGGCCGATACCGCGCTCAACTGATGAGTGGGAGATGTCGCGTTCATGCCATAGGGCTACATTTTCCAATGCAGGTGTGACGGCTGAGCGCACAAGACGCGCAAGGCCTGTCAGGTTTTCCGTTAGCACAGGGTTGCGCTTATGCGGCATGGCAGACGAACCTTTTTGGCCAGCGGAGAAAAATTCCTCTGCTTCTAGAACTTCAGTACGTTGAAGGTGACGAATTTCTGTAGCGATGTTTTCAATCGTAGACGCGATAACACCAAGCGCTGCAAAGAAAGCGGCGTGACGGTCACGTGGAATAACCTGAGTAGATACAGGTTCTGCCACCATGCCTAAGCGTTCAGCAACCATTTCTTCTACGCGCGGGTCTATGTTAGCAAATGTTCCGACAGCACCAGAAATCGCACATGTTGCAATCTCTTCTCTTGCAGCTTCTAGGCGCTTTTTATTACGTTGCATTTGGGCGTGGAAGCCAGCAAGCTTTAATCCAAATGTCGTTGGTTCTGCGTGAATACCGTGGCTACGGCCGATTGTTGGCGTCAGTTTGTGCTCAATCGCACGCTTTTCCAAAGCAGTAAGAACGCGCTCAACACCAGTCATAAGGATGTCAGCCGCGTGTTTCATTTGAACTGCTAGGCAGGTGTCTAGCACGTCTGAAGATGTCATGCCTTTGTGTAGGAAGCGTGCATCTTCACCAACATGTTCAGCAACAGATGTGAGGAAGGCAATGACATCATGTTTTACTTCGCGTTCAATCTCGTCCACACGATCTACATCAAAAGCACCCCGTTCGCGGGCTGATACAGCTGCTTCTTTAGGGATATACCCAAGTTCAGCCATTGCCTCTGCCGCGAGGGTTTCGATTTCGAGCCACACGCCATAGCGCGCTTCAGGTGTCCAGATTGCAGTCATCTCAGGGCGAGCATAACGAGGGATCATATCACATGTGTCCTTGGGGAAGCTGAGTTTGAATTATCTGACTGTTGTAAAACAGGAGATATTCCAAGGTATCAAGTGCCAATGGAGGGATTTCTGTCATAAAAATATTATGCAACTCAGGTGATACATAAATTTCATGGAAATTTGTGACTAATTTCAAGGTTTACTGCTAAAAGCTCTGGCGACGAAGTGCGAATGGGTTATGATAGTTGTAGCTTTGAAGTCGGCTTTTGGGGGCTATGTATTTAGTACATGCCAAGGCAGGCTGCATTCACCGTTCAGGATTCATTCATGCGGGGGATGTGTATCTAGCTGTGAGGGTAATGTGGCGTGTGCCACGTTTTAATTAGGGGAGAAGTCAAGATGGCTACCAAAACACTTATGCTTTCCGCTGCTGCGGTTGTTGGACTTACAGGCGTTGCTAGCGCTCAAGATGCTGGTTACCCGCCAGAAGCTCAACCAGGTCAATGTTTCGCACGTGTGTTGATTCCAGAAACAACTCAGATCATTACTGAGGAAGTTGTTGATCAACCTGAACGTTCTGAAATTAAAGTAATTCAAGCTCAATATGAAACAGTAACAGAAACTGTTGTCGTTAAAGAAGCTACAACTCAATACCGTGTTGTTCCTGCGACATACGAAACAGTGACTGAGCAAGTTGTTGTTGAAGCTGAAAAAACAGAAAAAATTGTTATTCCTGCAACAATCGAATCTTATACTGAGCAAGTTCTTGTGCGTCCTGCGTACACAACTTGGAAACCAGGTGCGGGTCTTTACGGTCGCGGAAACGCTGGCTTTGGCCCAGGCACAACAAACACGACAGCAACAACTGGTGAGCTTCTTTGTAAAGTTGAAGTTCCTGCTGAATACACAACAGTAACGCGCACACGTGTTGCAACTCCAGAAACAACTGACGTTCGTGTTATCCCAGCACGTTACGAAACAGTGACAAAGCAAGTTGTATCTCAACCTGCTCAAGTTATTGAGGATATAATCCCAGCTGTAACTGAAACAGTTCAAGTTCGCAAAATGGTATCTCCTGCACGTGAAGAGGTTATCATTATTCCTGCGACTTATAAAACTATCGAGAAGCGTGAAGTTACAGGAGGCGGTGGTGTCGAGTGGCGCCAAGTTCTTTGTGATACAAACACTTCTTCTGCACAGATCGCTGCAGTTCAAACTGCTCTAACAGCTGCTGGTTACTCTGTGCCTGCTGATGGTGTGTTTGGTGGTGCTACATTGACAGCAATGGAAGCTTACCAACGTGCAAACGGTCTTCCAGTAGGTTACCTCACTGTGAGCACTGTTGAATCACTTGGTCTGTCAGCAAACTAAGTTTTATTATTTGTCTCTCTTATTTGAGGCTTAATACATTAAAACCCCGACATGGCATGCCATGTCGGGGTTTTTTGTCGTGAGGGTTATAATTTTAATAGATTGATACCGATGCATATCATTGCAGTTAGTGCAGCTAGAAAATTTGTTCCATTCCCTACATAACGTAAGATGTGGTTTGCATTTTCTGTCTTTAGGCCTAGTGGGTGAGTTATCCTTCCTATCAGTAATAATCCTCCACAAATATGTAGATACAGAGTGGAAATACCCATTCCTTCAGCAAGGATCATCAAGATCAAGATGAGGTATGACCATTCAGCACAATTTCCATGCCGACGTATGCGTAGTAATAGTGCTGGATTGCCTCCGTCTCCGATAGATGTTCCGGATGAAGATCTAAGTGTGGTTACGTGAACCCATAGGGTAAGATAGATAATAGAAACGGTAAGTGCGTAAATTGGTGTAACTGAAAAGACCATGTTGTTTCTCTCAAATGAAGTAGCGTCTATCTACTAAACGAATGGCGCATGTTCATTTCGACATGTTGAATTGTACTTTTGAGAGAAATCTTGATTTTAGTTTGCTATTCAATATGCCTATGTGGTGGCGGTTCTCTGTGGTTGTCTATCGAAGCATCGCAAATATCGTCGCTTGAATTTAGGGTGCAGCCGGTCTCTCCAGAGTGACAACTAATGATCGCGTTCGCACCTAGCGACGCCACATGATAATGATAGCCGATTTCTGCTGTCGAATGGCCGCGGCATGCGTCGAGGTCGGTAGGTTCATATCCGTCTGGATTGAGCTGAGAATGGATAGGGAAACCATCCATTGCAAGTCCAATTTGTTTGGCGTGGTCTTCTGAAATGGAAATTCCAACCAAGCAATCAGTTACCGCGTGCGCGTGATAGCCAACGAATGGATTGATATGACCACCGCAGTCATCAAAGGGGGCTAATGTGTGTGCATTTAAAATGTCATCAACGGGTGCGGGGGCGTCTAGTCTTACACCACTAAATGCTATTCCTACACCGGAGTGTGCCACGCGAGGCGCAATGCTTGAAGCTTTAACTGGTTTAAGTGGAATGACGTAAGTTTGCGATAAGCCTTCTTCCAGATAGGACATTGAACATTCAACGCAGTGATTTTTATACGCGGGGTCGACATCTGGACGCGCGGCGGCGCGGCAAGAAATTTCGGTATCCGTAACGTTGATTTTTCCTGTATCAGGATCAAACATTTGCCACGCGTCATCATTGTAAAATTCACTTAGATTTTGAATGAAATTGCCGGTCGCATCATAAACTTTACCATCTTCCAGCCAAATACCTGAGAGGTCGGCGCCATCCGTTATGTTTCTTGGGCACCAAGGACCTATTTCGAAAGATGCAGGCTGAGGTTTGAGAGTTATAGAGAGACACGTTGTTTCAGTCCCGCCTGAAAGTTTGCAATCCACTATACCAATGGGGCCGACCATAGAGTCTTTGTCAAAAGCATATATAGAATTGGGAAGTTCCGCCGGTGAAATAACACTCTTCTCCTGCTTTGATAGGGGGGTATTTTGAGTCTCTTGTTCAGTGGAGCAAGCAGACAAAGCACCTATGGCCAGAAGCAAACATTTTAATTGATAGTTGTTTTTCATTGGGGGCTCCGGTCTGAATACGCTTCTCAGTAATAGGGATGTGTATTGAACGGTTGATTTTGGAATATCCGTCGAAAATTTCGGACTATATCAAATCAGCCCCTTAGCCTTAAGGCTTACAATTCCGCTTTTCCCGACGATCAGATGGTCATGAATGTTGATTTCTAATGGCTCAAATGCATCCATGATTTCGCGTGTCACATCAATATCTGCACGAGAGGGGGTTGGGTCGCCTGATGGGTGATTATGCACAAGTATCAAGGCTGATGCTGATAATTCTAGTGCGCGTTTAGCGAGTTCCCGTGGATATACAGGTGCATGGTTGATTGTGCCCTGAGATTGGCGTTCGTCTGCGATGAGCTGGTTTTTGTGATCAAGAAACAGAACGCGAAACTGTTCCTCTGTCTCATGTTGTAGTGCGATTTTTACATGAGATAAAAGGGCCCCCCAGTTGGAAATAATGGGGCGGGCTTTTATCTCTTCAAGGGAGACGCGTTGATTGAGGAGGTGGGTTGTATGGATATAGGTTGCGCATGTTTCGCCCACGCCTTCAATTTCGGTTAGTCGCTTAACTGATGCCGCCATAACGCCCGAAATACCGCCAAATTTTGCGATAAGTGCTTTGGCAATAGGTTTTACATCTCTGCGGGGAATGAAAGCGAAAAGCAGTAATTCAAGCAACTCATAATCAGGCAGGCTTGCGCCATGCCCTGATAGCACACGCTCTCGCAATCGGTCGCGGTGGCCATGATAGTGTTTGGTTGTTTTGCTTGCTTTAGGTGTCGGTGAGATGGAAGGCGAAGGGGAAGGTGCATTAAACAAAGAAAGAGTATCTTCAACACCGCCTGCATTCGGTTCAGGCGGAGTATGCAGTGCCGATTGAGGCTTTTCTCTATTCATGCGCGTTCCCCCAACACGATAACTTATTTAGGCTTTGGCCTTTTTGACCGTGTGTGGAGTATCCAAACCTTTGGGCGATGCGGTGAAGATTTCATAGCCTGTTTCAGTCACACCGATAGAGTGTTCAAATTGAGCAGTAAGTGAGCGATCACGTGTAACAGCAGTCCAGCCATCAGGTAGGAGCGCGACATCTTTCTTACCAAGATTGATCATTGGCTCGATTGTGAAAATCATGCCTGCTTTCAATTCGGGGCCTGTGCCACGGCGGCCATAATGAAGAATATTTGGTGCATCGTGAAATAGCTTACCCAAGCCATGTCCACAAAAAGCCTCCACGACGGAGCATCGCTGTGCTTCAGCATATTCTTGAATTGCAGCGCCAATATCACCTGTTGTTGCACCGGGTTTTACTTCGGCAAGCCCGCGCATAAGACACTCATATGTAATATCCATTAAGCGAGCAGCTTTGCGTTTTGGTTCTCCGGCGACAAACATGCGGGATGTGTCACCATGCCAACCATCAACGAGTGAGGTAATATCGATGTTAAGAATATCGCCGTCTTTAAGTTGCTTTTTGTGGGTTGGAATACCGTGACAGACAACGTGGTTGAGCGAAGTACAAAGTGAATGGCGATATCCGCGATACATCATAGTAGCGGCGAGTGAGTCGTGATCGAACAAAAATTCACGCGCTAAATCATCCAGATGCCCTGTAGTTACACCGGGCTTTACTTCATCAACAAGCATATCAAGGCAGCGGGCCGATAAGTTTCCGGCTTTGCGCATTCCTTCAAACCCTTCAGGCCCGTGGAGGCGAATTGCGCCTGAGTTACGAAGGGGCATGGTGTTGGCGTCAATATAATTCATTGCGTGCGTGTTCCGGTGTGGTGTGAAGCTTTTTTATCTTGCAAAATATATCGCAAAATGTGTGTAAAGCCTGACAAATGCATTTCAATATCTGTTAAGTTGCAAGCATAGCATATAAGTTCAACCCCTGCGAAGGTCGTAGGGCTGAATTGTACCGATATAAAACGGCAAATTATTAGAAAATTCGTGCGTCAGATAGGAATTGAATATGACAAGTCAAAAAGAGGCCGTCAAAAAAGTAAGTGCTGCTGTTCTTTTGATTGGAGATGAAATTCTGTCTGGGCGCACGCAAGATGTAAATTTGCAAACGATCGCTCAGTATTTGGCTCCCCTTGGGATTAGCGTAGCGCAGGCGCGTATTATAGCTGATGATGAAGCCACCATCATTGAGGCTGTGCGTACTTTAAGTGCCGAATATGATTATGTTTTTACAACTGGCGGCATTGGTCCTACGCACGATGATATAACTGCTGAATGCGTCGCAAAAGCATTTAGTGTGGGAATATCTGTTCGCGATGATGCGCGCAAAGTTCTTGAGGATTGGTATGCGCAGTCTGATCGTGAAGTGACGGATGCACGTTTGAGAATGGCGCGAATTCCAGATGGTGCATCTCTCATTGAAAATCCCGTGTCTGGTGCGCCCGGATTTGTAATCAAAAATGTGCATGTCATGGCTGGGGTGCCCCGCATAATGCGCGCAATGCTACATAATGTTGGACCTACGCTTAAAGGCGGGGCCGTCGTGTATGGTAGAACAGTACGTGCTGATGGAATGCGCGAAGGTGATATCGCAAAAGAACTGGGTGTGGTTGCGGCGCAAATGCCGGATTTAAGTTTTGGCTCTTATCCTTGGTTTACTGATGATGATTCTGGTGTGGCGCTTGTTGTACGCGGTACAGAGATAGCCCGTCTTGAAGAAGCTGTTGAGCGGTTGATGCAGCTTGCAAGAGCAAAGGGGCGTGCTCCCGAAGTGACCTCACATTGAAATTTAGAGGGTTTAATCGCTTGCCTCAATAAGTTAGAGAGTTGGAGACGCAGGAGCAGGCTACGCTCACAATGGAAATCACATTTACAGGAGCGCAAGAAGTGGCCCGATTACCTCAACATCTTGCAACGCTATCAAAGCCTAAGCTTGATAAAAATTTACGCCAGCATATCGCAGAACTACTGCTTGCAGGACATCCACAAGATCAGGTTGTCGAACATTTAAAAGGTTTGGGATTTGGGCATGCTATCGCGCGCTCAGAAGTCAATAAGGCACTTTCATCGCCGTATTTATCCGCAGGTAAACTTTATGCAGATAGAGCTAAAAAACGCACATGGCACTTGGATGTTTTAGCAAAAGTTTGGCGTATAAGAAAGCAATCAAAGGGCGTAATGGTAATTGATGCTGACAAGCTCAATCCGGAAGCTTTTTTTGAAAATTTTTATGGTGCAAATGTGCCTTTGCTTATCCGTGATATGGCGGCTCATTGGCCTGCATTGCGAAAATGGTCCCTTGATTATTTCGAACAAACATTGGGAAATGCCAAAGTTGAAGTTCAATTTGATCGCGATAGAAATTCTGACTATGAAATAAACAAAGATGCGCATCGAAAAGTGATGGCGTTTCATGAATATATTGCCTTGCTTCGCAAGGACGAAGAAACCAATAATTATTATCTTACTGCGAGTAACACAGATACAAACACTGCAGCGCTTGCGCCGCTTTGGAAAGATATATCACCCTTTGCGGGGTATCTTACACCGGAGCCAACTGCTGGGTATTTGTGGTTGGGGCCTAAGGGGACGCTGACACCCTTCCATCATGATCTGACAAACAACCTTCTTGTGCAAGTGTCAGGACGAAAGCATGTGGTGCTCGCGCCCGGTTTTGAGGTTGATCGTATGCGTAATTCGCAGCATTGCTTCTCGGACTGGTCAGTCGACCCGAAAGCTGCTTTCAGCGCGCCTGAGGGGCAGAGACCGACTATGTTGGAGTGTGTTATCGGGGCGGGTGATGCCTTGTTCCTACCTGTGGGCTGGTGGCATTTTGTAAAAGGAGTCGACATGAGCTTCAGCATGTCTTTTACTAATTTTGTTGTCGATAATGACTTTTATAGCGATTATTCAACCTATGGGCAGGTTTAATTTGGGGGCTTTATAGGCTTTAAACCGTTGTCGAATATAATCTATTTCATAAAAATGTGATTTTCTGCAAATTTAAAGGCATAAACGGCTTGCAATTGCCTGCTGTGTCTGGCTAACAATGCGTCTGTTGCGGGCGTGGCGAAATTGGTAGACGCGCCAGACTTAAAATCTGTTGGCCGTAAGGCCGTGCCGGTTCG
>CAYGPD010000064.1:0-11908 GCA_964351655.1 uncultured Hyphomonadaceae bacterium | reverse complement strand
GCTCAAGCGAGACGAGGAGCTATAGCTTAAGATCAATGAAATCTGGGAGGATAGCTTTCGTAACTACGGCATTCATAAAATCTGGCATCAGCTCCTGAACAGCAAGGAGGCGGTTGCGCGCTGCGCCGTTGAACGAAGGAAGGCCCTTGGAAAAATCTTGACCAAGTTGAATTAGCGACAGCAACATGGGTTGAGTGGTTTAATAGCCGTCGCTTGTATGGCGTGCTGAATTACGTATCGCCCGCTGAGTATGAAAAACTTTTTTAGCAACAAGCCGAGTCGGCTCGTGTAGCATGACTCAAATAAAACAGCCTTCGATAAACTCGGGGCGATTCAACGGTTAAATCGGTAATATTTTGAGAGAGAACGGCATTATCAGAAACAGCCGGACTGAATGGCGGTGGTGTCAGACAAAAGCTAACCGGTCTCTGAGTGACTGGGGCGGTCGTTTTTTTAGCTTGCAAAAAGTTGTCGCCATTCGCTCAATGCGAGGTCGCGATTTCGTTTGAAATTTGGTCTTGAGTAGAGGTGTCGCTCCAGATTGAAGTGATTGTGAATTGACGATTAAATGGCAGCGAATTTCTGTAAGCTTTTTGACTGCCGGAACTTGTTCATTATCTTTTCTCGTCGTCGAAAAGGTTGATGAGAGTTTTCACATCTGTTGTTTAGACATCGTCCCGTGACTTGATTATCAGAGTTTCCAATTTCTTTCATGGCTGCTCCATAAGAACGCAATCAGTCTGTCACTAAATGTTTCGGACGGCCATGTTGAGTCATTGAACTTGATGCCATATTTGGGTTTGATCCAAAGGTGTCTGGGCAATGAGGTTTGTTTTTATGTTCGTGCGATTGTAACCAGAAACTGAGAAGAAGAGCGCCATATCTTGAATATTATTTGATGTGCTTTCTTGATCAAAAGTTGTTTTGTTCGATGTCAATTGCTCTGTCATTTGTAGTAATGCTGTTTCGGTAAAGGAAGCTAGAGTTATAATTATGTTTCCGTTTGCCGTTTTGTGCTGGGTGTAAATGCCGTAATCGGTATGGGTTTTATCTGCATCGCCCTCGACGGTATAATTTTGTTGGTCCCGCATATCCGTTAAGTACTCATAATTGTCGGAAAGTAGAAAAGGGGTACCTTTATATATGTCTTGCAACGTGCCTAATGATTTAAATAGACCTATATAAACGATGTTATTTTTACGAATATCGTCTGCCGTCAATTGAGACGACATTTTCAAAGTTATGCGTGTGTGTCCCTGAAGTTCTTTGGTAAGAAAGGGCAATGAAAAAACAGTTCCTTTACCAAAATATTTTAAGGGCGAGATATCTATCTTTACGGTGGAGGTGTTTGTTGATTGTTTTAGTGCTTCCACACTTTGATCGCTGTTTATGCTAAAGTCTCGTACCATCCGAACATGGCCTGTTTGCGTATCTGTTTCAGTGTAATGGTATAGGTCGCCAATTACGATGATTGTATCTATTTTGTTTTTACGAATACCGCCCCAGATGGGATGTTGACTTTGCGTAGTGGACATGGATGTGTTGTTATTAATGGTACCAAAGCTATAGCCGATTGCGCCAACAAGAACGATGAGAAAGGCAGCTGCAAAGTACCGAAACGTAGGGCATCTCAAAATTTTGAGTGCTGTGCTCGTTTGTGCTTTCTCGTTGCCCCTTCGCCATTTGAGGGAATAGCTACCTTTGGGGATGTAAAAGAAGATATCTGAAGAATTTTCAGTATCAGCGTAATAAGTCTCTAGCTTCTTTCTTAGATTATGAATGTAGACACGCACTGAAGAATCTGTGGGTTGTGAAAAGTCCGTCTTTCCAAACACATCCTGTGCAATTTCAACTTCTTTGGGAGTGGATGTTGAACCGTCTAAAGCCTTTTCGGCGAGATATAACAAAAGTTGCCGATAAGTGTGTGCATTGCCAATCGCGCCAGAAGCGATGAGTTCATCTAAATATTTGCGGATTTGAATATCATTAAAGTTGTTTTTTTTCAATTTGTTACATCTATTCTTTAACCGTTAAATATCAGTTTTTAACTTCCAATTCTGAGTCGTTTGCCCTCGATTAAGACTTAACTCTGATCAAAAAGGCAATGCAAAAATTGCTCAAAAAATTCAGAGCTATGGAGGAGGACAATATGAGACCATCCCTTGGGACAGTTGCACGTGTTTCGTTTCAAATTGCAATATCTGCCGTGTTGCTATCGGGATGTCGGACCCATTTCGAAGTCCATAAAACGGCGAGCGATGTGCCTGAGATGTTTCAAGCAACAACATTGTTAAGCGATGCGGGGTGGTGTTGGTATCAAGATCCTCGCGTTGTGATATCAAACGGCAAACTAATTGTTGGCGGTATTAGTGGCATTGATGGAGATGTTAAGGTTGGGGTTTATGACTTGGAAACAGGCCTATTTGAGGGACAAACAACTCTACATCCTGAATTTGAAATTGATGACCATGATGCGCCAGTCTTCCATATTCGAGATGACAATAGGCTTGTGGCTATGTGGGCTAAACACGGGCGAGAAACCGAACATTACTACGCTATTTCAGAACCAGATGACTATCTGAACTGGGGCGAGACGCAGACTTTTACGCATCCATTTGAGTTGCCAAAAGGCTCTGGATGGGGCGGCGTGACTTATATGAATTTATACGAAATAAATGCTCTAAATAAAGTCTATAACTTCTATAGGAACGGGCCAGATTACAATCCAAATTTCATAACTTCGGATGATGACGGGAGTAGCTGGAGTAGGCCTACGCACTTTCTATCAGATGAAGTAGATGGAACGCAGCGCCCCTATGCGCGATATGTGCAGGTAGATAAGGATACAATCGGTGTTTCCTTTACTGATGCACATCCGCGTAACTACGGAAACAGCCTTTACTATGCTGAGTTTGATGGCACTTCTTTTTCTTCTGCAAATGGAGAGTGGGTAAATGAGCTGTCCAGCGGCCCCTTGCGAACATCTATTGCAGAAAAAGTCTTTAAGGGAAGTGAGTCTGCTCTAAAGCCGGACGGGTTTGGCAGTGTTCCGGGAGCAGCTTGGACAATAGATGTTGAGGTTGATGGGCAAAGCAACCCTCATATTGGCTACTCTCTCTACAATAGCAATCAGGACAATCGTTTCCGTTTAGCGTCATGGACTGGTTCTAATTGGAATGATCGAGAAATCGCCTACGCTGGCCCGCATTTATATGAGGTCGAGGCAAGCTATACTGGTCTGTTGGCGATTGACCCTGATGACCCTCAAAATATTACTATCTCGACAAATGTTGATCCAAATAAAGGTGGTTTTCCAACAGGAACACACGAGATTTATATGGCGAGAATAGAGTCGGATGACTCTACAGATACTATTGAGTGGATACCTGTAACAACCAGCTCTGAAGAGCGCAATATCCGACCAATCATCGTAACGGGCGAGGGGTATAAAGTACTGTTGTGGATGCAAGGTCGCTACACGCATTTCCAAGACTTCGACACAGATATTG
Source organism: uncultured Hyphomonadaceae bacterium (assembly GCA_964351655.1). Taxonomy (GTDB): domain Bacteria; phylum Pseudomonadota; class Alphaproteobacteria; order Caulobacterales; family Hyphomonadaceae; genus Hirschia. The sequence goes on along the minus strand of CAYGPD010000064.1, from coordinate 8,399 downwards.
TCGGTACTGTTTTGGCTAAACCATAAACTACCACCCAATCTATAAACATAATTGAGAGAAAATTATGAGTGAGATAAAAATAAATAGACGCCTCTTTATTGGAGGGGCTTTATTTGTCGTAAGTGCAACTGGGCTAGTTGGGTGTGCTAGCGATGAGGGGGATGTGGAGCACATTGCAAAGGGTGGCCAGTTCTTCAATGCCAAGGAGCTCACGACGCTTCATGATGTGTCCGAATTGATGATACCCGTAACTGCCACACCGGGTGCTAAAGATGCTCAGGTTGCAGCAGTGATAGATGCGCTAATGCTCTCTTGGGCTAGCGAAACTACGAAAGCACTGTTTCGCGACCAATTGGCAGCATTTGATGGCTTGGCCCGTGGCGCTTACAACAAAGATTTTCTAAAATTGCCCCGAGACGCACGATTTTCTATTCTTGAGGATGTCGACAAGGTGGCTTTTTCAGATGAAGAGGCAATCGATAGCGCGGGTTATCGTCATCTCAAAGAGATCATCTTCCATGTGTATTACACTTCCGAACAAGCCAGCAAAGACTATGTGCCTGTGCCTGGGCGTTATGCTGGAAATCTAACACTCAGTGAATACGAAACACTCATGCAGGAGAATGCATATGGCCGATGAGTTTGATGTAGTCGTCGTTGGCTCCGGCATTACCGGCGGTTGGGCAGCCAAGGAGTTTTGTGAAAAGGGATTTAAAACCCTCGTTGTTGAGCGTGGCCGCGATGTTGAGCATCAGGGTGAAGAATACACCGATATGATGCTACCTTGGGAGTTATATAACCGGGCAATGATGCCTGAAATATATGATGAAGAAGAGCGCTATCGTGACCTGAAAGAAAAGTCTTATCCTTATTGGTCTCACGTATCTCAATTTTTCGTAGATGAAAAAGAATACCCATATTCAAATCCTGAAGCGCGTCCTTTTATGTGGACGCGAGGATATCAGCTTGGCGGGCGTTCAATTACGTGGGGGCGTCAATCTTATCGTTGGGGGCCTAAAGACTTTGAAGCCAATGCAAAAGATGGGCATGGTATAGCGTGGCCAATTGGATATGATGATGTTGCGCCGTGGTATGATTATGTTGAGAAATTTGCGGGTATATCAGGCAATAAAGACGGTTTAAAAAACTTACCAGATGGCGAGTTTCTGAAGCCATGGGAGATGAGCTGTGCTGAGCAGTTTGTATCCGATAATTTGAAGGCTAGCGGCAGCGATCGTGCCATGGTTATTGGACGTTGCGCAAATTTATCAGAAGCAAAAGATGTGCATACCGAGCTAGGGCGAGGGCCATGTCAGGCGCGAAACCAATGTTCGCAAGGGTGTTCATTTGGAGCATATTTCTGTTCACTTTCTTCAACGCTGCCTGCTGCGCGTCGCACTGGAAATCTTACGGTTGTAACAGATGCAATTGTAACGTCAGTAGAATTTGATTCAGAAACAGGCAGAGCAACTGGTGTATCGACGATCGATCATAACACCAACGAAGTGAAAACCTATCACGCCAAGACAGTGTTTCTATGTGCATCTGCGCTGGGGTCTGTCCAAATAATGCTCAATTCTAAATCTGAGGTCCACCCCAATGGTATTGGGAACTCAAGTGGTATGCTTGGGCACTATATTATGGATCATTTCGGCGGCGCAGGTGCTTCAGGGACCGTACCAGGATTTGAGGACCGTTATTCTTTCGGGAGGCGGCCCACAAATATTTATGTTCCTAATTTTAGGCATGAAAAATCTGATGATGTCGATTTTGTGCGTGGCTTTGGATATCAGGGGCACGGGGCTGAACGGCCACGAAAGGGCAATACAGCGAAGTCTGCCGGCATTGGCGCTGCAGTAAAGGATGCAGTTGGAACCCCTCAACCGTGGCGTATTGCTATGGGAATGTTTGGAGAAATTCTTCCATATTACGACAATATGGTCAGTCTACATCCGACTAAAACCGATAAATGGGGCATTCCTCAACTTCATATAGATGCATATGGTCGCGAGAATGAGCGTAAAATGATGATGCAAGCGGCTAAAGATGCAAAAGACATTTTGATTGCGGGCGGATGCATAGATGTTCAAAGCTATGTTGCTGATCCTAATAAGCATATTCAAGTGGGAACAAGAACACACGAAATGGGCGGGGCGTGTATGGGCGCTGATCCCAAAAAATCTGTGTTGAATAAATGGTGCCAGTCTCACGATGTACCAAACCTTTTTGTAACGGATGGAGCATGTATGGCGTCATGTGCATCGCAAAATCCATCATTGACTTATATGGCGCTCACGGCACGGGCCGCCAACTATGCGGCAGAACAAATGAAAAAGGGAGCGATCTAATGCGTATCGTATCAGGAACATCGATTGTCGCATTAGTTGCAGCTTTGGGGGCATGTTCCACTAGCATGCACCCTTTAGAAAAAGCTGAATGGAAGTCTCTATTTGACGGAAAATCACTTGATGGATGGACAGTTGTAAACGGAGAAGATCCGTTCGAAGTCGTGGACGGCGCGATTGTCGGTAAGACCGTTTCGGGCGTTCCGACACGCTATTTAACGAGCGAAAAAACTTATGGTGATTTCATCTTCGAAGCTGAGATGAATAATGCTGAGGGGGCAAATTCTGGCATTCAGTTTCGATCACAAATCGGGACGTGGTTTTATTCTGGGTTAAATGGTTACCAGCTGGAAGTTGATCATTCAGACCGTCTTTGGACGGGAGGGATTTACACAGAAGGGTTGGCAGTTTGGAAATATCCGGTGATCGAGAACGATGCGTGTCGCGCAGCATGGAATAATGCTCAGTGGAATAAGTTGAGGATTGAAGCAAAAGGCACACAATTGCGTACCTTCGTGAATGATACGCCCTGTGCCTACGTCTATGATGAAACCTTATTGGAGGGGTATTTAGGATTACAGGTGCATTCCATCGGGACAAACCCTGAAGGGGCGGGAAAACCCACTTTATGGAGAAATATTCGCATCCAAGATGCACCAAAGCGAAAGGCTTACACCCCAGATGATTTGACTGTAGCGTCCGAGAGTTATTTGTGGAGCGAGTTGAGCCCGTCTGAAAAGGCACAGGGTTGGATGCGTATAAATAATTCACAGACAACAGGTGTGAAATGGACGGCCAAGAATAGAAAGAACCAGATTACCGGAGAAGTGCGCTCTATCCCAATGCTGTCCCTTAGCAGAAGCGGTGATGCAATTGCGTCGGTGGCAATTGGGTCAGCATCTTATCATGTGATTATGGATTTTCAGCTAACTGAGGGAAGTGCTGGGGAGGTTCTCTATCCGATTACATATAAAAATGAGATAGGAAAATCGGTTAGTTGCGTCGCATCATACCGTATTTTTGACGATAAAAGTCCCGAGAATGAGGGCGTTGAAGATACTCAGAAAATGGGTGCTTTACGTGGATCTATTGCAGCTAAAAATTTAAATGAAACTGTTATTGGAAAGCGGATTTTCTCAAAAGGTGCGTGGCAACGTTTAGAGATAAAAGTTGAGGGGGGGGAAGTTGAGCATTGGTTGAACTCGGTGAAAGTCGTTGAATATCAGGGGTGCGAAGGAGTTAATTCAAATGTGCTATCTGATGAGAAACTTGAATTGAACCTCCTGATGGAGCAAGGCGATATGCGGATAAACATGGTAAAATACAGAAGTTCAAAAATGCAGTCTTAGACTGGCGGTGTCAGACAAAAGCTAACCGGTCTCTGAGTGGCCGGGGCGGTCGTTTTTTAGCTTGCAAAAAGTTGCCGCCATTCGCTCAAAGCGACGTCGCGATTTCGTTTAAAATTGTATCTTGAGTAGAGATGTCTCTCCAAATTGAAATGGTTGTGAACTGACGATTGAATGGCAATGAATTTTTGCAAACTCTTGGTTTGCCGGAAATTATTCATGATCTTTTCTCGTCGGCGGAACGGTTGGAAAGAATTTTCACAAATTAGCTAAGTTGTAATTTGGCAGTTTCCTCTGAGAATGCCATCTTGTTCCGTCCAAGAGCTTTCAAATCAAAACTTTTGGACGGAAGTAAAACTAGTTCTGAAGTGGGTTCGTCGTGGAAAAAGCATATCTTGCGATTTTCCAGACACCTTCCGAGTTCTTCTGAAAAATGAATAGCTCTTGATTTCCTTCAGGAATTTTATCACCAGTAGCATTTATTGTGGTTTCACCTTTTGAATTTGTGCGTGCAAACGCCCAATCTTCTGAGACTTGAACGATTTCAATAATTTCAAAATCAACATCTAATTTGATGGCATTGAAAACAGCTTGGTACGCTGACCGTATATTTTGAATACCAACCTGAGAAGGGCTGTTAGGAGGCATAAACACACCTTCATCATCGTAAAGTGATACTGATGCTTCGACATCAGATCCATTGAGCGCCTTTTCATAAGCTGACAATAACTCCACAATGTCAGCTTGAGCCTTTGGTTTCTCTGCACAAGCAGCACCAGCTGATAAAGATGCCAGCCCAACAGCAGCAAATACGGATTTTGAAATAGATTTCATATTTATTCCCCTTATTTAGAATTTATGAGGAACATTAAGCATGCCGATATCTTACCGAATACCAGAAAAATATTCAAAACACTTTCTCAAATTCAGGAAAATATCTCGGAGTTATTTGGGGAGATCCGGAAACATTTTTGGTAACATCTGAATTGCAAATTCTTTAAATATTCTGACTGCCTTAGAGGTGTGTCGATTACCCAAAAAGATAAGTGACATATCAAATGACCTCAATTTCCAATCTGGAATAAGCTCAATTAGCTTACCGTCTCTCATCATATCTGGAGCTACAATGGGAGGAATAACGGCTATCCCTTTATCCTGAAGAGTTGCTGCAATGAGACCGGAAAAATCATTCATTGAAAGATGGGGAACGAAGTCTACGGAACATACCTCATTGTTACGGGTAAACTCCCAAGATGTTTCTCCCATTGAAGAGGAAAATGCCAATAATTTGTGATCTAGTAATTCTGTCGGATGTCGTAAAATTGGGTGCTGTTCTAGATAAGAGGGGGTGGCCACAAGCTGATGTCTGTAATGCAAGACAGGCCGAGCAATCAGCGCTGAATTTTTTAAGTTTCCAAATCGAAAGGCGATATCGATACCTTCAGAAATGTGATCGACTATGCGATCCGTAACAAATACCTGAACACGCACATTGGGATGAATCGTTTGAAATGCAGAAACTATTGGAACAATGACACTAGCACTAATATTTGGCGGAGCTGAAAGCCTAAGGTTACCAGTCACTTCGGTGAGTTGATTGGTCACAATACTATCTACTGTTTCGCTTATTTTAGCACTTTTTTGAGCCTGTTCTAAGACTTCAGCACCTATATCCGTGAGCCTTAGCTTGCGGGTAGATCGTTCTAACAAACGAACTCCCAATTGATTTTCAAGCTCAGCAATACGTCTGCTCACAGTTGAAACCGGCATTTTCAGTCGCTTTGCTGCAGCTGAAAAACTACCCATACTCACGACCTTAGCAAAAACAACGAGTGTGTTGAGGTCTGACATATTAATTATCCCAAATACGAAAAAGATATTTTCAATTATTCCGTCTAGTAGAAAAATTTGTTTTTCATAGCTTGCTTCCAATTGAAACAACAAATTTTAAGCAACTCATGTTGTTGCTGCACAGCAAAGATTGGAAGACTCTCCATGTATGACAAGATCACAAAGCATATTGACGCTCCTGCAAGAGCGATGATGGCACTCATCTTTATACTGTCCGGAGTGGGAAAAATTGGAGCAATTGAACCTACCAAACTGTACATGGAGGCGTTTGGCCTTCCGAGTGTGTTGCTGGCACCGACAATCCTATTTGAAATCGGCGCTGGATTGCTAATGCTTATCGGGTTTCAAACACGATTGCTTGCTCTAGCTCTAGCTGGTTTCTCATTGTTGACTGCCATTGTGTTTCACAGAGACTTTGGTGATCAAATTCAACAAATTATGTTTCTAAAAAATGTAGCTATAGCAGGTGGATTCTTGGTGCTTGCTCAAACAGGTGCACCTCAGATGAGTTTGGATAAATTTCTTCAAAAAGGAAGATCTTAATAATGTCCGACACTATGCGAGCAGTTATCATACGAAGATCTGGAGGGCCAGAAGTACTTCAAATAGAGAATTGGCCCAAACCTGTCCCTAAAGAGGGTGAAGTGCTCATTCGGATAAAAGCATTTGGTCTGAACCGTTCGGAGTTATTTACACGTCAGGGGCATTCTCCAAATGTATCGTTTCCAAGAGTTCTGGGTATCGAGGCAACTGGGATAGTAGAATACGCGCCTGGGGGAGAATTTGAAAGCGGAACTCAAATCGCAACAGCAATGGGGGGATTGGGGCGGACAATTGATGGAGGGTATGCTGAATACACCTGTGTTCCTGTTTCTCAAGCAATTGCTATATCTACGACGCTTCCTTGGGAGATTATTGGGGCCGTGCCGGAGATGTTACAGACAGCATGGGGTTCTCTCTTCAAATCACTTCAGCTTCAACCCAAAGAACGCCTGTTAATTCGTGGCGGGACGACATCCGTAGGTTTGGCAGCAGCAGCGATTGCGAAAAAGCATGGAGCCTATGTGATGGCCACGACACGTAATCCCGGAAATGAGAGTATCCTTTCAGAAGTGGGCGTAGATCAGGTGATCATTGATACGGGTTCAATTTCAAAGAGGGTTAGGGAAGTTTGTCCCTCAGGCGTGAACAAAGTCTTGGAACTTGTGGGAACAACGACTTTAGAAGATTCACTTCAATGTACCAAACCCAAGGGTGTTGTTTGTATGACGGGGATGGTCGGTAATAGTTGGACTTTGAATAATTTTAGTCCGATGGGAGCCATTCCAACGTCTGTCTGCCTGACGACCTATGCAGGTGATAATGGTGATTTTCATTCCATGCCGCTGCAAGAGTTACTTGATCAAATTCAAAACGGCTCTTTAAAGGTTCAGGTCGGAAAAACATTCACGTTAGACAATATCGCGGAGGCGCACACTTGTATGGAAGAAAATAAAGCAGGTGGAAAAATAGTTGTTCTGAACTGACTGCGCGCCGCGCCAATCCCGATTACCATCTAAGTTTCAAATATGAATGAGAAAAACATGAAAAGAATAATTGGTAAGTATACCAAAGACGTAGGGCATTGGGTTGGGGATGGTTTTCCTGTGCGCTCTCTATTTTCATACGGAGAGTTTGCTCAATTGATAAGTCCATTTCTATTGTTAGATTATGCGGGGCCTTATGAATTTGAACCTTCCACCACGGCTCGTGGAGTTGGAAAACATCCCCACAGAGGAATGGAGACTGTAACCATCGTTTACGAAGGGGAAGTATCTCACCGAGACTCCGCTGGGAATGTTGGTACCGTTGGGCCTGGGGATGTCCAATGGATGACTGCTGGAAGCGGTATCGTCCATGAAGAGTATCATTCGCCTGCTTTTACCAAATCAGGTGGAACATTGGAAATGGTACAGTTGTGGGTGAATCTGCCATCCAAAGATAAAATGACGTCTCCAGCTTATCAAGAAATCTTAAAATCGGATATCCCGAAGGTCAGCTTAACCAATGATAACGGAGATCTGAAGGTCATTGCGGGAAGCTATGAAGGCATTAAAGGTCCCTCTAAAACTTTCTCCGATATGAATGTGTGGGATTTAGATATCAAGTCAAATGTTGAGTTCAAACTTGAACTCCCGGAAAAACAAACAACTATATTCATCGTGCTAAAAGGCTCCTTGTCGATCAATGATGATACGGTCCTTAATAATGTGGAGATTGCTATCCTATCACCTGAAGGAATGCAGGTTCACATACAGTCTGATACCCCTACAAAGATGCTTGTTCTAACTGGGGTTCCATTGAATGAACCAATAGTTGGAAAAGGGCCGTTTGTGATGAATTCTCGGGATGAGATAGAACAAGCGTTTGAAGACTACAGAAATGGCATTTTTTAGAGAGGAAAAGAGGAGTGGCAGACAAAAGCTAACCGGTTTCAGCGAGGCACGCAGGGCAGTTCTTTAGCTAGCGAAAAGTTGTCGCCATTCGCCCAATGCGACGTCGTGATTTCGTTTAAGGTTTGGTCTTGAGTAGAGGTGTCGCTCCAGATTGAAGTGGTTGTGAACTGACGATTGGATGGCTGCGAATTTCTGCAAGCTTTTTGACTGTCGGAACTTATTCATTATCTTTTCTCGTCGTCGAAACGGTTGATGTGAATTCTCGCATCTATTGTTTAGCCATCGCCCAGTGAGCTGTTTACTTGCGTTTCCGATATCGCGCATTGCCGCTTTATAAGAGCGCAATTTATCTGTAATGGTACAATGGGGCGGGCCATATCGCTTCATGGCTTTACGTAAAAACTTCAATGCTGCTCGTTTGT
>CAYGPD010000063.1:9138-12183 GCA_964351655.1 uncultured Hyphomonadaceae bacterium | reverse complement strand
GGCGGAGGGGGCGCGGGTGGACCCGCTTTTGCGTCTGCGCGTTGCTCTAGGACTTCTGTTGGCGCTGGCTTTTGTTGAGCATCTTTTGAGCTAGAGCATGCGGCAAGGAGGGCAAAGGATGCCGTTCCCATTAAAATTATATGTGCGTGTTTCATGTTCGTCCCCTTTTAAATTAACGTGTGTTCACATTATCACACGCCCTGAATCGGGCCGTTTCAAGTCATGTTATAGGCACAAAGACGATGATTTTGCGGGGGGAAGAGGTAAATTAGTCTAATTCAGGCGGTGGAAGCGGATATTCAGCTATCCAGGTTTCGATATCAGATTGAAGTACGCTTAATGGGCGGGCACCACCTTTTAGAACGACGGAATGAAATTCCTTGATGTCAAAACGATTGCCGAGCGCTAAATCTGCTTGTGCTCTCAAGCGCCGAATTTCTTCGCGTCCGATGGTATAGGTACATGCTTGTGCGGGCCATACAGTGTAGCGATCGACCTCTGCTTGCATACTTAATTGAGAATAGCCTGTAACATCTACGAGATATTGTACGGCTTGTTCACGAGACCAGTTTCGGCTGTGGATACCGGTATCGACGACGAGGCGGGCAGCACGAAATATTTGTGATTGAAGATATCCTATGCGGCTGAGTGGATCATCTGAGTACAAACCTAATTCATCTGCGAGATCTTCTGCATATAGCGCCCAACCTTCAGAGAAAGCTGGAAAGTGTGCAAGTTGCAGGAGGAGTGGCAGTTTTTGGGATGTTTGATTTGTGTACTGAAGGTGATGTCCCGGGATAGTTTCATGATAGCTGAGTGAGGCTAACGCCCATTGAGGCCACTGGGTCATATCTTGTAGATTGATATAAAATGTGCCTCGTCCTTCAGCATTAGGTGGGGCTGGTTCATAAAAGGCGTGCGGTGAGGAAGATTGCGCGACAAGCGGTATAGGTGAAATATCTAATTCAGGTAGTTGATGTGTTTGAAAAGCTTGCGGAATGTGGGCTTGCATTTTCGCGATTTTCTCAGACACAAAATCGATAAGCGCTGTGCGCCCTTCGTCTGAATCTTCGAAGAGATAGTTTTCGTCTATCGCCATAATAGCAAGGCGCTGCCCCACGCTGATTGCGGAGTTTTGCGCGGCAATTTCTTCTGGGGTGAGTGTTGGTGGTGTGTCTGGATTTTCGACAGCGAGGTTTTGGGCATTACGTAAGGCTTGTTGCACGAACATATTGTCTAGCTGAGACGACAACGCATCAACACGTTCTAGACCAAGTTCGTGGATCTCATCGGGTGTTTTGTTTGTGGAGGTGTAAAAACGCAAAATTTCTTGGTAATAGGCTGCGCCTTCATTTGGGATACGTGAGAGTCCAATTGCTTGTGTGGGGTCTGTGTTTTGTAGTGTGATTGTAGCTGTTTCTTGCATCATTTCTATAAGACGCAAATATGCAGGGCGAATTTCGTTTTCTGTGATTGCAATGGCTTGGTTTAGCAATGCCTGACCTGTGTGGAGGTCGAGGTCTTCGAGATATTCTAAACCGTATTGTAGCGATAAAACGAAAGGGCTAGACTCAGCAGGAACATCATAAATGGATTGAGCAGTGTCTTTGATCTGGGATTGAATAAATTCTGGCGGATAAATGCCTCGAATGCGATCTGCTTCGAACTGTTCCATTTCATCATCGATAGATGCTGCGACCATTTGCAGACGTTCAATATATTCCTGTGCATCTCTTAAATTATTGATTGCATGATGGTTCGCCATGAAGGTTGGCAGCTGAATATAAGCACCATCTAGCTGGCTCATGACATAGGGGTGCATTCCGCTAAGTTCTGCGCTGCCAAAAGTGAAGGTATCTAATTTTACTGAAGCGGCTAGCAACTCTTCTACGATAGCGTAGGTTTTTTGATGATCGGCAGATAATTGAGATTTGGGAATAGCGAGAAGTGCTTGCAATCTTTCTAGTCTTGCGACTTGAATGCGTGATGCAGAAGCTAGTGAATGGTCATCAAGACGGTCTTTTGTTTTTTGGATAATTGACGCATCTGCTGTTTTTAAACGGGAAGCAAGTTGAGGAGAGTGGTCCATCTCCGCCCGTTCTATGCTTAATATAAGTTCATCAAATACAGTATCGGCGGGTTTAGGAGCAGGCTGACAAGCGGACAATGCAGATGCACCAAGTAAACACGAAACGACTAATATATGACGAAGTCTGCTCATTTCATAAAAATCCTGCGGATTGATCTTCAAAGTTTGGTTGTGGACAAAACACTTTTCCGTTAATAGCTTCTAATCATTAAGGCAGGAGCTACAATTATGGACAGTAACAATGGTGGCGCTCAGCCCCAAGGATCAGAACTTTCAGGTAATGTTCTATTCTACAATAACCCAGTACCTTTGACGCTTGAAGCACACAAAAACCTTGGTGTGAAGCAAGTTGCAAACCCTTTCATATTTTTGCGTTCTGCGCATGCTATTCCTGTCACTGTAAGTGAGTTTGGAATCGCGTCTGCTTCTTACCCGATTATCTTTGTCGGCGAAGAAAAAACACCAGTCGCTGTCACAGGTGTTCGTCAGGGTGAGAACGAATTCGTAAGCGATCAAGGTGTGCCTGACCCAGACCACTATGTGCCTGCGTTTGCGCGTCGTTATCCTTTCGTCTTTGCAGCGGACCAAGCTGCTGACCGTCTATTGCTGTGTGTGGACACAACTGCGCCGATGGTTTCTGACCAACCGGACGTGCCGTTTTTTGAAGGTGACCAACCATCTAAATTTACGCAAGATGCTATGGAATTCTGTAAAGAATTTGAACGTCAACGTCGTTCGACAGCTGAATTTGTGAAAATGATGGAAGAAGCTGGCTTGCTTGAGCAAAAAACAGTTTCCTTCACACCACGCGATGCAAATGGCCAAGAAGGTCAGCCACAAAAAATCGCTGACTACTTTGCTGTTTCTGAAGAAAAATTGAACGCATTGGACAATGCAAAATTCATGGAACTTAAAGAAGCCGGTGCATTGCCTGCTGTTTATGCTCACATGGTATC
>CAYGPD010000063.1:0-9128 GCA_964351655.1 uncultured Hyphomonadaceae bacterium | reverse complement strand
TTGCTAAACTGGCCACGCGTGATTCAGCGCGCTATGCGCCGTCTGCAAGCTGACCAAAAATCAGCGGCTCAAGGCCCAGTTTCCTAAGCACGAAATTAATTTGATATTGAGAAGGCCGGATGCATGATGTGTCCGGCCTTTTTATTTGTTCAGATCACAGCTTAGCCAATTGCCTTCACGTCTTTGTTAAGTGGCTAGTGCATGCTGTCAGTTTGACATATCTAATGATTTCAGAAGAAGGCGTGGATGTTGGCCTTCCATCAATAGCTTTATTACGAGTTCGGATTTTATATATGCGCGCGTTTATTTCATTCCTAGCTGTTCTCATGAGTATGGTGACAGGCTTAACAGCGAATGCGGACCCAGTTGATGCTGGAAATGCAACTGTTGAAATTATATCAGAGCGCAAATCTATCGCACCGGGGGATCGCTTTTTAGCGGCCCTAAAGCTGGATATTGATGAAGGCTGGCATGTTTATTGGCGTAATGCGGGGGATGCTGGCATTGCGCCGAGCATTAATTGGAATGTAAGTGGCGATGCGAAAACCGGTGAGTTTTATTGGCCTGCACCGCACACAATCCCGTTAGAAACGCTCATGAATTATGGGTATGAGGACCAGCTGGTACTTCCTTTTGAGATTATTGCGCCAGATAATTTGCAAGCGGGTGATATGCTCGTAATGGCGGGTAAAGCTGAGTATCAAATATGTTTGGATATCTGTATTTGGGAAGATGCTGATATTGATCTCGTGCTGCCAGTTTCTGATATGCCAGAAGCATCTGATGAAAATGGACGTTTGATTGCGGCGGCGCTTGAAGCTAGCCCAGTGGATATGACGGGGCAGGCGAGCACGACACTCGCGGGTGAAGATACGCTTCGTTTATCAATTGCCGATGATGCATTTGCTGCAGCACTTGAGGGGGCGGACCATGTTAGATTCTACCCTTATGAACATGAAATTGAACATTTTCCTGAGCAAAATCTAAGAGTCGGGCCGAATGGCGGAACGCTCGACCTTCAACTATCATCTCTGACAAAAATCGAACCAATGCCAATTGAAGGTATTGTTGTGGTTGATCAAAAAGATGGATCACGATTTGCGATGAAGGTAGCAGCCCAAGCGGGAGAAGTTCTCGCGGGGACAGATGAAACGAGTGTAAAAACAACACACAAAGAAGGCGTAAGCATCGCGCCAGTCGCGAGCATTGGGCAAATATTGGCATGGTTGGGGTTAGCATTTGCAGGTGGCTTAATCCTGAACTTAATGCCGTGTGTGTTGCCTGTACTGACAATTAAGGCCAATGGATTGGCGCATGCCGCACAAAAAGGCGAAAGCCACTTAAAGTCTCACGGAATTGGTTATCTTGCAGGCGTGCTGACCTGCTTCATTGCGATAGGTATTGTTCTGCTAGTGCTGCGTGCTGCGGGTGAACAGGCTGGGCTAGGGTTCCAATTACAATATCCTCCTATGGTGCTTGGGCTTGCACTGCTGATGTATCTTGTTGGGTTAAACCTGCTTGGTGTGTTTGAAATCGGTTCATCTGTGATGGGTGTTGGATCAAACCTCGCCAACAAATCAGGTGTTGCAGGTGCTTTCTTTACGGGCTTGTTGGCGGCTGTTGTAGGTGCGCCATGTGTCGGCCCCTTGCTTGCTGCCTCTCTGGGGGCGGTCGTCAGTCAGCCTGCTTGGGTCGTGCTTTTATTCCTCATTGTTATGGGGGGCGGATTGGCGGCACCTTTTGTTTTGTTGTCTTTTGTGCCGGGATTGGCCAAAGCAATGCCAAAGCCAGGCATGTGGATGGATATTGTGAAACAGGTTTTAGCCTTCCCAATGTTCCTGACGGCAATTTGGTTGCTTTGGGTGTTTGCAGGTCAAAAAGGCGTCGACTCAACGATTATCGTTTTAACCGCAGCTGTCGCGATTGGATTTGCGCTATGGTTGGTATCGCGGCCAAATGCAAACAAGCTTGTGAAAATGCTTGGTGCATTGTTGTTGATCATTTCATTTGTGTCGCCATTTGTCCTAACCGGCGGTGCCTCAACATCTCTTCAATCAGCATCCACTTCGGTGACAACTAAATCTGGTGTCGAAGTGAAAACGGGGGACTGGTCTCCAGAATATGTCGAAGAATTGCGCGCGGCTGGTACGCCAATATTTGTAGACTTTACGGCGAGATGGTGTGTGACATGTCAGATGAATAAGCGCACATCTTTGCACCATGATAAGGTAAAAGAGGCATTTGCTGAGCAGGGCGTGGTTTTTCTGACTGCTGATTGGACAAATCGCAACGAAATTATCGCAAATGAGCTTGCTCGCCATAAACGTGCCGGAGTTCCATTGTATCTCTATTATCCACCAGAGGGTGATGTTCAGATTTTGCCGCAAATCCTGACAGCAGGGTTAGTCGTCAAAACGGTCACTCAATAAACTGGAACAAATTGGCGCAGTGCTCGTTATCCTATTTTCATTCATTTGAATTAGTATAGAGAGCGTTGCTCCTCTTTATTTTTGGTAAGTTAGAGACTGAAATTAGGTATGCGTATGTTTGATTTGATGACTATTGGAATGAGCCGCTGGGTTGGCGTGTTTGTCGCGTCGTCGCTCACGCTTGGTGCAATGTTTGCTGGGCTTGGTGTCGCCTAAGTTAGCGATACATTATTTCGCCAGTCCCTTTATGGAAGGGACTGAGCTAATATATCTGCTTGAATTGTGATTTAGACTTAACCTCGCACACTTATGTGTACGAGGTATTTTGTGTGATTACTCAGCGGGGCAAGAGCCGATAACGGTCTTGTTCGTGATAGGCATTGGGCCATTTGCGAGCGTTCTTTCTGCTGCTTTAGATACAAGAGCCGCATCGTCCAGCATTGAAACAATTCGATTTAGAGCTTCTGCTTGCTCAAATCCCGTTTTTGCTCGGCTGATTGCAAGAAGTTGGTCACCTGTTTCTTTTGCCATGCCTCGGAAAATGCATTGCATATCTACCGGACCGTTTGCGCGCTCCATTACATTTGATAAACGCGAAGCACTTAAACCAAAACGTTGCATGTAGACTATGAAATCATCTGATATTACAGGTGCATCCAGCGATGGGTAAGCCTGCGCGCGCGCTTCGGCGTCCTTAGCTGCTAGTAATAAGTCGGTTGCAATAATGTTCAACATACGTGCGTCTTGCGAGCTAGGTGCTGCGTGTGCCGCGAAACCTGAAACGCCTAGAGTAGCCGCAATGAGCACTGATTTAAGAGCTGAGCTTAGGAGAGAAATTTTCATAATAGAAGTTACCTTGACGTTGTTTCCTTAAGAGAGAGCAAACAATGTGCCAGTTTGTAGAAGAAAATTGCGTCTTTATAGTGTCTTTGTCGGTGTTGAGTTGCTCGCAAGCTTTCATTAGGTTACGCCACGCTCACACATTTTTCATAAGGAAGGATGTGTTCATTTAGAATGGCTGTTTAAACCTATGTCGACTTCAGATAATTCCTCAGAAATTCCATCAAACGAAACTGCCCGTCCTGAAGCACGCAAACCGCGTGGCTTTCAAGATAAGCGTGCCCATTTGATTGCCGCTGAGCGCCATCTCGTGGACAAGGTGACGGAAGTGTATGCGCGCTGGGGCTTTGAGGCGCTGGATACGGGGCCATTTGAATATGTGGATGCGCTGGGTAAATTCCTGCCAGATACTGACCGCCCAAATGAAGGTGTGTTTGCGCTTCAAGATGATGATGAGCAATGGATGGCATTGCGGTATGATCACACCGCGCCGCTTGCACGCTTTGTTGCGGAAAATTGGAATGAGATTCCAAAACCATTTCGCCGCTATTCAGCAGGGCCAGTATATCGCAATGAGAAGCCGGGGCCGTTCCGTTTCCGTGAATTTACGCAATGTGATGCAGATGCTGTTGGCGCTGCAGGACCAGCTGCGGATGCAGAGATGATCGCAATTGCATCAGAAGCAATGCAGGCATGTGGTGCAGCGGTTGGCGATTACGCTATCCGTGTGAATAC
The DNA here is from genome assembly GCA_964351655.1 of uncultured Hyphomonadaceae bacterium. Taxonomy (GTDB): domain Bacteria; phylum Pseudomonadota; class Alphaproteobacteria; order Caulobacterales; family Hyphomonadaceae; genus Hirschia. The sequence goes on along the minus strand of CAYGPD010000063.1, from coordinate 5,124 downwards.
GCGTCAATTGCTTGATGGTGTGATGCAGGCGGCTGATGTGAAAGATCCTAACAAGCGTCTAATCGTATTACGTGCATTGGATAAGATGGATCGCTTAGGTGCTGAAGGCGTGACAGAGCTTTTAGGGGCTGGACGTAAAGATGAAAGCGGTGATTTTACAGACGGTGCGGGATTGAATGCGGCATCGATTGATACATTGCTGCAGTTTGCAAAAGCTGGTCGTGGTACGCGTTCAGAAACATTAAATGCGCTGTCTGCGATTGCAGGTCAAAATGCAATTGGAACGCAAGGTCTAGAAGATCTCAATGCAATCCATGAAATTCTGAATGGGCTTGGCGTAACGGATCAAATGGCGACATTCGATCCAGCTATTGTGCGTGGTTTGGAGTATTATACCGGACCTGTATTTGAAGCTGAATTGCTAAAGAGTTTAAAGATGAAAAAGGGCGTTTAATGCGCTTTGGTTCGGTTGGCGGCGGTGGTCGTTATGATGATCTGATCGCGCGCTTCACAGGTGAGTTGGTGCCAGCAACAGGGTTTTCTGTGGGTGTATCTCGTCTTGCTGCGGTGTTGGCGGCGGAAGATGAGGGTGAGCCTAAATCTGATGGGCCTGTTGTTGTGTTGGCTTTGCAGCGCGAGCATATGGCAGATTACTGTGCGATTGCTGCGCAACTTCGTGCAGTGGGTGTGAAAGCAGAAGTATATCTTGGGACATCGGGTATGAAGGCCCAAATGAAATATGCAAACCGTCGCCGCGCGCCGGCAGTTGTCATTGTGGGCAATCAAGAGCGTGAGGCAGGGATTGTGACGGTGAAAGATTTGGTAGCGGGTGCGAAAGCAGCGGCTAACATTTCTGACAATGCTGAATGGCGCGAAGCACGTCCAGGGCAATTTGAAGCAACACGTGCAGACTTTGCAGCAAAAATTAAGGCCGTTGTGGAGGCCAATAACGCATGAAAACCAAACAAATAATCGAGATGGCGCAAACGCTTGAGAAAAATCTTGCCAATAGCCCATCTAACAAAAATGCAGTCTTAATTCAGCCAGCAAATGTGTTGCCAGCCTCTGTGTTGCTTGAGCTTACGGGGGAGAGTGTTCGCGGACGTCTATGTAGTTTTAACGCACCCAATGGTGAGGAATTTTGCATGCGTCCTGACATGACAGCGCCTATCGCGCTCGAAGTTGCACGCGGAAATCTTGAAGCAAAACGTTATTTATACTCTGGTTCTGTATATCGCTTTCCTCAAGCAGGTTCAGGTGATGATATTGAGTTTGATCAAACCGGGTTTGAGTGGTTTGGCGGCAAAGGTGGACCTCAAGAAGATGCCGAGGGACTGGCATTGACGTTGGAAACTTTGGCGCAAACAGGCGTATCTCACGCAGAGCTTGTGTTTGGAGATAGCGCTTTGTTTTTTGCGCTAATTGATGCGTTGAAACTTTCTGCGCCGTGGCCTGCGCGCTTGCGTAAAGCGTTTAATCGTAAACATGGGCCACGTGAGCTAATGCAAGCTGCAGGAAAGCCTTCTCAGCGATCCCCATTGGCATCTGCGCTATCTGCTTTGGATGAAGATGAAGCACGCGCCGCAGTAGAAGAAGTGTTTGCTGTGTCGGGCATTTCCGCAGTAGGTGGTCGCGATGCAGGCGATATTGCAAAACGATTGCGATCTCTTTCTGGAAACGGAGAAGGGCCGTCTGTTAAAGCGCGCCAAGCTATAACAGACTTCCTTGATTTGAGTGTACCTGCACATAAAGCTGTCGATGAGATTGCTAAGATTGCAAAAGCTGCGGGTGTGAAACTAGATAAAGCGCTAAATGCATATTCTGAGCGTTTGGATGCACTTGATAAATTGCGGGCACCAATGGTGGATAAATCAGTCTTTGATACCGAATTTGGACGCCGCTTTGATTATTATGATGGTCTGGTGTTTAAAATTACACATGAAGATTTGGGTGGCTCTTTGCCGCTCGCGACAGGTGGGCGTTATGACGGTCTCGTCTCTGGTTTATCAAATGGCGAGATTAGTGCGAATGCATTTGGCGTAGCTTTGCGTTCTGACCGTATTTGCGCTGTGTTAAATAAGGAGGCTGGCCAATGAGTAAGCTAATCCTCGCAATTCCATCTAAGGGGCGCTTAAAAGAGCAAACGGAAGAGTATCTGGCAGAAGCTGGTTTCAAGCTAAAGCAGACCAATGGAGATCGTGGTTATTCCGCTGAACTTCGCGGGGTTGAAGGCGTGGAAATGCGCCTTATGTCTGCGAGTGAAATCGCTAAAGGCGTGATCAACGGTGACATACACCTTGGTGTGACGGGGGAAGATTTGCTTCGCGAAAAAGCACCGACCCAATTGGAAAACGATGTGCATTTGCTCAAAGCGCTGGGGTTTGGATTTGCGCGTTTGATCGTCGCTGCGCCGCAAAGCTGGATTGATGTGGAAACAATGGCCGACCTCGATGAGGTGGGGGCTGATTTCCAAGAACGTACGGGGCAAAGAATGCGGGTTGCAACCAAATACCTGCGGCTTGCACGTGAGTTCTTTGCAAGGACTGGTGTGGGCCATTATCGCATTGTTGAGAGTGCGGGGGCGACAGAAGGAGCACCTGCGACTGGAGCTGCTGAATTGATCGTGGATATTACGTCTACTGGATCAACACTAACGGCGAATGGTCTGAAAATTATTGGCGATGGTGAAATTCTTGCCTCCCAAGCACAATTGGCTGCGAGCAAGAATGCAGATTGGAATGACGAGACTTTGGCGACGCTTCGTGCTTTGCTTGACAATATAGAGGCGCGCCAAAGAGCAAAGCAGGTGAGTCACATTAAATTTCAAACGGGTATTCGCGAATCTGATCTCAAAAGCATCTTTAATATGGAAGATGCCCAGATATTCCCCAATGGGGAGGCATATTGTCCGAACAATGATGTTCAGACTGTATCTCGTGCACTCGCGAGCCTTGGTGGTGCACCTGTTAGTGTTCAAAAACTTGAATATATTTTTGAGTCTGAGAACATTGTATTTAATAGGTTTTTGTCTGAGTTGACGTAACGTAAAACTCTTTTGCGAACTTTTTTTGACAAAAGCGGCGAGAATGTGTTGACGGTCATGCAATAATGGACAATAAAGTATGCATAACCGCATCGCGGTTGCGTTTCGGGGAGGAAACGTTCTTAGAAGACCCTGACAAAGGCGACGAGCAAAGCACTCGTCGCCCTTTTTTTGTCTTCAGTTAGGTGTTTGTCATATCCAAGTCTACATTTTGTACTCACAAGGGGTGAGTATATGAAGAGCTTTCAGCGGTAAGCACGAATTAACATGGCAAATTCATTCCATATGGAACTCAGGGCTATGCAAGTCGTGCTTATCGCGTACATGTGATTAACAATGGAAGGGGGCGTTAGACCTCCGGTGGGACATCTGAAGCATATTTTTCCCAAGTGCCTGCTGGGCGATGGTGTGACCAATCCTTCTGAACCTCGAGAGATTCAGGGTGGTGCTTTTCAATATATGCCAAGACTTTTGGGGGAATGTCTTGATAACCATCAAGTCCTTTATGACTGACCATGCGACCAAACAAAGTACCATTTTGATATTTGTTACCTCCCATAAGCATCCAAGGCCACCAGTCTGCCACGCGAGTAAAGCCTGCGACAAAGCGGATAGATGGTACACTTTTGTCTACAAGCGCGGCCTTTGACATTCGGAAAGTGAAATGTTCTGAAGGGCTGATATAATCGCCAGTATGCGCTTTGGGCCATTTATCTTTAGTGACAGGATTTTTATAGCCATGTGCATAGTCCCAGCCCAGTAATAGGTCATCTCCGTAAGACTCAAAGGGTAGAATAAACGGGATAACGGCGTTGGGGTCTTTGGAAGTTACTGTGTTCATACCATCATTCATAATCGTTGGAACATCAGTTGCTCCTCCAAAAGCGAATCTGGGGATTTCTGTTGTGAGCGTGGTGCCGACTGTATTGATGAAGTTAAATGGTTTTACCCATTCCTCAGTGTAGGGGTTGTACCATTCTTCTAAGATGTCTCCAGTTGCTAAGTCTGTGAAAAATCCAGTTTCTTTACCCCGAATGGAAACATGACCATTTGGCTCGACACGGGACTCCATCACACCTGTTCCGGTATATCCAAATAAAGGCTGGTGCTTATGCCCGGGAATACGAGCATACATTGTACCGTGATAGGCACCATATTGAGGCTTATCAAAACCGCCCCAGATTTTACCGAATGCGAAAATGTTATCGTATGGGTTTGCAAAATCTATTTTTTCACTGCTGCTAGGAGCGTTAAGCGGCGCTTTTGCACTGGCACATCCTGTGACAGCAAGCATGGATGCGCCTGCTAATCCAACAAGTGCTTCTCTACGGCCAAGAATGAGATGATCGACTAAGGTAGATTTCATAGTTTATACTTCCTCAATAGGGGTGTCTTGGAAGTAAGCTAACTACAAAATTTATGTACGAGGGCTTTCTCAACTGTTTTCGCTAGGCGAGATAGTTGTTCCGAAATTTGAGAAGCCGATTCGCGGTGTAATTTTTAAGAGGGAGCTTTCTCTCTTTATATATAAAATTCGATGTATAAGTTAAAAAAGGCGGCTCCATTTCTGGGGCCGCCTTTCTTTTAGGTCATGTCGTTAGATGTATGAAGGGTTTGAGCTTAGAAGCCCATTCCGCCCATGCCACCCATTCCGCCCATGCCGCCGCCCATGCCGCCCATGTCAGGCGCGCCTGAATCTTTGACTGGAGCGTCACAGATTGCAGCTTCGGTCGTGATGATCAAAGATGCGATTGATGCAGCGTTTTGAAGCGATGAACGAACCACTTTAGTTGGGTCGATAATACCAGCAGCCACAAGGTCACAGTATTCTTCTTTTTGTGCATCAAATCCGTAAGAGATTGATTTGTTAGCAAGAATTGCGTTCACAACAACAGAACCTTCAACACCAGCGTTTTGAACGATTTGGCGTAGGGGCGCTTGAAGTGCTTTTGTTACAATGTCGATTCCGGCTTGTTCGTCAACGTTTGCGCCTTTTACTTTAAGGGCAGAAGAAGCACGAAGAAGCGCTGTACCACCACCAGGGACGATACCTTCTTCAACAGCAGCACGTGTTGCGTTTA
>CAYGPD010000062.1:0-12466 GCA_964351655.1 uncultured Hyphomonadaceae bacterium | reverse complement strand
CCTGAACGCCACGCCGCAAAAGGTTTGGGATACCATCACAGAGCATGAAGGCCCACGTGATTGGTGGTCAGACACACACATGCTTTCAACTTTCAAGTCAGGCTCTACTATCGTATTCCGCCGTGCTGAAAATGACGACGTTCAAGGCGAAATCCTAGAATCTGAAGCACCTCACAAATTGGTCCACACTTTCCGTGTTGGTGGCCATGGTCCCATGCATGATGAAGGCGTTTCTTTGGTGACGTACGAGATCACCACAAATGGCCCTTCCACGATGCTTACAGTCAGACACCAAGGCTTCCCTGATGATTCAGCGGTACGCAAAGGTGTCTCAAAAGGATGGCCAGCTATTTTATGCTCAATGAAATCCTTCATCGAAACAGGCAAAGCTCTACGCTATGCCGATTGGGGTGACCGTATCGAACAATCAAAAACACAAAAAGATGACAGTGAAAAAGAAAGCAGTTTCACAATCATCTAACACTCTATTGCAAAGGTGTTGTGCGAAGCTTCAAACGCACAACACCTTTAAATGTTTGCTCATCACGTAAACTCAACACATCTGAAAACGCCACATAGCACCACACCAGCTTGTGCCCTTCCAGCGATATATCAGCATTTTCCAATACAGATAATACATCGCCCATTGCCTCGCGCGCGCCATTGCGTCCAGCCCAGCGCGTCATGATATGCAAATCAATCACATGATCTTCAATCTGCACTTCACAACCATGTGCAGGCACAACCTCATGGCGTGCAATCACCATATAGGGATATAGCGGTTTTGCCCCGCCCACATCATTCAGAATACGCGGCACATCCCCAAAAACATCCCGCATTAACGCATCTCCACGCAAATGCACCAGCAATGCCTGCCCAAGCGCACCAGCACTTCCAACCATCCCAGCATTGCTCATAGCGAAACCCTCCGCCATGGAGCCAACAAAACAGCCACATCCATAGAGAGATCAACGCTGCCTTCTCCGCGTTGATAAGCTTGCGCCGCAAGCATTTTCACAGCCAACTTCAGATCAGCGGGCACATAACTTTCGTCAGCGCCAAATCCCGCCCTCACCACGATTTCAATCTGCCTATCCTGATAGGGCAGTATCGCGCCGCGAAAACGCAGCACATCTGGTCGCCCTTTCTGCAATGTAAACCGATGCGTGAGGTCTTCCTCTCCCACATGCACAGATACCAAAGAGGATACTGGTCCAATCGGCAAATCTATCTTATGGGCATAGCGCCGTGAGGGCGGCCAACAAGGCAAGCTTAGTTTCACCGTCCTCTCAACCAGACACACACCCGTTTCCGCCTCCACGCGTGCACGTGCCGCAGCGATGAGTGAGGCCACTGCCATATCCTCACCTTCAAAATCAATGCGCAAAAAAGCCTTGCCTGCTTGCACAGAAACAGGCTCGCTCGCTGGCTCAGCCAACGTCGTGATATACATTTGAATTTCCTGTTATTTTTGTTACACTAAAACCGTAGTCACAAGGTCAACATCGTGGCGACCTGACTGCGGAGGCTATGCAGATGATCTCCACACTCACACCTCTCACCCTCTTTCTCGCCAAAGCGATCGGAGGCTATATGGTGCTTGCAGGCTTATCGGGCCTTACATCTCCCCATCGCTGGGAAAAATTGCTAGAAGATATGCGGACAAGTACAGCCCTCACCTACGTCACAGGTGTGCTCGTCTTTGCCTTGGGGGCGGTCATGGTTTACGTCCACACCTTTTGGACAGATCCGCTCGCCATCGTCATTTCCGTCATTGCATGGGCCGCCTTGATTGAAGGCGCGTTATTCATTGCAATACCAGAGATTTTCCTAAAACTTTCCGTCTCGCTATTGCGCCCGTCAGCTTTCAAACCCTTTGCGATATCCGTAATAGGGTTTGGCTTAGTTCTGCTCACTTGCGGTTTTATCGGTGTTGCCGGCACCTTGCCCGCCGCCTAAACCACCCCCACGCATGTGTGGGGGTGGTAAGCAATAGAACGCACCTAAAACGTCATCACTTTGATTGCGTCAAAATTCTGTACGCCGCCGCCAACACGTTTCGTTGTATAAAACAACACATATGGCTTTGCAGAATAGGGGTCACGCAACACACGCGCACCTTGGCGGTCCACGATCAAATAGCCTTTACGGAAATCACCAAACGCAATCGCCGCATTCCCCGCGCCAATATCGGGCATATCTTCAATCTCGGTGACGCCATATCCCATGATACTCGCCCCTTCACCATGCACACCCGGACGCCAAGCATATTGCCCATTGCTATCCTTTAACTTGCGCAGATCTGACAATGTGCGCCGGTTCATCACAAAGCGCCCATTTGCGCGAAATTGCGCCTTTGGTGCGTAGATTAAATCAATCAGCGCATCCGCGGGAGCCGTCGCAGCAAAGTCACCCGATGCACCTGAAGATACCGACCCAATCTTGCCCCATGCATGGCTTGCATTGTCCTCAATGCTATAGCTTAAAAAGCCCTTAGGCTTGTTCACGCCATCCCCCGTGATGAAGGCAGCACTTTCCTGTGCTGAAAACGCAGTCTCCACCTCATCGGCAAGCCATTCATCAATGTCGGCATAGGCATCATCTAGCAATGTCTGTGTAGCGGCGGGCATGGCATAAAGCTCTGCTGCTGGAAATTCTAACAATTCCAACTCCGGTGATGTTGTCTGCCCGCGTGCGGCGGCTTCTCCCGCCCAACTGCCTTGCGTTCCCATTCCAACAGGCTTTTTAAACACCATTGCCGATGTTTGGCGCACGCTCGCAATCTGACGCATAGGACTTGCCGCCTGCAATCGCGCCTCAATTAAGCGATCCAGTTCCGCAGGAGCCACATACCCACCTTGCGCATCAGAGCCTTGGCTTAAAGCCTTCGTATCCAGCCGCGCAATTCCGGAATCATCTCCCGACCGCATATATCCATCCCACGCGGATTTATGCTCAGTATTTGAAATCTGATCCAATCTACTTTTACCTACCGCCGGACGCGATGCATCTAGGCTAATGCGATCAAGACGTGCTTGTTGTTTGTCCAGCGCAGCTTCAATACGCCCGAGCTTTTCATCAAAGAGAGGGTCCGCAGCGCCGCGCTTTTCAATATCAGCCAATCGCGCATCATTTGTCTCTTTAAGCGCTTCAAACGCCGTCATGATTTGGGCAGAGACCGCGCGCAAATCCTCATTTGCACCCACATTCGTGGCTGCACCCATTTTCGTTTCCAATGTCATGAATAATCCTTCGATTAAGTCTTTTCAGAATGGCCTAAATTAGACACACCCCACACAACGACTATGCGCACAAACGCCCATAGCCTTAGGCCGCAAGCTTGCGCCTACGTCCCTAAATCCTTTGTTTTTCGTGGTCTCTAACTCGCGCTATACGTCTTGGCGCGGCAGCAATCTTTCGCCAAATGCCAACCCGCCAGCAATCACGCCAAACCCGACGATCAACACCATAAGCGCCCAGAAAATTTTACCCAAAATAGATAAAAATACCCAAGCTCCCACAAGCGCCAAGACGCCCATATAAGCTTGCTTTTTCGTCAACGATATTTTGCTTTTGCCAAACTGAATTACAATGCGGTTTTTACCCTTGGGAAACACACGCAAAATACGTTTTCGCAATAAGTAAAATACAATGCCCGCCAGCATCAAAAAGAAGACGAGCTTTAAATTCACACCCATGAGCTGAAGCACAAGCAAACCGATCAAAGCAGCAGGCAATACTATGCGCCAGTTTTCAATAAGAACTGACCAATTATATTGCTGTTTCTTCGCTGGCATAAAGTGTATCCGCTATGGTTAATTACGGCCCCTTACTCGCACAAAGCCATTAAGCAAACAACCGCACTTACTCACTTACGATTGCGCACATTCAGCCATACTATCGTCATTAGCATGAGCGGGATAATTATCAGCAAAATAGTCGAGATCATGTCACTCTTTCAATTTCATCAGGACGCAAGGTCAACACTTCAACCCCCGTCTGTGTCACGGCAACCGTATGCTCAAATTGTGCTGAAAGTTTACGGTCTCTCGTCACCACCGTCCACCCATCATCCTCTGTGGACACAAAACGACTTCCCAGATTAAGCATAGGCTCAATTGTAAAAACCATCCCCTCACGAAGCTTCACCCCCGCCCCGCGCTTTCCGTAATTAAGCACTTGGGGTTCTTCATGCATTTCACGCCCAATACCGTGACCACAATAATCGCGCACAACTGAACAGCCATTTTTCTTCGCATGATTAGATATCGCAAACCCGATATCCCCTAATGTGGCACCAGGGCGCACTTGCTCAATCCCCTTCCACATCGCCGCTTGCGCAATCCGCACGATCCGCCGCGCAGCCGGTGACGCATCGCCAACCACGTATGTCTTACTTGAATCAGCGATATAGCCATTCTTCTCCAGCGTAATATCAAGATTGATAATATCACCGTCCTGAATAACCTCTTTGGTACTCGGCACACCATGACACACGACATGGTTGATTGAGCAATTCAGCACATATTTAAAACCATATTGCCCCTTGCTCGCCGGACGCGCATCCAAATCATCAGTGATAAAACGATCTACCAGATCATTGATCTGCATAGTCGTCATGCCCGCCAGCTCTATCGTGTCCAGCATACTAAACACCGAAGCCAGTAATTTGCCCGATATACGCATAAGCGCAATTTCGTCTGGAGTTTTCACCATATCAGGCAAGCTCTGCGTCTACAGGCTGAAGCACTGCCGCATCCAATTGCATCTTCACAATATCATTGAAAGATAAGGTCGGGTTAGCTTCTGCAAGCATCCCGATTTTCATCCAAAACTCAGCTTGCGCATTGATAGATCGACACATAACAGCGCTCGCGCGGCGCACATCTTCATGCAATTCTTCGTCAATTTTCACAATACCCATACTGCGCCTCCAACATCTTTGAATATACGAAACGTATATGCTTCATATATCCTCGCGTCAATATCGCTCAAGCCGCCAACTGCCCGACCGCTCCAACAACACAAAACCTTGCCTTGGGAGCCATCGGTGTTGTCACAAGCGACACTTCCCGTAGATCCACCTTGCTCAACACACGCCCATATGCGCCGGCAGGTTTCCAATCGCCCGCGATAAACCCAATCGACAACCCATCCAGCAGCTTATTCGCCATTAGTTTAGCCGCCATTTTTCCCGCCGGAAGCGTTGGATCAATCAATCCTCGCATATACAATCCTTTGCCATCTTCGCGTATGCGCGTCCAATAGCCTGCCACCTTCCCGCCCTTGTGTTGAAGCAGCATTGGCACATTCTCATTCACTCCAGAGATAGACCGCGAAAACGCACCCGCACGCACAATGTCGCCTGCTAAATCCGCCTCCCCAAAAATGCTCGCATAGCCTTCAATCAATATAGGCTCATTCATGGGCGCTCACCTTCGCTTCAATCCGGTCAAGCTGTCGGCGCGCTGCTGACATTTCCGCCTCCAACCGCGCCAAACGCTCACCAATAGGGCGCTGCGCCACAAGCTGCCCTTCAACCGATTTTAATCGCTCTGCGGCTGCTCCCGTCCACACCAAGGCCGCCACCAATTGCATACCAATGGCAAACATCACGCCTAGCGTCAGTTTCCGATCAAAACTCATGCGCCACCCTCCTTGTTACTATCCAATTCTCGCGGAGGCAGTCCTGCAATTGCGCGCTTTTCTTCATCATCCAGAAAACTGGCATTCTCCAGCCGCGCCCATAATGCATCGCGCTCACCCGATAGCGCCGACACGCTCTCTAAATCAGGCCACAAACTCACCCCTTCTTGCCCCCGCACAGACAGCCAGCTCGATAAACTCCGCCCCGCTTTCTCCACCAATGGCAACACCGTCAGGCGCCAGAAAGCCATGTTCGCTTCCTTATAGTTTGAATATGTATTATCGCCGGGAATCCCCAACATCATGGGCGGCACACCAAAGGCCAGCGCAATCTCCCGCGCTGCATCATGGCGCGCAGCGATAAAGTCCATATCCGCAGGCGTCAGGCTCATAGGCTTCCACTCCAAGCCGCCCTCCAACAATAGCGGACGCCCCGCATTACTTACGCCCGTATGCAAGTCTTCCAGCTCACTTTTCAGGCGCGTAAATTGCTCTGTCGTCAGGCGATCACCGCCCTTGCCATATATCAACGCCCCCGAAGGCCGTGCTGAATTATCAATCAACGCCTTCGCCCACGCTGCTCCTGCATTATGCACGTCCACAGCCTTACCCGCAGCTTCTAAAGGCGATAGCCCCTCATAATCATCAAGCGGATGAAACAGCTTAAAGTGCAGCACAGGCGACCAACCATCCGCTTCGCGCATAAAGCGTTTCACATGCCGGCTTTGCTGCGTCTCCACCTTGTAATTCCACCCCATAGGCCAGCCATGCGCCCCCACAATCGGACTGATACGATCAGGCCGTAGCGCATAAATCTGGCGCGGCAATTCGCGCTCTGCGCCATCATCAAGCATCACACCATGTAGATACGCATTGCCACTGGTTTGCAGATGCCCATAAAATGCCTCCATCAACTCAATACCCGATTGCTCAGGGTTAGGGTTATCCAGTAAAGCCAGCGCTTTTTCACCGCTTGGCGTTGGCGCATCCAATTGCCACCGCACACCCGCCGCCGCTTCGGCAATCAAGCGCACACAGCGATACCCAATAGCATTATTCAACATACCTTCGCGCGCCAACGCCCGCTTGTCACGCGTCCACCGCGCACTGCCCAGTTGCGACAAGGCAACAAAAGGCGCACCCGAAGCTTTCGCCTCGCGCGTTTTCCATGGAAACATAGAATTTTCCTTTGATTTTTAGGTTTTTAAGATTTTGAACAACAAAAAAGCTCTACCAATAACTTGGAGAACTTTCATCTTGAGTAGAGTCTCAGATTTAGAATTTAGGTTCAAGGCCAGCCGATTTTAGAATATTATTCGCTGTATGTTTACTCAACAAATTATGTGGTACAATCAAAATCAATCCGCTTCGAGGATGCATCCATTTTTCATGGCTTCCTTTACCGCCCTTGGAGCGTTCATACCCTTGTTCACGAAGGATTTTTACAATATCTTTGTAAAATCCTTTTGCCATCTTATGCGCACTCAACTTGCTGTTCAGGCGGTCGTTGCCACAAAATAGTAGGTATCAAATCACGCAAAGGCGTATCCGTTAAAGCCTGTTTTGACATATGGTTCTGAATGATGAGTTCAGGCGCTAATTCAGACATAACATCTTCAAATTCACTTAGCGTTACCGCTTCAATATGAAGACCGATTATGTCGCTCTCTGAGTAATAAACTTTTGCCTCAGAATCCCAACACGCAGACACGTGGAAAGTAACGTTTCGCATGGTGTTTTCCTAAAAGAAGAGATTTCCTTTACCCTCATATAGCCCATCAACGCAAAAAAAGCACTATAAAATTAGAGCTAGCATTCAAGTAGGTTTTCAAACCCACCTAATTCTCGGCGGCAGATTGACCTTCTCCAACAATAAAACCGTGACCGCCCACACCAGTGCATCGACGCGATCTGGCGAGCCGTTTGCGGCGTCTGATCCAAACACGCACATCTGATCTTCCAGCGCTGGAAAACTACCCGCATGGGCCATTTTCCCTTGCGCATATAGCGCCGCCACAGGCCCCGCCCGCGCGCGTTTATTCAGCCGCGCATGCACCAATCGCACAGGCGAAGTGCAGCCCGCCATCTCCAGCACATCGCGCACCATTTCGCCACCCTGATTGGCTTCGGCGATGATCTCAACACTGCCGCACTCGCCCGCCAAATCTTGCGCCAAACTCACCGCCCGCGCAGCCCAATCCAGCGGCCGCAATCCCTGTACTGAAGCATCAGCAAGCACCACACCTTTGCGTTCCGCCAATTGCCCCACAGCCACGATACCGCACATATCCGCTTTCGCGCCATTGCTCACAGGCGGATCAATCGCCACAACAATACGTTGAATTTCATCCATTTTCTTAACGGTACGATAAGTATCAATTTGCGAACGCACCCATAGCGCACCTTGCGGATCATCAATCAATTCACCGTCTATCTCTTGGCGACCTAATCGCGTGCCGCCATAGCTTGCTTGCACAGCCTCCAGAAAACTTGGCGCTAGATTATGCGCATTTTCCAGCGTACTTGCGCGCGTCACAACCACATTTTCGCTGCTTACGAGCTTACGAATAAGCGGTATGGGGCGCGGCGTTGTGGTGGCGCAAATGCGTGGATTATCTCCCAGCCGCAACCCAAACATCAGCATGTCCCAGCTTGTCGAAGCCCGATGCCAAGCGCCTATTTCATCGCCCCAAGCTGCATCAAATTGCGGCCCCCGCAAACTGTCGGGATCTTCCGCCGAAAACACAAACCCTTCCGCGCCATTGGGCCATTCCAGCCGCCGCCGAGATGGTGAATATTGCGGCCTCTCATCGGGTGCCCCAATATTGCGTAACCCCGATGGTCCTTCAATCATCACTTCGCGCACATCGCTTAAAGTAGGGCCCACTAAAGCAATGCGCCTTTTGCCATGCTCATATATCTGCCGCCGCACCCATTCTGCCCCCGCCCGCGTTTTGCCAGCGCCGCGACCGCCCATATAAAGCCAAATGCGCCAATCTCCCTCTGGCGGCCATTGGCTTTCTCGCGCTGCTAGCCACCATCTATATTTGGGAAGAAGCTCATGCTCTCTCTGCGGAAATAGGGAGACCAGCGCTTGCAAATGCTGACTTTGTTTCTTCTTCCCCAACAATGATTTCCAAATGCTGGAAAAGCTCTTCCCGCAATTCATCCAATGTAGGACCGTTTGCGTCAGTTCTGTCTTGTTCTCGATCTGCGTCATGCATTTTCTTGCCTGCTTGTTTCTTATCAGAGCCAACCTGTCCCAGTTGCTCAATGTCATTGTGAAGTTTCACAAATACGCCCAAGGTTTTGAGCCGCTTATTGCAATCTTCTAAATCACCTCGCAAAAGCTCAGTTTGAGCAGCGAATAGAACGCGCTTAAGTTTGATTTTGAGAAGCTGCGCCCTGCTCGCGCCGCGCTCCCATCCAAACCGCACCTTCCAGCCCGCTATTTGTTGCGGCGTCACACCATAGCGCTCGGCCATTTCTAAACACGGCACATCTGCGCGATAATCATATTCCCGCGCTAACCATGCTGGGTCATCGGGTTGATTCATACTCACCTCTATTATTTGGGGTTTTCTTCCAGTTTGCCCAATATAGAGCTGCTTACTGCTAGGTCGGATTTCTGGCGCGAATTTTAATCAAAACACCTGAATGATCTGTGTTTTTCATGCCTCACAGACGGGATAAGCTGTGATCTATCCCCCACACATGCAGAATACATACACACAAACGCCATGAATCATGGCTTAGATAACGAAATATCTTGACCATATATAAACCTACGAGGATGTAGGTAGAGACAGATTAACCATTCAACACTGATATAGCTGATACCCCTTATGGCAGGCTTTAGAGCAGACAAACTCACAGCAAAAGACAAATCGCGCTCAAACCTCTTAAAGGTTTTAGCCATTGCCGCTGTCGCTGTCGGTGTCACAATCCTTCTCACGGGCGCGCTGTTGTGGAACACTTTATTTGCGCAAATGCCAACCTTACCATCGAAGGCTGAATTATGGTCGATGAACCGTGAACCCGCCATCGAATTCCTCGATGAAGAAGGCAATACCCTTGCTGTGCGTGGCCCACGTTATGGCAATATCATCGCTCCCGCAGATCTACCCCCACATGTCATTCAAGCGTTTCTATCGGTCGAGGATTCGCGTTTTTACAAGCACACTGGCGTAGATCGATGGGCAATTTTACGGGCAGCCCTTGCTAATTGGCGTGCAGGTGAAACCGTACAAGGTGGGTCTACACTCACTCAGCAATTGGTGAAAAACCTTTTCCTTACTCCAGAACGCACCTTGCGCCGTAAAGCCCAAGAAGCGCGCCTCGCTTCCGAGCTAGAGCAAATTCTTTCTAAAGAAGAAATCCTAGAATTATATATTAACCGCATCTTCCTTGGCGCGCGTAGCTATGGCCTCGACGCAGCCTCTGAAAGTTATTTTGGCAAATCCCCAAAAGAGCTCACTGTCGCAGAAGCCGCTCTGATTGCAGGCCTGCCTCAAGCGCCATCGCGCTACTCACCCTATTCTAATATGGACCTTGCAATTGAGCGCCGAAATCTCGTTATAAGCCGCATGGTCGACAATAACTATATCACCCCCACAACAGGTGATCGCGCCAAATTAGAACCCATTACTTTAGTTGAAGAAGATTATGATCCACGCATGGGTTATATCTTGGATGAGGCCACCGCTAAAGTGAACGCATTGTCTGTGATAAATAATGTGCCAGACCTTGTCGTCACGCTAACTGTAAACCCCGATTTACAAGGCAAAGCGTCTGATATTCTCGTCGCTAAACTTGATGAAATCGGAGACGCTAAAAAGATAGACCAAGGCGCAATCCTTATCATTGACAAACAAGGCGCTATCCGCGCAATGGTCGGTGGTCGAGATTATGCGCAAAGCCAATTTAACCGTGTCACGCAGGCTATGCGTCAACCTGGTTCTGCTTTTAAAGCCTTTGTCTTTGCTGCTGCATTGGAAGAGGATCTTCACCCTCAAGATGTGCGCCGAGATGACCCTATTTCCATCGATGGATGGAAGCCCAAAAACTATGGCGGCGGATATCGCGGCCCAGTAACGCTGTCTGAAGCTTTTGCAAAATCACTCAACACAGTTGCCGCAAGCCTTGGCCAAGAAGTTGGCATGGAAAAAGTAATCAGCCTCGCTTCACGCTTTGGTGTCTCCGCCCCGCTCACAACCTTCCCATCTGTCGCTCTGGGTTCTGATGAAGTTCCCCTTTATGACATGACCCGCGCCTATGGTGTCTTCGCCACAGGTGGAAAACGGTTTGATCCATGGTTAGTAAAAGAAGTGCGCAATTCTCGTGGTGATATTCTATACGAACGCCAAACTCCAAAACCACTCTCATTATATAGTGACACACGAAACCGCGAAATGGTCTCAATGATGAGTCGCGTTGTTGTCGGCGGTACCGGAAAAGCTGCACAATTGGAAATGCCCAAAGTTGAGGGCGCAACATCCAATTCAACCACCTCTCGCGATGTCGCTGGAAAAACCGGAACAAGTCAGGATTGGCGTGATGCTCTCTTTATCGGCTTCACAGCTGACTATGTTGGTGGCGTTTGGGTCGGGAATGATGACGATACCCCCATGAAAAATGTGACCGGAGGTGAAACACCTGCCCAGCTCTGGCATGACGTCATGATGATAGCCCATGAGAACTTACCCGCCACCCCCCTACCAGGCGCGGAGAAAGCCACATCCATAAGCGCAGCTGAAGAAGAAAAATTGGCCTATTATCGCTCATTATCTCAAGCCTTCGCCTCTGTAGAAAAACAATAGACCACACACTTATCCGCCTCCATCTTCTGATAAGTGTTAGAAAACCCAGATCATGGCTTCACGAATAGCCAACTCCCCGCTATAGAGCGCCAATGTCTCAAGCTCCTATTGCCACTCTTCGCAATGTTCAGCTCACGCTGGGCGGTGCACCTCTCTTCACTGGTGTTGATCTATCCCTATCTGCGGGCGAGCGTATTGCGCTTGTAGGCCGCAATGGTGCGGGGAAATCCACAATTATGCGTATTTTCGCAGGCGCACTCGACGCTGATTCCGGCGATATTTGGAGACAACCCGGCGCAAGCCTTCAATATCTCCACCAAGAGCCAGATTTCACCAATTATCCCACAGCACTCTCATATGCAGCAGCAGATATTGATGAGGCCGAACTCTACATGGCCGAGATGGAATTAGACATGGCAGGCCTTGCCCATGATGTTGATCCTTCAACGCTTTCCGGTGGACAAGCAAAGCGCCTCGCACTCGCCCGCGCCTTCGCGTCAGATCCAGACATTCTGCTCCTAGATGAGCCAACAAACCACCTTGATGTGTCTGCAATCGAAGAACTTGAAGGACGTATCAGTG
The DNA here is from genome assembly GCA_964351655.1 of uncultured Hyphomonadaceae bacterium. Lineage (GTDB taxonomy): Bacteria > Pseudomonadota > Alphaproteobacteria > Caulobacterales > Hyphomonadaceae > Hirschia. Next base: position 419 of record CAYGPD010000062.1, on the reverse strand, counting down.
GCTTTCGCGGCGCAATCCTTCTTGTCAGTCACGACCGTCGATTTATGGAAAACACCACAACGGCGACCGCATGGTTGCGCCAAGGTATTGTGCGCAAAATTGACCGTGGTTACAAAGCCTTTGATGAATGGGCCGAGCAAGTTGAGGCTGAAGAAGAAAAAGCATTAGATCGACTAGAAACAAAACTAAAAGCGGAGAAGCGCTGGCTTCTGCGCGGTGTGACAGGTCGCCGTAAACGTAACCAAGGCCGCCTTACAAAAGTTGCGAATATGCGCGCTGAACAAGCCGAGCGCAAAACCAATATAAATCAAGCAAACACAACCGCCACAATCATTTCCAATGATGCCGCACCATCCTCAAAACTCGTGTTTGAAGGTATCGATATTCAAAAGTCATTCGATACTCCCAATGGTCCCAAA
>CAYGPD010000061.1:0-12585 GCA_964351655.1 uncultured Hyphomonadaceae bacterium | reverse complement strand
AAGCATTTTGGCTTCATGGCGTGCGCGTTGTACTAGGTCTAGTATAAATCCAGTTTGCGAAGTTGTTGACCATGTGATTGTGCTTGAGGCTCAATGACGTGTCATTGGACGTCACTGTGACGACGAGTTGGATGCCGTCGCGCATGGCTACAACGCAGGTATTCGCCTTAGCGAAGTGATCGAGCAGGACACGATCGCCGTGCCTGTCAGAGGGCTGCAATCGGAAGTGGCGGGGCTATCTTGCGGAACATGGTGCACGGTAGTATCCGAAGGATCTTCTGGATCACCGCTGCATCGGGTGGCGGCCCGGTCCCGACACAGCCCCGTGGCGATGGGAATTCGAGTAGGACGGCAAGCCCTTCGATGTCATGGTCGAGCAAAGGTTCCGCTTCGCGCCTGGAGTACAAAACGCCTTGGGGAATGACCAGTCTCGCGTTTGAACGCAGCCGCAAAAGCACTTTCCGAACTGTAGCCAACTTCCGATGCAATACTCGCCAAAGCGGCGTTTGGCACCAAGAGCCGGTCCATGGCCAGCAACATACGCCACTTGATCAGGTATTCGAACGGAGTTTGCCCGGTGATTTGCCGGAAGCGTTCGGCGAATATTGTTCGAGATAGCCCAGCTTCCGCGGCCAGACCGGCCACCGTCCAGGATTGCGCAGGCTCGGCATGGATGGCAGTAACTGCACGTGAAATGTTGGGGTCTGAAAGTGCGGCAACCCAACCGGAGACGCCGCGATCTTTCTGGGCGAGAAACGTGCGAAGCGCCTGCACAAGAATGAGGTGGGCCAAATGTGCGATGGTTAGTGCGCTGCCCGGTTCCGGCACGCGCAACTCGTGCGCGATACGGTTCAGTGCCCACGCGAGTACCTCTCCCTTTTCGCCCCCCTTGACGACCACAATTGGAGGCAGGGACGGAAGAAGCAGCTCGGCGGCTGGCCCCGAGAGCAGGAAACGGCTTCCGGCCATGAAAAACTCTCCGCCGCCGCCATAGCGGGCCGTGCCGCCATAGCGGGCCGTGCCGCCATGTGCGACGGGTGCATATATTTCATTGGCATCGGTCCCGCGGCTAACGGCACGTGCTGATAAAACGAACGGCAAGCCATGTGGCAGGATCGCGCAATCTCTGGTATCCAGCCACACCGGCTTACCTCCGTGCACGGTTATCCAGCACCCACCTTTTATGACAGAGTTGCACTTCAGCCCGACATGGCGCTCGAACTGGATGGACCAATCGCCCGCCGCATCGATCCCGGCAGCGACGCAGTCGTGAGGCTGAAGAAGAGCGACGATTTCGGACAGTGAATCCATGGTATCCGGACGATAGCGATAAAAATGCGGACTTGTACGCATAGAAAGTCCGCACGGCTTGAGTCAATACAAGAGTATCAAATAAATAAGGAAATATCATGATTCTGATTACCACCCCCGCGGGCGATATTGGTGCCCGCGTTCTGTCGAACGTTCTGGAAGCAGGGGAAAAGGTCCGTGTCATCTTGCGCGATGCGTCAAAACTCGATGCGGATACGCGAAGCCGCATTGATATCGTCGAAAGCTCCCATGTTGACGGTGGCGCGATCGCTAAGGCGCTGGATGGAGTCTCGGCAGTGTTCTGGCTGCCACCGGGATCACCCCTCGCGAAAAATCCAGAGGACGCCTATGTCGACTTTTCCCGTGCGTTTTGCACTGCGCTGCCCGGTTCGTCCGTGAGCCATGTTGTTGGGATTTCGGCCCTCGGGCGAGGATGGCCCAAGCCCGCAGGTCTCGCCGCCGCAAGCATTGCAATGGACGACATGATCGCGGCTACAGGCGTAGCCTATCGCTCGCTCGCCTGTGCCTCACTCATGGATAATATCGCACGTCAAATCGGTCCGATCCGCGAGCAGGGCGCATTTTACCAGCCAACGCCGGGCGATCTGAAATTACCGCATGTCGCGAAGGCGGATGTCGCTTCGATCGCCGCTAGGTTGCTGACCGAACAAGACTGGGACAGCGTCTCGGAACTTGCGCTTTGCGGACCGGAGGACATGAGCTTCGAAGAGATGGCGACAATTCTGTCTGACGTGCTCGGCCGTGAGATCGCCTTCCACGAGATATCAGTGGAAGATTTCGGCGGCATGATGGTCGGCATGGGGGCGACGGAGGGCATGGCGCAAGGCTATGTTGAGATGATGACCGCAAAGAACGAGGGGATGGACAACGCGGCGTGCCCTGAGGATCGCTCCGCGACGCCGACGACGTTCCGGAACTGGTGCGAGACCGAGCTTCTGCATTCCATTCAGGCGTAATGATGAGCACTGAGGAACCCTTGCTCGTATCCCCAGTTTCTGTCACGTCGCGGGGCTTATGCGCTCAAGTCATGTGATCCTTAGCAGGAATCTAAAGAACAGCATGTTATACAAAAGCCCCTCATCACAAGCCAGTATCATAAATGGTTGTTTCTGGCCCCTAGAGCGCGAGCTGGTAAATTCATCGGGTTGTCCAGACAGAACTTCAAAACAAAACCTGTAAGGTTGGGGGGGACAATTGTGACTGATCCTTGGAGTGGTCGCTCGCAGAATCCTGAAAAACGTCTAAGGAGCGCTCGTCGCGCCCTATAGCAAGTCGGTACTTTGCGATCCCGGCGGAATGAAAGAGTTTGCTCTTTCATCTCGAAACAGACATTGAATGCTAGTGTTAAATTATTACAATCGCTATAAAGCAGACGGCCATGTGGGCCTTCTAAAATATAATGATACCGTCATGCTTATACTAAGGTTTGTGTCAGGTTGTGCTTAGCTATTGGCTTGGGACGTATGTGATGCATTGCTTGGGGCTGTCTGATATCTGTTAGCTTCATGTGAGTAGTGATAATGACGCTTGTCAGCAGCATATGCTAATTGTTTTGTGTTTGGACGTTTTAAATAAAACGAATATCCATTGGAAAAGTACTGAATGTATATTTTGTTTAGGCAAGACATCAATGTTTTCCAAGTTCAAAATCAGATATCGAAAGTAGCAGAAAATGAGAAATATACGTTTTTTTCTGATCGCGATTTTAGGCGGCTTGGGGATAGCTTCCTGTTCTGTTGAAAAGCACTTTGAGTCGCAAGAATGGATTTTGATTGACGATTTTGAGAGTGGTTTTTTGTCAGAAGATTGGGTGCATCTGGATCTCCAAAATGAAACAGACCCTTTCTTGGAAAACCCGCAAATACACGACGTTATTTCAGAAGACGGTACAAATTACTTTTTACTAAGAAAGCCAGCTGCGGATGGCATCGTCGGCAATCGTAAAGCGGTAGGCTTTTACCCATTACCATATCACGTGGAAGTGGGAGATATATACACCTTCTACACTCGTATAAATGTGGAGGCGTTTCCCAATAATCATTCATTTGGTTTGAGTAATTTGACTGGCGAGGAAATAGCGACCCATAATTATGATGCGTTTGAACCGATGATACGTATTACGGATAAAGTTGAATCAGATGGATCCAAAAATGATGGAAGTTTGATGGTGCTTAAAGGGGACAAGCAATACAGCAAAGTTCTCAATCCGCTATCTGGCGAAACTGCTAAACCATTGGTAGCCGGCCAGTGGTATGAAATATGGTATGTCGTAGACAATAGACCTAAAAGTGACGGTGGACAAACCTACTCAGTGTATATGCGTGGGGGAGAGTTTGATGAAATTACGCAAGTATATTCTGGCGCTAAGTTTAGAATAGCACGCACACAGCCATTGCTGCATTTCATGACAATCAGCAACACTGGCCCTAAGCACGATCCATATGGCAATGGCGGTGTGCGATATGATGACATATACATGATTAAGGGTGAGGTTACTTCATCACCCAAAGAGCATATCCATTAGTCTCTTGTACTAGTTTAAGCTTTCGAAACATGATGAGAGGCCTAAAGTTGCATATTTGAGAGATTACGTACTATGGGCGAAAGGTTCAAATAGAATTGAAGTATGTTCTAATTGGTATTGGCATATCATTTTAAATTAGATATATCATTTGATATAGTTTAATATGCCATGTTTTGTACCAAGGTCTAGCTGTCAGCCTAAATGGCTTTTAGAGCTACAAAATGCTATTCAGAAAGCGCCTCTATGACCCTGTTAAAATGCTCAACTATAATAGTCGAAAATGTGACTCTATCGACTCAATTATACGAAAAGTGGTTGGATTATAGTGTCGTTGAAGCAGGAGTGATTGAAGCCGAGTTGGCTAATCGTTGGGATGCACCCAAAACTGTTGGTGCTTCATATTCTGTATTACAACCTTCTTCTGGTGAAGAGGTTTATATTCGTCTTATAGAAGGCCTACCTGTATCAAATTATGAGCCTATTCGGACATATGGATGGGCTGCCACAGAGATTTGTGTACAGGATGTAGCAGCAGTTCATGCGCGCATGAAGCAATCACCTTTTGAAGTGATTGGTGAACCACGTGAACTAGATGGGTTTCCAGGTGTGAAACCGATGCAGGTCAAGGGACCTGACAAGGAAATATTATACCTAACTGAATTTAGTTCTCCGGAACCCATCGAAGGTTTGCCAGTTCCAAAATCATTTATTGATCGGCCATTTATATTGGTGTTGGCATGTAAAGCGCTAGAAGCGCAAATTGCATGGATGAAAAACGTGTTTGACTTTTCGGTTTCAAACCCAGTTTCGATTCAATATACCATGATTTCAAAAGCTTTTGGATTAGACATTACGACTAAGCATGCAATATCGGTGGTAAGGGCAGATAGAGCTGACTTTTTAGAACTAGACCAATATCCAGAGAAGGCTGAAAGTCGCCCTAAGCATGAGGGTGCTTTGGTACCCGGCGTCGCGATCTGTTCATTTGAATATGAAAATTTTGATGCTTTAGAGCCTCATTGGTTTAGCGCTCCCCAAGTGCGCAAGGAATTTCCATATTGTGGTAAACGCACCGGGATTTTGAAAAGTCCTGAAGGCGCTTTGTTTGAGATTATCGAACGTTAAAACGTGGCACCCCATTAAAACCAAAGCGACATCGGAGGAAATTTACTATGAAACACAGAAGTATACGCGGAAAAATTTTATACACGTCCCGTAAACCAGGCCGTGAAGGGGAAGAGCGTGGGCGTGAGTATTTTGCGTTTAATGTACATGCTGACGGCAAACGTACGATGACTGCGCAATGCGAGATCGAAGAACCAGATCCAACAGTTATGCGCAATATTGTGTATAGTCTTGATGAAAACGATATGCCGATGGATTGCTTCGTTCGCTTAAGTGTCGGTGACGAATTTATGGGCGCTGGACTTTTTCGCATCAAAGACGATGTCGTTGAGTGTGAAAGCTTTGGTCCCTCAATCGGACGGTTGTCTCAATCCCAATCAATCGTAGGTGACTTTGATGGTTTTGGAACGCATCCAATTGCTGGTGATGCTTACTTGACCAAAAAAATGGATCGTTCACGTGGGCCACATAAACGCAAAATAAGAGTGTTTTTGCCGTCGCCGGATCACAGAGGTGCTACCCCCCCAATGATTGCGGAAGCAAATCTATTTCTTGAATATGTTGGAGAAGAGCGTGTGGAAGTGAAGGCGGGTACTTTCGATGCCTACCATTATCGTTTCTCTGATGAGGATGGCGGTATGGCAACAGATAAAGGTGGTCATCCTCCCTATGAAGTTTGGGTAACAGCTGATGATGATGCTATCTTTCTTAAAGGCGGCGTCGATGGTTATATGATGACTTGGTATGAGTTAGTTGAGCTCACAAGAGAGTAAATTATTGTCATCCCATTGAGACATTGACTGGCTTTACAATCTGATAGTGTTTATCAAGATTGGAATGAAAAATAATCGATTAATGGGGTGAATATGCATAATCGTGTTGTAATCGTTGGTGGTGGTCAGGCCGGAGCTCAAACTGCGGTAAGTTTGCGTCAATGGGGTTACAACGGAGAGATTACTCTAATATCGGAAGAGGGATACCCTCCCTATCAACGACCTCCTTTATCTAAAGCCTATATGAAAGGTGAGATGGAGGAGGAGCGTCTCTATCTTAAAGCTGACGACTGGTATAAAGATAACAATGTTTCGGTGCAGCTAAATATCTGCGTCGAAGCAATTGATCGTACTGACAAATATGTTCTTCTCTCTAGTGGTGAGCGACTTCACTACGAGACGTTGATATTAGCGACAGGATCGCGTCCTCGAAACTTGGACATCGATGGCGCAGATTTGAATAATATTTTCACATTGCGTGGAATGGACGATGTTTCACGTATTAAACCTCACATGGTTGCGGGTAAGAAACTGGTAATTCTCGGAGCGGGATATATCGGTTTAGAAGCGGCTGCGGTTGCGCGTCAATTAGGACTAGATGTGACTGTGCTTGAGATGGCTCCTCGCATTCTTGCGCGAGTTACAAGTCCTGAAATTAGTGATTTTTATACTCAAGAGCATAGACGTCAGGGCGTTGTTGTACACACGCACACCGCGTTGAAAGCTATTTCAGGGGATAATGGAGCTATCACTTCTGTCACATTGGATGACGATACTGTTTTACAGGCAGATATTTTGTTGGTGGGTATTGGCGTGTTGCCAAATGAAGAACTGGCGAAGGATGCAGGCATCGATTGCGACAATGGTATTGTTGTAGATGAGGATGCACGCACAAGCGATGCGAGTGTATTTGCTGTTGGAGACTGTACACGTAGACCACTTGTGCATTATGGTCGTACGGGGCGACTTGAGAGTGTTCATAATGCTATCGAGCAGGGCAAACTTGCTGCGGCTGCCATAACGGGAAGGCAGAGACCGCTAGAGGAATGTCCTTGGTTCTGGTCAGACCAGTATGATTTGAAATTACAGATAGCTGGATTGTCTCAAGGGTATGACCTCACAGTAGTGCGTGGGAACCCGCAAGATAGAAAGTTTGCGGTATTCTACTTTAAAGATGATCAATTAATTGGCGTGGATGCTGTTAATGCAGCGCCTGAGTTTTTGGTTTCGAAGAAGTTGATACCACTTAAAGCGAAGTTGGATGTGATCCGACTTGCTGATACGGCTGTGGCAATGAAAGAGTTTTTGTCTCAATAAAGCAGAAATGCTGAAGGCTAAGCGTCAGCTTTTCCACGACCACGTAAGAGGTTGATCCGCTTTTTCATCCAGTTTGGGAAGAAAATAGCAATCCATCCACCGTAAATGACGATGCCAATTACACCACTGAGAATTAAGCGTATTAAAGGGTGCCAATCGAACATTGCTTGGCGCGACATCCAAACGCAGCAGCCCATAATAACTGTAGCAAATATTGCTGGGAATAGCCCGATATAGTGCTTGAGTAGGGATAGTTTTAGCCGGCGGACAACCATGAGGTTGCCTCCAACACCTATTATGATACCTGGAGCGGCCATAATCAGGAGAGCCGTTTCGGGGGGGGCATTCTTGAAGGCGAGCAAAGCCAATGTCGCTGCAACAACGCTAATCAACGTATAGGCAAATGCACTTTTATTCATTTCAAGTGCGTTCATTGATAATGAGTTGAACCATGAAAGTGGAATGAGCAATGCAACGATGGCGACCGATTGCATTAGTGGACCGACGCCTTCGTAGGATTTAGGGAGGATCACAGCGACTATGTCATCGGCGACAAGCCATAGACCGGTGAAGGCGGGAAGGGCGACAAATGCAGCTGTTTTTATAATAGATAGAAAGACTTCCTGCTCTTTTTTCAAATCCCCACGTACTTTGGACATTAAGGGAAACCAAAGTCCTTGAAGAGGAGAGATGATCGGACCACGAAGTGATTCATCTATTCTTTGTGCGGCACGTAATAATCCCACAACCTCAGAACCGTAACGCAGACCAAAAACCATAGTCACTATTTTTGGCATCGCTAAGTTTAAAGTTGAGACTACCCAGAGCGGAATGAAGCGCTTTGTAAAGTCTTTGCTTTCAAAGATATATAATCTGAAGTTGGGTGCCCATTTAGTGTGTAAGAATTCGAAGACAACGGCGACCAACAATGTGACTATGCGTTGCACAACCAATGCCCAAACAAGCAAAGGAGAAAAAGCGACAATAATGCCAGCAACACCACCCAATACCGTACCAAGTATATTTCTTTGAGTGAGTTCTTTAAAGCCCAAATTTTTCATGATGAGGGCGTCCATGACAGCAAGCCAAGGAATGGGTAGCAGCATGATTCCAAACACTGGCATAAACTGCATCAATAATGGGGCATCATAGGCGCGCGCCACAAATGGCGCTGAAATAATGAGCAAAAGCATGCTTATGAAAGCGACTGCCTGAAAACTCAAAAAAGATGAATTGAGGTATTTGCTGTCATAACGCTTTGCTTGGACGATTGCGTCCATTCCTGAATACCGTCCTTCAATGGCAACCATATCTGCGACGATAGAAGCGATAGCGACAACACCGAAAATTTCAGGAGGAAGGCGTGCTGCCAAAAGCAGGAAGATAAAAAAGCCCGCACCTTGGGATGCAAAAGCGTTGAGCAGGTTCCATAAAATCCCCGATTGCATAGCTTTGGCAACGTGAGGAGTTGAACCTTGCTCATGTTTGGCATCTTCAATTGTCATAGTGTTTTCTACCGTTCAAACCATAATGAGATGGCATGAGCCAAGTGGTGTTTTGAGGTGGCGAAATTACCTGAGCGAAGTGAACTACGTATGAACCACAATTGCCCGCGAACAATTGTATCAGTAATGCTGCGTCCAATTTTGCTAGTCTTTCTGATCTTTTTTAGACCAGCGAGAATTGTTGGATCATTTAAAAATTCAGGTGAACCATATTTTGAAAACAATATCTGACGGATTGCGTTTATTTCTATGGAACTGAGTTTTGCAGAAGATGTATCTATTTGACTTGCAGTCTCTAAATCGAGCAGTGCGTTGGGCCAAAGCTTCTTTCGCGCCATAACTACTGCGCGTTCAATAAGTGCCTCTCGCTCTAAAGTGGGTGTTAATGCACCGCCTTGAGATGAGGTTGGGGTGAAGGTCGATAAAGGGAGAGTGCTATATAGTTTGGTAAAGAACAGTTTTTCTTCATCAATCCATCTTTCAAAACGTTTCTCTGCTGCTAGCCCAGCTACGCGATCGCCTTCATGTTGACGCTGCAAGAATACGATTGATTGCGTACTTGCGGCTTTGGTGACCTGAGCCAATCGGACTAACATTTCATAATCCTCTAGACGAGGGTATTCTAGAGAGAATGGACCAGCGGCGTCATATGCCGTTTTTCTAACAAGCATACCGGGGTGATGAACGAAAAAATCGCGAAGGGTAGATTGTAGGAAGTCACTATCTCTACAGTCAGCCCAATAGCCGCCATCTTGCTCTACTATTATTCCGTCAGTACTATCAGTTTGGAAGCGATTATAGCGCCCGTATGCTATGCCGATATCTGGTTTTCCGTCCAGAAGACGTGTAAGGGTCTCTAAAGCATCAGGCTTTGCTATGTCATCATCATCCATTATCCAAATTAAAGGGTGTTTGACGATTTTCAAGGCTTGATTGAGTGTATCGGCTTTTCCGGAATTTGCCTTTTTTATGTACCGAATTTTATCACCGTATGCTTGCATACGTGTCTGGGTATTGTCGGAGGAGCCATCGTCCATTACGAGAATTTCGGCAGGTGGAAAGCTCTGGTTTAGGACGCTTTCCAAGGCTTCGATAAGATAGTCTTCTCGATTGAAAGTTGGAAGAATAACACTCGTACGTTCCAAGATATTTTGCCTATTATTAGTGTCAAAATCGAATTTCGCTTCTGCCTTATAATCCATAATGATTGCAATAAGATAAAGCAGCTTTGGGGAATGGCTATTTACTGTCGTCGCCGGGTATTTGTGTGCGCCCTCGACTTGGATGTAATTTTAAAGCAATGCTAGCGGCGACAAGTAATATTTGAGGGTCGTAGCTCAGCCAGTTTTTCCAGATATCCCATTGAGGTAGGTGCTTTCTTTTGACACGCTCAATTTGTCCCCAATAGAAAAATTCGCGATACCCTTGAATTCTGAGTTTAAGAATATCCCGGTATTCGCCCTGTATTTGTGGCAAGTGGAGCATGCCTTTTAGAATTCTCATTTGATAGAATTTTTCAATATTGTATTTCCAATCTATCGTCTCAATGCCATGCCAAATGTTTTCACCTGTCGAGCGACGAGCGCCAACTAAGTCCGTCGCGGCGCATTTTTGAGCATGCTCAGCACATTTTACAAGGAAATCAAAATCCTCAGAAACGACGAGGGTCTCGTCAAATCGTACTTTTTGAGCGAGTCTTTTCGAAATTATAGTTGGAGACAAATGCATGTGCCGAAACCACTGACCGCTTAAAACACATGGCAGATTAGTTACTTCAAATATGTCAGGATGGCCTTCAATAGTTTTCTGAAGTGCGTGTGGGACGATTTTTGATGGTAATTCATAATTTTCAGCAAAGGCGTCGTCACGGAAAACTGATGCCCAATAAAAATCTATATTTTGGTCTGTAAAAAGAGGGACAGCACGCTCAAGATGTGTAGGTTCCCACATGTCATCTGAGTCAAGAAATGCAACTATTTGAGTGTTTGGGCTGCATGCATTTAAGCCTGCATTTCGTGCGCCCGCTTGTTTAGTGTTTTTTTGCGTGATGAGTGTGACCTTGCTCATCTGGTCTTCAGAGAGGTGAGCCAGATCAACCGAAGCGGGACAGGGACTTTCATCATCGACTATGATGATATGGAAATCTTGGAAGGTTTGCGCAAAAATAGACTGTACGGCCCGAAGCAAAATGCCTTCTTGCTTTTGCCAGTATGGAATGATGATTTCACAAACAGTCATTTAAAAATCTCTGCATTGAGTGTCATGGTTTATCGAGATTTTGCAGCGGTCAATATTTTGTTAAACTCACCAAACGCACTACGATCAATCGCAAGAAGGCCAAGGGTATAAAATGATATTCCAAGGGCAACGAAAATAGCCAGTCTCGGTGCGAGTTCAGAGGTCAAGAAGTCAAATTCCATATTCCAAAAATAGCGAATAAGAATTGCCATGCTGATTGACAATAATGTTGGTTGCCAGAGATATCGGGCGAGTTCAATTAAGCTTGAACCAATCAAATTCAGAAGTGCTTTTGCACATGGGAAGAAGATTATTGTGAAAGCAACCAAATAAGCTTGCATACTGCCGATCAATCCAAATTTTATCCCAACTGAGAAAGCGACAATTACCAATACCATTTCAATACCAGCCCAGCGGAACAAGACATCTGCGCGGCCAAGTGCCATAAACATAGCGCCTTGAGACGACAATATTGACTGGATCGCACCTACAGGTGCAAGTAGCGCTAGAACAGGACCAGCAGGAGCCATTTTCTCACCGAGTGAAAAAATTACTATTGGTTCTGCAAGCGCGGCAATACCTGCCATTGCTGGGAAAGTTACCAATGCAATAAGCCTATATGTCCGCATACAGGCAGCCCGCATACGTTCCGTATCGTCATGAAATTGCGACATAGTTGGCAGTAGTACAGAGGTGAGACCGTATGCAAAAATTTGCACGGGTACAATCATGATCCTGTATGCAATTGAGTATGCACCTAGTGCAGCAGAACCAATCAAGCGGCCAATTATCATGTTCGGGGCGTTTTGAGTGATGAAAGTAACAAACCGCGTACCAAGTAGATTTGAACTAAAACTGAAGACATCTGAGATTTCTTTGATGTCAAATTCAAAGCGTAATTGTACTTTGCGGGCAAAATACCACATCATCGCTGTTTTTACAGTAAACATCGATAGCTGTTGATATACTAGCGCCCATACGCCAGCCCCGTTCATTGCTGTTATAATTGCAGTTAAAATGCCAATCCAAATGGAGATGACTTCGACAATTGTCATTTCGCGGAATTTAAACTCTCGTTGCAGCCAGGCCGCAGGTACGATGCACGTACAATTTAGTAACAAGGCTATAGAGAGAGATTGGACGATTGGTTTGACATCTGGTTCGCTGAAAAAATCTGCAAGCAATCCGGCGGATATTAAGATTAGCCCAGACATAAGGAAACCTAGGCCAAGGTTAGTCCAAAAAATTGTAGACCACATCTGACGTGACGGATTTTTAGCACGCACAAGGGCAGGCCCTAAGCCAACGTCATTGAAAATCATTAGGAACAAGATAACAGGCATGGCAATTTGCATTATGCCAAATTCGTTGATTTCCAAGTATCGGCTCAATATTGGAAGTATAAGTATCGCAGAAGCTATTCTAGCCAGTGTAGCCAACCCAGTCCATATGGCACCTTTGACAACGACCCTTTCTAATCCTTCATCTGTTGATGAGGGGGGAGCAACTGAATTCAGCGCGCTTTCAGGCGTTGGCTGGTCTGACTGACCCATAATGGAAATCCGTATTAAAAAATTCTAGAACGATAGTTCTCTATCGTTACCAAGGATAACTTAGCCAATCTTCTCTTAGCTTTAGTTTTATCAGGAGACGGTCCCACGCTGTATCAACAAAGGATAGCCATGTTGGCTTTTCACCAAGCTTATCCAGCCAGTCCATGTGGAGTTGCCAGACACTCTTGTCACCACCGGATCTACGCATTCTAATTAGG
>CAYGPD010000060.1:0-12629 GCA_964351655.1 uncultured Hyphomonadaceae bacterium | reverse complement strand
CTGTTATGGCACACAAAAAATCAGGTGGTTCGTCCCGCAACGGCCGCGATTCAGAATCAAAACGCCTTGGCGTGAAAAAATACGGTGGTGAAGTTGTTATTCCGGGGAACATCATTGTTCGTCAACGCGGAACACAATACTACCCTGGCGACAATGTCGGCATGGGTAAAGACCACACAATTTTCGCCAAAGTGGAAGGCAATGTAAACTTCCGCAAGCGTGCTGGTAACCGTCAATACATTAACGTCATTCCGGCAGATGCTCCTAAGGCAGCTGAATAGCGGTAGACGTCTGAGACACAGGACCGAGCCGCTTCAAGACTTTGAAGGCCGCGCTCGCGACAAGTCCCAAAAAGGGGAAGCGGGTGACCGCCTCTCCTTTTTTTTCGCCTCATTTTCATCATAAGGCGACATTTAAAAGGAGATATCTCCGAGTAGATGGAAACGCAGATTATGGAAACGCGAGACGATACACCCAGTAGAATATCCGCACTTCCAGTTTTGGAGACAGAACACCTGTCTCTGCGCCCTTGGAAATTGGACGATGGCCCAGCAATCGATGCACATTTCAATAATTATGATGTCGCAAAGATGACAGGTTCCAAACCCTATCCATATCTGCCTAATTCTGGCTTTGGAGTTATTGCATCTCAGCGCGGAAAATTCTTGCGCGGCCTATGTTATGAATTTGCACTTATATCCAAAGATACCAATGCAGTTGCAGGTGGGTGCGGCGTGTTTAAGCGCAAACCAACCTCTAATTTTGAACTGGGCTACTGGTTAGGCGCTGAATATTGGGGCAAAGGTTTTGCAACAGAGGCAGGGTTAGCTGTGTTAGACTGGGCTAAAACAGCGCTTGACGTCGATACATTTGTTGCGGGACACTTTGCTGACAACCCAGCGTCTGGCCGCGTACTTACCAAGCTTGGCTTTGGCCGCGTTGGAAATGAAGACGACACAGTGCCTATGTTTTCACTGGCGCGGGGAAATAGATCTCCCGGCTTAGTATATATCTGGCCAGCTTCAAAAGCTGCCACCACACCTCTTTCAGCTCTACATTAAAGTAGCGCTAACTCGACTGGACACACGAAATGAAATTCTTGGACCAATGTAAACTTTTTGTCGCTGCCGGATATGGCGGTGATGGATGTGTGGCGTTCAGACGTGAGAAATATATTGCCAATGGTGGTCCCAATGGTGGCGATGGTGGCAATGGCGGCAGCGTCTGGGCCGAAGCCGTTGAAGGCCTCAACACATTGATTGACTACCGCTATAAGCAGCATTTCCAAGCTGCACGCGGTGGGCATGGTATGGGAAGTAACCGCACAGGTGCAGCTGCAGAAGATGTGATTGTCAAAGTTCCTGTCGGCACACAGATTTTTGAAGATGATCAGGAAACAATGATTGCTGACCTTTCAAAAGTTGGCGACAAAGTTTTGCTGGCCGAAGGCGGCAATGGTGGATGGGGAAATCTACGCTTTAAAACATCCACAAACCAAGCACCTCGCCGGTTCAACCCAGGCCTCCCTGGAGATGAACGTTGGATATGGATGCGTTTGAAACTCATCGCAGATGCTGGGCTAGTTGGTTTGCCAAATGCTGGTAAATCCACATTCCTTGCCGCAAGCTCAGAAGCCAAACCTAAAATTGCAGACTATCCCTTCACCACGCTTCATCCCAATCTAGGTGTGGTCAGCCTTGGGCTCGGCTCGTCATTTGTGTTGGCGGATATTCCAGGTCTTATCGAAGGCGCCGCTGAAGGTGCGGGCATAGGCACACGTTTCCTTGGTCATATTGAACGCTGTACAGTGCTTCTTCACCTGATTGACGCCACACAGGATGATCCAGACAAAGCCTATCTTACAGTTCGAAAAGAATTGCTAGAATATGGCGCTGATCTTGAATCGAAAATCGAAATCGTCGCCTTGAATAAATCAGACACGCTCGATCAAGACATTCTCGAAGAGCAAGCTGCAAAACTTGAAAAAGTGTGCGGACAAAAGCCTCATATTATTTCTGGCGCGACTGGCGATAATGTTAAAGAAGTTTTGGGTGAATTGTTTGTAGCAATTCAAGAAAAGCGACAGGCAAGAAGAGATAAAGAGGCTGCGCTGATAGCCTTTGAAACTGGGGAAGAAGATCAAGGATGGACACCGTAAAAACGGTCTATGGAACCAAACCCGATACAATATTATCCGGCGCGGACTATTTATCCAGTGCAAAACGCATCGTTATCAAGCTTGGTTCAGCACTTCTCATAAATGCTGAAGGCAAAGCCAATGGTGCGCGCATCCAAGCGATTTCTCGTGACATCATTTCACTTCGCGCCCAAGGCAAACAAATTGTCATTGTCTCTTCTGGGTCAATTGCCCTTGGACGAAAAGCCCTAAAACTAAAATCGGGCGCATTAAAGCTTGAAGAAAAACAAGCTGCTGCGGCCGCTGGTCAGATTCGCCTCATGCGTGCATGGGAAGATGCTTTTGCAGTACATGATGTGCCTGTAGCCCAAGCCCTTCTCACATTGGATGACACTGAAATTCGTCGCCGGTGGTTAAACGCACGCGCTACACTCAATACACTTCTGGAAGCGGGTGCAATTCCCGTTGTCAATGAGAACGACACTGTCGCCACCGAAGAAATCCGTTATGGCGACAATGATCGTCTCGCAGCGCGTGTGGCTCAAATGACAGGTGCCGATGTGCTGGTGCTGCTCTCAGATATTGACGGCCTTTACACCGCTGACCCGCGCAATGACCCAAACGCAAAACACATTCCTATCGTCACAGAGCTTACGCCTGACATTATGAGCATGGGCGGCAGCGCAAATGCGCAAGCTGGTGTTGGATCAGGCGGCATGGCTACAAAATTACAGGCGGCGCGCATCGCCATGACAGCAGGATGTGCGACTGTCATTACACGCGGCGAACCAGCCAATTCAGCGAATGATTTACCAATGACTGCGCTTCAAAACGGCGCGCTCGCGACATGGTTTATTCCGCCAGTTTCACCTGAAACAGCGCGTATCCAATGGTTAATGGGATCGCTTAAGCCCGCCGGAAGAGCACATATTGATGCAGGCGCATCCCGTGCATTGCTAAAGGGTAAAAGCCTTCTACCTGCTGGTGTCACACAAATTGAAGGTCATTTTGATCGCGGCGATGCCATTGAAGTGCTGGACCCTCAAGGGACACCCGTTTCACGCGGTATTAGTGCATATTCATCAGAAGACGCGACGCGCCTAATTGGTCGCAATTCTTCTGAAATTGAATCTATCCTGGGATATAAAGGTCGCCCCGCCCTTATCCATTGCGACGACCTCATACTCATCTAAGTTAAACACGACAGCCCAAACCAAAACCGAGCATTTATCATGAACATGACCCCAACTGACACCGCGTCACTCCAAGACACCATGTACGACATGGGTGCACGCGCGCGTAAAGCATCTGCACTTTTGGTAAAGGCTGGCCCCGAAGCGCGAACCAATGCGCTAAAAGCAATGGCAAATCGTATCCGTCAAAATGCGGACGCAATCATCGCCGCTAACGCCAAAGATATGGAAGCCGCGCGCGCTAAAGATCTAACGCCTTCCCTTCTGGATCGGCTAGAGCTTTCTGCTGCACGTCTTGAATCTATCGCGCAAGGACTTGAAAGCGTTTCTGAAATTGCTGATCCAGTCGGTGATGTACTCGCAAGCTGGGAACGCCCAAACGGGTTACAAATCTCTCGGGTGCGAGGTCCTATTGGCGTGATCGGTATCATCTATGAAAGCCGCCCAAATGTGACGGCTGATGCTGGCTCTTTATGCGTGCGCTCTGGCAATGCCGCCATTTTGCGTGGCGGATCTGAAAGCGTTCATTCAGCCACCGCAATAACAGCTGCACTTCAAGATGGACTTGCAGATGCTGGCTTGCCACGGGATGCTGTGCAAATGGTTCCAACAACTGATCGCGCTGCCGTTGGGTTTATGCTCAAAGGTCTTAGCGGCAATTTGGATGTCATTATTCCACGTGGCGGCAAAAGTCTTGTGGCCCGCGTGCAGGAAGAAGCACGTGTGCCTGTCATCGGGCACCTTGAAGGCCTATGCCACACTTATGTTCACGAAAGCGCCGATCCTGCTAAAGCGATAGAAATCGTATCCAACGCCAAAATGCGCCGGACTGGAATTTGTGGTGCAACTGAAACTTTGCTGATTGATGCCACCATCGCGTCTGACCTTTTGCCAAAAATTGCAAAGTCACTTCAAGATCTCGGATGTGAATTGCGCGGAAACGATAAAGCACAAGCTATTGTGCCTATGATTGCGGCGACCGAAGAGGACTGGCGTACAGAATATCTAGCTCCTATTATATCTATCAAGGTGGTGACCGATATCACTGAGGCACTAGAGCATGTGCAGACCTATAGCTCAGGCCATACAGAGGCTATCCTCACAGAAGACACGGCAGCAGCAGAGCGCTTCCTAAACGAGATCGACGCCTCTATTGTTATGCATAATGCTTCCACTCAATTTGCAGATGGTGGTGAATTTGGTATGGGCGCAGAGATAGGAATTGCTACAGGCCGCTTGCACGCGCGCGGCCCTGTGGGTGCCGAACAACTCACAATTTTCAAATATATGGTCCGAGGAAATGGCCAAACTCGCCCTTCTTAATTCATTGAAATAGAATAGTTTTATGAAAAATAACGCCGTTTCAGACATTGCCAAAAGCATACAGGTGGCTCAATGAGCCGCCACCTTTTGCGCTTGCCGTCTGCAACGGATGGTATCAAAATCGGACTTTTGGGCGGCTCATTTGATCCCGCCCATGAAGGCCATGCACATGTCGCTGAAACAGCCTTAAAACGTTTACAACTGGATTATGTCTGGTGGATTCCTGCTCGTGGAAATCCTTTAAAATCAACGCAAACGCCATTTGAAAAGCGTTTCGCGTCCGCTGAACGCATGGCCCGCGGGCCTCATATGCGTGTCACAGACATCGAAAAACGTCTCGACCTTAGTTACACTAATGCCTTGATTCAACAACTAAAACAGACAGCGCCCAAAGCACATTTTGTTTGGATCATGGGAGGAGACAACCTCATCAACTTCCATAAATGGCAAGGCTGGACCCAAATAGCAGACTCCGTCCCAATCGCTGTTGTTGCCCGCCCTGGTGCAGGTGCACGTGCGCGTTTTTCAAAATTCGCCCGTCGCTATGCACATGCCAGAATAGCAGATGCACAAGCAGCGTCACTCGCCACTTCAGACGCTCCCCATTGGGTGCATTTGCGTGCTCCTCTAAACAGCGAAAGTTCCACTCGTCTGCGTGGCCCCTCGAATATGTGGTAATCACACCCTATATCAAAACTTCAGTAATTTAGCCCAATCCTTTCCCTAATCCGGTCAACGTGTTAAAAGGGTAAGGTAGGTCGCAAATGACCAATAGTATTTAAGAAAGGTTCTAGCCCTGTCCGCTCAAGATATGCGTACCGCCGCTGACAACACTGCCAGTGACACTGACGAGACACCGCATACTGTCTCAATCGCTCAAATAGCCGAAATTTCTAAAATGATTGCAGCTCGTCTTGATGACGACAAAGCTGAAAACATTATTGAAATAGACTTAATGGGCAAGTCCTCCATCGCCGACACAATGATCATTGCTTCTGGCCGTTCAGCGCGCCATGTAAACGCTCTGACTGACCATATTTCACGCGCTTTTAAGGAAGCTGGCGTGACGGGTGTCCGCGTTGAAGGTCTTCAAAACTGTGATTGGGTATTGCTCGATGCTGGCGATATTGTTGTTCACATCTTCCGTCCGGAAGTACGCGAATTCTACAATATTGAACGCATATGGGGTGCAGAAACGCCCTCTTCAGACCACCTTTCAGCTTAAATCTGAATTTTAAACATAAACCACCAGTTTGCAGCCTATTTTCTAGGCAGCGAGCTGGTGTTTTCATATCTGGATTACACCGCATCATGCATATTAAAATCGTCTGCGTTGGGCGCATGAAAGATAGCCCAGAACGCGACATGGTGAATGATTATATTCAACGTGCTGCCAAAACTGGACGCGGCCTCGGTATCCGTTCTGTTGAAGAAATCGAAGTCGATGCAGGTGGCGGCAAAGCCAAAGAATCAGAACGCATTCTTGCGCGTGTTGGAAACGCGCGCTTAGTGCGATTGGACGAACGCGGTAAAGCCTTAAAGTCCCTTGAATTTTCTAAAAAACTCGCCAATTGGCGCGATACGGGTGATGATGTCGCTTTCCTGATAGGCGGTGCAGATGGTCATGATAAATCCCTAACCCTAAAAGCACCGGACGCGATTTCATTTGGCGTTCAGACTTGGCCTCACAAACTTGTGCGCGTGATGATAGCTGAGCAAATCTACCGGGCTTTATCTATCGAAGCTGGCTCTCCTTATCACCGCGAATAAAAATTTTGCTTTTGTAATGCCAATAATACGCGAAACCATGTCAAACATATAGAATATTCACCCTCGGTTAGCGAAGCTCTTTTTATAAGTTGGCACATGTTGTTTCGTTTTATTTTATCTTGCTCCATTGCCCTTTGCGTCGCTTTCGCGTCGCCTGTCTGGGCGCAAGAAAAAAAAACTGACAAAGACACGTTCTCCATCAGTGACCTTGAGCGTGTAGAAGCAGAGCGTGACGAAGTGCTCAAACGCCTCAAAAAATTAGAAAAAAGTGGTAAAAAAGCTGATCGTGAGCTTCAAGAAATTGATGATGATCTTGTTGCCGCCGCCGCCGATAGTCGACGCCGTGAAGAATCCGCCATCAACGCGCAAATGGCATTGAACGAACTTGAGATCCAAGAAATTGCTGCACGCCAAGAACTCCTGCGAGATAAAGATACACTCGCAGATGTCCTCGCCACGTTAATGAGCTTTGGTTCAAAACGTCCTCCAGCCCTAACAACAAGCCCAGAAGACACGAGCGCGGCCATCCGAGCCGCTATACTAATGGGAGATGTCGCCCCCAAACTCTCTGCAAAAGCTGAAGCACTCGCCGATGAACTGGATAAATTGGCTCAACTGCAAGCAGATATCTATAACGAACGAGAAGACCTGATACGCGCTGAACAGACACTACTTGCCCGTCGTCAAGAAATTGAAGCTCTATACACAGAGAAGCGCTCTAAACGAATAGAATTAGCCAAGGCAACTTCTGCTTTAGAAGCCCAAAACAAGGCACTTGCAAGTGAAAGCGATACTTTACAAGCACTTCTATCATCTATCGTCACTAAAGCGCCTACGACGCCAAGTCTAAAACCACTTCCGCCGAGACGGTTTGCAAAACTAAAGCAAACGCCCGTTGAGGTGCCAAAAACAACTTCTCCCAAAGCGCGTGCCCCCACAACAATTTTCGGATCAAACTCTCAGATTCAACGCCCCGCCATCGGCACATTGGTAAGTGGATATGGCAACTCAAATACAAACTCAGAAAAGACAAAAGGCCAAACTTGGCAGACCAGATCAGGTGCCCAAGTCGTCTCTCCAAGAGATGGACGTGTAGAATACGCTGGTATTTTTCGCAGTTATGGTCAAATATTGATTCTAGATTTAGGCGAAAACTACATTATGGTACTCGCGGGACTGGATTCTATCTATGCGGAAGTCGGTCAATCTGTTTTAAGCGGTGAACCTGTTGGTCGCATGTCAGATAATGCCAAACAAACGCCTGAATTATATATAGAACTACGCCATATGGGGGTCCCAATTGACCCCGACACTATACTCACTAGCAAGTAAAACCAAACCCTAGTAAAAATCATCTGTATGCAAAGTAAGCTTAGACTAGAAAAATTTCCAAAAGTCCCTAAATTATGAGGGTGTACCATTTAAGCGACGAACAGGTGCGACAAAAATATGGAGCGTGACTATATGCGATTGAGATTTATCGGACCGGCGCTTGCTGGCGTATTAGGCTTAAGCGCTTTTGTCTGGAATGCAGATAGCGCGCCTGAAACCAACCATGCAGATACTTACGCCCAACTCGATCTATTCGCGGAAATCCTCGCACGTGTTCAGACTGAATATGTCGAAGGCGTAGATGAAGCAGAAGTGATGGAAGCTTCAATAGACGGTATGCTCACTTCACTTGATCCACATTCAAGTTACCTCAATCCTGAAGAATATCGCTCCATGCAGGTCCAAGCGTCTGGCGAATATGGTGGCCTTGGTATTGAAATCACACAGCAAGATGGCTTCATCCTTGTTGTATCTCCAATGGATGACACGCCTGCTAGTCGAGCTGGCATTCAATCTGGCGACTATATCTCTGCAATCAACGGCGAACCTATTGTCGGTCAACCGATGAATGACAGTCTTAAAGAAATGCGCGGCGCACCTGGCACGGATATCTCCCTTACAATCTTACGTGAAGACCAAGAGCCTTTCGATGTCACCCTGACACGAGAAATAATCAAACAAGATTCAGTGAGTTACAGAGTTGAGGATACAATCGGATACATCCGCATTTCAAGCTTCAACGAACGTACAACCGATAGCTTAAACGACGCTATCACCTCCCTCAAACGTGATCTTGGTTCTAAAATGACAGGCGTAATCCTAGATTTACGCAATAACCCTGGCGGCCTTCTCAACCAAGCAGTCGGCGTGTCATCTGCATTCTTGGATGGTGGTGAAGTCGTCTCCACGCGTGGTCGTCAAGCAAATGATGTTCAACGCTACAATGCCCGCCAAGGAGAGCGTTTACAGTCCATACCTATCATTGTTCTCATAAATGGCGGCTCAGCATCAGCTGCCGAAATCGTCGCCGGCGCTTTGCAAGATCACAAACGTGCGATCATTTTAGGAGAGACTTCTTTTGGCAAGGGTTCTGTTCAATCCGTAATCCCGCTAGGCCCGCAACGCGGCGCAATTCGATTGACGACGTCACGCTATTACACCCCGTCAAATGAATCGATTCAGGGCGCGGGTATCGTCCCTGATATAGAAGTTGCACAAACACGCCTTACTGATGAAGAGATGGAACACATTGAAACACGTCAAAAGCGTTATTCAGAAGCCAATCTTCCTAATGCCCTAGAGAATGACCAAGGCCGAGAGCGTCGTCCGCCTCACATACCAGCCGATCAACCACCGGCTGACTATACGGGTGAAGACTACCAGTTAGAACGCGCCCTCGCGCATTTACGCTCAACTAACTTCGCAACAGAACTTGCTCATAAGGGCTAACTCACCACGCAATGTTTTTTTATGGGCAGCTGGGCAAATAGTGCCTGTCTGCCCATTATTGTTTCCAACTTGTTAACTGCGTTTATTCAATAATAGAGATTGAATTTATTTCCTATAAACGTCCATTCCCGCGCTTCAAGCCAAATGGACGGGAAACAACGGGTAGCACAGTAAATGTCTTCGACTTTAAAGCACGGTTCATCTCCCCTTAATACAGGCCTAAAGCATGCCGCATTGGGCTTTGCTTCTATCGGGGTTATCTTTGGACTAAGTGCGGGATTTGTGCAGCTAACAGGCAATGAGAATGCAGGAAGTCCACATGCAAGTGTCGGTTTATTTGCTGAACGCGCTGGGCCTGCTCCCGTTTTAAAGGCTCGCTTGGAAGAGGCTCCCCTCATCCACGATATTCCCTCTGAACATGGAAACCGCCCCGCAGCGCATACTGAAGATGATGAACCTAGCCTTCCTGTCTCATACCCTGGGCAATCTTCATTGGGGCAAGCGGAAGTTTCCAACACTGAGGACGGCGGAGACATCCGCATTACACGCCTATCGCCCGACATAGCCAATGATACAGCTGCTGAAAAAGAGCGCATCCCACTTGTCCGCGCGCCTGTCGATGGTCTCTATGAAAACGGCGCTGTAGGCCGGCTTCCTAAAATAGCAGATGATGGTCGTCGCCCTTCTGAAATATATGCTCGTCCGCACGTCCCATCCGGCAAACCCCAAATCGCACTAATTGTAGGTGGGTTGGGAATTAAACGCAGCCTTACAATGCAAGCTATCAGCGACCTTCCACCCGAAGTCACACTCTCTTTTGTACCCTATTCTGCGGATCTACAAACATGGGTTAATCGTGCACGCGCTGCCGGGCATGAAGTATTGCTTGAAATGCCAATGGAGCCTTATGATTATCCCAATGTAGACACAGGCCCAGATACTCTTCTGACCACATTATCTGAAGAAGAGAATGAGCGCCGAATGAAAGTTGTCCTAGGTCAAACTACAGGCTATTTCGGTGTCATCAACTATCAAGGCGCTCGATTAGCCACTGAAACACGCGTACTAAAGCCGATTATGGAAGAGTTGAACCGTCGTGGTCTTGCACTCATCTACGACGGCGCTGCGAACAGGTCAGTATTTCCATCTATTGCTGAAGAGATTGATATGAATTTTGCAGAAGCTGATAGGATTGTTGATACAGTCCCCTCTGCTGATGCCATTGATAGAAACCTTCTACATCTTGAAGCGCTTGCCTTGCAGAATAATTCTGCATTAGGTGTTGGTTTTGCCTTTCCTGTTACTGTTGATCAATTTAAACAATGGTCCGAGACTATAGACTCAGATGTCTATGAACTTGTACCTGCCTCAGTTGCGGCTGGTATTAATACAGCTAAAACACAAGGCAGCGGCGATGACTCAGGACACGAATGAACCACTCCAAGGCGATCGTAATCCAGACAACTATCGCCCCAATGCAGGTTTGGCTGTGTTCTCACAAAAAGGACTGGTTTTTGTTGGTCGACGTGCCAGTTCTAGCGGCCCCTATCAATGGCAACTGCCTCAGGGCGGCATAGACAAAGGTGAAGACACCACAAAGGGTGCCTATCGCGAGCTAGAAGAAGAAACAGGCATCCCTGCCGATAAGGTTGATCTCTTAGAGGAGTTGGACCCTTGGCTTTACTATGATTTTCCAGAAGATATAAAAAAGCGCATGTCAGGCCCTTATTCTGGCCAACGCCAAAAGTGGTTTGCGTTCCGTTTTAAGGGACTTGAGAGCGACATTAAGCTAGATTTGCACACTCCAGAATTTGATGCGTGGAAGTGGGTTTCACTTTCGGAAGTCCCAGAACTCATCGTCCCGTTCAAACGAAATATCTACACATTTATTGCGGATAAGTTTGCGCATTGGACGAATTAGACAGAGTGTTTAGTTAAGTCATTAACCATTTTGACCCACTCTAAGTCTTAACAAAAAGAAGAGTTAGAGTTGAGGTGATTATGGGCAAATCCATTCTGTTTTTACACGGATTGGGCGGCAGTGGTGAAGACTGGAATCGCGCGATTCCAGACTTCGAAGCTAACGGCTGGCGCTGTGAGGCACCGACATTATTCCAACATCTCCGTACGCGCCAAAACCCACCTGAAGCTCTTAATAGTTTGGGCTTTAACGATTGGGTTAAAGCAGCATCCGCATATGTTGAGCAATTGACGAATGAAGAAGGCGAAAAGCCTCTCGTCATCGGTCATTGTATTGGTGGTCTTATCGCTCAAAAACTCGTTGAATTTGATGAGGTTTCTGGCGGGGTCTTTATCAGCCCCTCACCTGATGAAACGCTTCACGAGGTTGGCAATACGCTGTCTAAATCTCTTACCTTCTCAGCATTTTTATTGACAATGCGCGCCACCAATTCACCATTTCGTTCGATCGGCCTGAATTGGGGTATGCTTAACAATATCCCGCCCGCAGACCGTACTAAAATTATCGAAAATATGCGTTTTGAATCTACGCGTCTTATTGCAGAACTAGCACGCCCTGCATCCATAGCTGGGCACACAGCACGTATCGAGACGGACGGCGTACAGCGGCCAACAATGACAATTGCATGCGTTAAAGACCGCACAGTTTCCAAGCATACCGTAGAACTTTGCGCGCGTGCTTGGAAAGATGCTCCAAACACGAGCACGTTTAAGGCATATCCACATCTTGGTCATTGGGCACACAACGAAGTAGGATCAGATGAGATGTTTGCAGATATCAGGGATTGGGCGGACACTGTAGAAAAGATACCGACTTCACAAACCATTGAAGCTCAACATATCCACACGGCCAAAATCATCTCACTATCGGCAGCTTAGAATACAAGGTTCATAGTTCCCGCTGCTTTTCTTTGCGCCTTCAAGCTATTCTGTTACGTTTGTAGTAAGCATAAAAAAACCGACAAGCATATGCTTGTCGGTTTAATTTAATTCGCAAAACTTTGAAACTTAGGCCGCCGCAACGATTAATGCTTCAAGGTATGAAATTGTTTCTACGAGACGCGCTTTCGTGTGATCATCTTCTGCTGCTTCCAACTCAAGCTTTGCAGCTGCAAGCGCTGAATCAGATTTCTTCGCATCAAAATCAATAAGGTCAATCGCTTCTTCAGCAAGAATTGTAAGCCCTTGAGGTGTAACGTCCGCAAATCCTGAACGTACGAATAAGCGTGTACGTTTCTCGCCATCAAATACCACAACAACACCTGCTTTTAGGGTCGCCATGAAAGGTGCGTGGCCCGGCAATACACCGAACTGTCCTTCAGAACCTGGTGCATCGACTTGATCAACTTCGCCAGCGAAAAGTTCGCGCTCAGGCGATACGAGAGAAAAGTGTAGTTTGTCGCTCATTCCTGAACTCCGGTGTCCAAATTCTTATCAACCAAAGG
>CAYGPD010000059.1:1736-12676 GCA_964351655.1 uncultured Hyphomonadaceae bacterium | reverse complement strand
GGTCTGGGCTTTTAATGCTTGCTGCGGGTTTTGGCATTCCCATGATGGCGAATTTGAATGGTGGACTTGGAATGCGACTGGGCAACCCTTTGGCTGCAGTCGTAGTTTTAACTGGCGTTACTTTCGTCACCAGCAGTTTGGTCTTGTTTATTTCTGGTGGAGTAGGTGATTTACCCAATTTTGGTCAAATCAAAACGATTCCAACGGTCTACTTTCTGGGCGGTGTCCTGTTTGTCTTTTATATATCTTCCATCACATGGGCCGCTCCAAAAATTGGTTTGGGGAATGCGATATTCATTGTGCTGCTGGGACAATTATCC
Organism: uncultured Hyphomonadaceae bacterium; assembly: GCA_964351655.1. Lineage (GTDB taxonomy): Bacteria > Pseudomonadota > Alphaproteobacteria > Caulobacterales > Hyphomonadaceae > Hirschia. The sequence continues at coordinate 12,356 of CAYGPD010000059.1, read as the reverse complement.
AGCGCTGTTGTGATCGACCATTTTGGTTTATTTGGAGCGATTAAGTCCACAATCACGCCTAAACGTGCTTTGGGCCTATTTGTTATGGCTGTAGGCTTATATTTGGCTCAAAAAGAAGTGTAGTTTTTCGCGCTCTCTGGGGGTGGCGAGAAAATCCCAATACAAACATTTTACCGTCTGTATTAGGATTGAATAACTTATTTCAAAGAGCTAAGGCCGATAATATTGCCTTCACTGTCTTGGCATAGCGTGACCCAGCCAAATTCACCGATTGAAAACTTAGGCCGGATGACCTTTCCACCAGCTTTGACAATGCGTGCTTCTTCTATAGCGCAGTCTTCAACCGAAAAATAAACAACAGTCCCACCAGCACCGGGCCGGCCAAACTCTGATTTTGATAATGTGCCACCAGCGCCATACAAGCCCATGTCGGTTGGGAAGCTCATCATTTGTGTTTCACCCGTAGGGTCGCCAATTGGCTCCAGCTTGCAAGCAAAAACGGTTTCATAAAATAGTACAGCCCGATCTAATTCAGCTACATATATGTCAAACCATCCAACAGCGTTCATTTTCGTCATGTTCAACTCCTATTTGTTATTTGGCTTATCCAAGACATAACAAAGCGGCGTTCAGTCGTATTGTAGATTTCAGACATCGTATTTTTTTGAATATTTGCTCGGAGAGTAACCGGTCGCTTTTCTAAAGGAGTTGATGAAATGCGATTGGTCGGCATAAGACCAGATATCTTGACCATTTATAGATTGTTGCAAGCGCAAGATTTTTAGAAAGTCATGCGGTGGAAAGCCTGTGGTGCGTTTGAGCGTGCGTTGAAGTTGGCGCGTGGATAGCTTCGATATCTCAGCCATATCTGCCACATTATGAATATCATCCAGATTGTTGAGTATGTTTTCAATTGCAGGATTAGGCGCAAGTAAGCCTTGCTCGATAAGGGTTTCAACAAACTGACATAGCAGCTCTTGTTGGTTCTCAAATTTCAATCCAGTAATTTGAGCGTTTAAATCTTTAAGGGGGAGGTCTCCGGCATAGGGTGTATCTACTAGACCATAGGCTATTTGCTCTAGGTCGCCTAACCAAACGCCGGGCAAAAAGCGGATATTCACAAAGTGAAATGTTCTTCCAAGATTGAATTCTTGCGATTCTGCCCGCAATTTTGAAACGCCAGTTACATCTACATTGTGCTGATCAAACACAAGATATGTGCATGCATCAGGCAAGGCGTGAAATTCATAATTTTTGTGTAGCTCTCCATCCGTTTTGAGGTCCAAGAAGCGATGAACGACACCGCGTAAATGTTGGGGAGGTTCGGCTTCTGAAAACTGGACAGTAGGAAAGGATTTATCTTTTCCGTTTCCTTTTGGACTATACATTCGATGGTCACTTTTATTGTTCAATTGCGCGGATGAAAACACCAAACCTGGTCGCTCTCTTATGCGCTTTAGCTTAAACAAGAGAATGATATTAAACGACCCCATTGGCTCACTTTCTTTCTTGGGGCTTTAGTCGTCACCTAGTTGATGGTATTCGGTAACGAATCTATTGAGGGATTAGCATGCAATCTATTATCGCCACATTTTTAGGCCTTATCGTTTCTATGACCCTGCTATTGATTGCGCGCGGTGCTGGTGTGGGCTCGCTTGCGGGGATTGGCTTTTGGGTTATCGCGCTATGGTGCGGCGTCTTTACGACGGCTTATTTATGCCCAAAGAAAAATGCAACTTGGCTGCGGAGCCATTTGCCTGCTTGGATTGTGGTCGTGGTGATAATTACCATTGGAGCATTTGTGTATGGGACTGTGTTTGCTGTTTTGCCGCTATGGTTCCAGTTTCCCATTGCGATGGCGATGTCAGCAGGTAGCATGTTCTTGATCTGGTTAGCGCCACGCGTCTCAAAGAGACCTTCCGTATAAAGAGCGCAATTATCATTCAGGAATTCGCGTAAAATTAGGGTAGGGTTTACTAATTCTACGTCATTAAATGTGCCTCATTACGGTTTTTTTTGCCGGAATGCATGTTTGTAGCGCTAACAAAACTTTTGCGGCCTTTGGACGTGTTGACCTCTGCGAAAGCAAGTATAGTTTCGCGGCAAATCACCCTTACTGCCCCTCTTGGGCGACCCACTCGGGGAAACAGGAAATACAATGTCTGAGACTTTTGACGTCGTAATTATCGGAGCCGGCCCTGGTGGCTATAACTGTGCTATTCGTTGTGGCCAGTTGGGCTTGAAAACAGCTATCATTGAAAAAGAAGCCACGCTTGGCGGAACATGTCTGAATGTTGGATGTATTCCATCTAAAGCCATGCTGCATGCGTCTGAGCTATTTGATGAAGCAAAGAACAATTTTGCAAGCCTCGGTATCGAGACCGGCACCGTAAAGCTGAATCTTCCTCAAATGCTGAAGCAAAAAGAAGATGCTGTTAAAGGTCTAACTGACGGTGTTGCTTTCTTGATGAAGAAGAACAAAGTCAAAGTCTTTAGTGGTAAGGGCCGTATTGCTGGTGCTGGCAAAGTGGTTGTTGAAGGCAAAGATGCAGCAGAGCTTTCAGCAAAAAACATTGTGATTGCGACAGGTTCAGTACCAACAAACCTTCCAAACATTGAGATTGATGAAGAGCGCGTCGTTACATCTACAGGTGCGTTGAGCCTTTCGAGTGTGCCGAAGAAAATGATCGTCATCGGTGCTGGTGTGATCGGTCTTGAGCTTGGGTCTGTTTGGTCACGTCTTGGCGCAGAAGTTACTGTTGTTGAGTATTTGGACCGCATCATTCCTGGTTCTGATTTGGAAGTTGCTAAAGCAGCTCAGAAAATTTTGACCAAGCAGGGCATGACGTTCAAACTCGGTCAGAAAGTGACTGGCGTTGAAAAGTTAAAGTCTAAACTGAAATTGACAATGGAGCCTGCTAAGGGCGGCGCGTCAGAAACAATTGATGCAGATGTTGTGCTCGTTGCGATTGGCCGTAAGCCATACACAGATGGCCTCGGGCTTGAGACTGTGGGTATTACGCCTAATCAACGCGGTGTCATTGAGAATAACCATTTCCAAACAGGCGCTGCTGGCGTTTGGGTTATTGGTGATACAACAACAGGTCCAATGCTCGCGCACAAAGCTGAAGATGATGGTGCGGCCGTTGCTGAACTTATCGCGGGTAAAGCTGGTCACGTGAACTATGATCTCGTGCCTGGTGTTGTTTACACAAGCCCTGAAATGGCTTGGGTTGGTAAAACAGAAGAAGACCTAAAAGCTGCTGGCGTGAAATACAAAGTGGGTAAATTCCCATTCATGGCGAACTCCCGTGCGCGTTGTAACCACACTACGGATGGTTTCGTGAAGATCATAGCAGATGCATCAACCGATGAAGTGCTTGGTGCGCACATGATTGGTGTTGGTGTCGGTGAAATGATCGCTGAAATCTGTGTTGCTATGGAATTTAAAGCATCTTCTGAAGACATCGCACGCACATGTCACGCTCACCCAACGCAGTCAGAAGCAGTTCGTCAAGCTGCTATGGGCGTTGAAGGTTGGACAATGCAAATGTAATTTAGCTTTTCATAAAGCTAAAAAAGGAAGCCCGCGATTTTATCATCGCGGGCTTTTTTTGTTATTCAGCCGCATCGAGCATAGACCTGATATGCGCAAGATAGGCTAGCCAAGCTTGACGTCCCTTATCTGTCAGGATGGCAGTGGTTTGAGGCTTCTTACCGACGAATTTTTTTTCGATAGTGATATATCCAGCCTCTTCCAATTTTTTGAGTTGCACAGATAGATTACCGTCGCTTGCATTCACCTTGGCTTTTAATTCTCCAAATATGGCGGAGTGGGCTGTGGATAGATAGGCCATGACGCCTAAGCGAAGACGAGAGTGAATGAGATCATTTATCTCGCCATGGTCAAACGGGTTCTCGCTCATTTTAGCTTAAACCACATTCTTTGGTTCGCGCTTCATCATAATGGAGCCGGGGATGACACCTATGAGAAGTGTGGCGATCGCACCGCCCAAATAAGCTTCGGCAGTTCCAATAAGTGCGGCCATTGTTACAGCAGCAGCAATTCCACCAAGACCTGCAAACCGTTTCCAGCTTGCTTTTTCCATGCCCGCTTCAACCATGTATACGACGCCATATGAGAAGAAGGCGATAATGGGTAGCATATCAAAAACAATGGGGGATACGTTTCTAAAGTATGCGGCAACGGAAAGGGCAATCCAGATTGAGAACATGGCGGGAGAGGCCGTTGTCCAAAACAGGCGTGTCACGCGGTTGCTTGCTGAACCCTGTCCCGGTTTGGAATGGGATGAGCGAGAAAGCAGGAAAATAGCAATGGGTGAGAGCAACGCAAACCCTAACCAGACGAATGCAAGTGTTGATAATGGAAGTCCAATCACTCCGCTTGCTATGGACCAATGTGCTGTTAGAGCAATCGCACCAAGGCAGCCAAAAGTAATGTAGTAGCGCCCATTCACATTTGGTGCAGTGGCACCTTCTTCTGCAAGTGAGCGTAAATATCCAAGGTCGTCTATTGCATTTGATGTTGACATGATTTCTCTCCAGTAAAGAACTTTAAAATATAAAGTACATGTTTATCGATAATCGTCAAGCAATTTTTAGCCAGTTCCGTTGGGAGAGAAGAAATGTCGTGAAATGGGTATTAGGAAGGGGGCGTGTAGGGCAGCATTTCCAAGTGAGTGTCACCGTCAGAATGCAGAGTTACTTTGTAGAGGCGGTCAAAATCACTTTCTTCAAGCGGCGCGACATCGCGTTGTATGAGAATGCTGACCAATTGAGGTGTCGTATTGCTATGCCCAACAATGAGATATGTGCCTTGTGTAGCATGTATCTTCTGCGCGACGTCTTCAAGATCATTGCCTGCATAGGATGTGAGGCTATCCAACCCTGATTGATTGAACACCGGCGCTGCTGTTTCTGTCGTGCGCCGATAGGGTGTTGAATATATTACGTCAAGTTTCACGTCATTTAGCAGCTGAGCAAGATAAGTTGCGCGGACCTGACCTTGTTGACTGAGGCTTGGGTCCTTAGTGCCGTCATTTTCTTTTTCAGCATGGCGAACTAAATACACGGTCGTGATATTGTCTGCAGGCGTGTGTGTTGCGCAGGCATTGAGAAACAAGGCTATCGTTATTCCAAACAAAAATTTCTTCAACGGCCCGTTCCCCAATGCTCAAATGTCTAGTGCGAATTTGCTGTGATGTTATTTGCGTTTCAAAGGAAAGTTTTCAAACTCAACATCGACTGAATTGCTTTTAACAACGGTCCTCAAATTGAAATGGTTTTCTGCATTAGGTGTTTTTAGCACATCTCTATAGTGCTGGCCAAAGGCGAGAAGTGTTTGTTCTGTGGTGAGGTTAAGCAGGTGTTGGAGTGCGAAAACTTTGCAGCTCCCTTGGTTTTCAGAAGCGCTATTTTCAACTCGCCCGTTTTTAAAGGCTGTAGGCGTGAAATCATACCAAGTTTCAATGAAGCTCAATGTCGTTTCAAACATAAAGTCTGGCTTTGTAAGGTCGGCTAAGAAACCCTTTTGAGCCGAGGAAAAGTTCGTCATATTCTGTCACTCTATAATTATTAGGTCGGTTTTCGATTAAGGTGTTGGTTGTTTTTCTTTCGGCATCATGACCAATATCAATGCGCCTGTAATTGCAAATACGAGCGCGAAAAAATGAGGCCAACCAAAGGGCTCGTGCAATATCCACACAGCAAGTAGCGCGGTCACGGCGGGGCCAAGCCCTCCAAGTGCGCTCGTTAGCCCCGGACCGATGCGTGATATCGCTTCTGTCATCGCAAATGCGGGGAGCGCTGTGCAAAAAATAGCCAAAAACAATCCATAGCCAATCAGGTTCGCATTAATCGTTACCTGCTCAATGCCAATAGCCGCTTCCACTGAAAAGTGCGCTAATATCGCAATAGCAGCAGCGGACATCGCGATAGATGTAAATAAAGGTGAGCCCAATGAAGTGATGACGCCTTTTGACATGGTCACATAGGCTGCAAACAATATTGCCGCTAGAAATACTAATCCTGCACCCCATAAAGCTTGGTCGCCAAAGTGCGCGCGCTCTGGCCCAATCAATATCGCCACGCCCACATAGGAAAGCGTTAGCGCGATTGCGTGGCGAAATGTGAGTTTGTCTTTTAAGAATATCCACGCGAAAATAGCGGTGAAAGTGGGATATAAAAACAGGATCAACCGTTCCAATTGCGCAGAAATATAGTGCAGGCTTTCAAAGTCCAGCCATGTGCACACATAATAGCTCAACACACCAAGCGCGGATGTCTGCATGATGCGGCGGGGTGTAAGCGCAACGCCTTTGCGATGATTTTTGCGCCACGCCATAAAACCCACAATAAGAAATATTGGCAGAGAAAATCCCATTCTCAACACCATCATCAGCTCTACGCTCGCGCCTTCCAGAAACGCAAATTTGATTGCGAGTGCTTTCATGGAGAATAGGGATGATCCTATCGCAGCGAGTGAAAAACCGATTACTCGGTTTGAAGGTTTAAAAGGCATAGGACAATTCCGCACTATGTTGAATAAATTAAACCGACTGCGAAACATTTTGACTGGTATCAGGCATGGTCGTGGATGCTCCACAGCCGATACAGACATGATCTTATCGACTGCTCCTATATCAGGAGCAGGTGCCAAATTTGCATGGAGGCTGGGCGATACATCATGCGCTGGCATTATCCTGCGACTGGCATGCAGTCAAGCAAACGCACAGGGGAAGATGTGTTTCTCTTGAAAATTGTAGTAAGCTTGCGCTTTGGAAAAGGAGGGTAGGTTATGAAATTAGGGTTATTTTCACTTAGTCTAGCAGTAAAAGAACTCGCAGTTTCTAAGGTGTTTTACGAAAAACTGGGCTTTAGTGCATATGCAGGTCATGAGGAGCAGGGCTGGCTAATCATGAAAAATGGCGACACAATTATTGGATTGTTTGAAGGCATGATTGAGAAAAATATGCTCACATTTAATCCCGGTTGGGATGAGAATACCAATCGCCTAAAAGATTTTACAGATGTGCGCGATATTCAGAAATCCCTAAAAGCAGACGGCATAGAGATCGAAAAAGAAGTCAATGAAGATTCAATTGGTCCAGCCAGCTTTATTGTCATCGACCCTGATGGAAATCCAATATTGATTGATCAGCACGTCTAAATCCAGAAACAGATCTGTAATGTCATGACTATGTCATCAGGTAGAATTAAGTCTGGCCTCAATTCTACTGCTTTAGGTGATTCATGAAACGATTGTTTAATTTGGCAAGTCTGTTTGCTCTACTCTTTTTGGGGGTAGCTTCATGTGCAACACAGCCAAAAAGCGCTACACAATCATCGCAGGTGAGTGCGGAAGATGAATTGTTAGCATCTGAGCGATCGACTGTAATATTAATCGGGTTAGATGGTTTGCGGTGGGATGGTGTCGATCGGGCGGATACCCCCAATATTGATAGTCTTGTCCAGCGCGGTGTACGGGCAAAGGGGATGCAACCTGTTTTTCCTTCCAAGACATTTCCTAATTTCTACGCTTTAGCGACTGGATTGCATCCTGAAAATCACGGCTTTCTAGTCAACCGTCCCTATGATCCAGTTTTTGACGAGACCTTTACCAATGATAGCTCATCCGTTGAAAAATGGTGGGATGACGGTATTCCCATTTGGAATGTACTTGAATCTCAAGGCGTACGAACGGCCACCGCTGGTTGGGTAGGGTCTGAAGCCAGTATCAATGAGATTGGTCCCACATATTCGATTGCCTATTCGAACTTAATGACGAAATTTCCGCACGAACGTGTTGATATGGTGTTGGGTCATTTGGACCGTTCTGGCGATGCGCGTCCTCATTTTCTAACGCTTTATCATGATGATATTGATCAGAACGCACACCGCTTTGGCGTAGATTCCCCCGAAGAAAAAGCCGCTATTTCTAGAATGGATGGAATGGTTGGAAAGCTGTTAGATGGCTTGAGGGAACGCGAGCTATTAGAAAAAACCAATATAATAATCGTGTCAGACCACGGCATGTTGAGTGTTGATTTAGAGAAAAAGATCTATCTTGATGATTATATTGATGTGTCTTTAGTTAGAGAGCGCAATCTCGATTTAGGGCCGTTTGCGGCAATTTGGCCATTGGATCCCGCAGATACGCCGCAATTGCTTGCGAAATTGCAGAATGCTCACCCTCATATGAGCGCCAAGCTAGGAACGGATGTTTTTACGCATCGACCGATAGGTGCGGCCCCGCATGATAGAACGCCGCCAATAATGGTGATGATTGACCCTGACTGGTATGTAACAACGCGCAACGCCGAAATAGCAGCTGAGAAGAAGGGCTGGTCCGTTAGTCCTATAGGCAATCATGGCTATCTCAACACTTTAAGAGATATGCATGCGACGTTCATCGCGGCAGGGCCTGCCTTTCAGCAGGGGGCAATGATTGACGTTTTTGAAAATGTGAATGTGCATGGAATGATAGCTGAGATATTAAATGTTGAGCCTGCCCAAACAGATGGGTCGCCTGATGTATGGCGTAGGCCTTTTACAGATAAATTTAGATCAAAATTAAATGCGGATGCAGATAATTAGTCTAATCTAAAGGTAAAACAGGGCATGTGCTTGCATTGAGGTGCAATTCTGCATGCCTGCATCCCGCTTGACATATCTACAGAAGTAAAACATAAGGCCCGCTGCGATGCGTTTCCACAGAACGCATGGGTAAGACTGGCGGCGTGAAGCACGCGCGGGAGAAATCCGCACTTGAGCCGGCCCCCTGAGACGCACATCTCACAAACGCCCTGATTCACGCGGGTCGTCTCTTTAACGAGCGCCCGTGCGCCTTTCTGATGAGAAAGGGGCCTGTGATATTTTGCGTTCATCTGTATGCGAAAGTAAATCGTGACAACATTCTCTGATTTCGATCTGGCTGGTCCAGTCCTTAAAGCCTTGACTAAAGAAGGCTATGAAACTCCAACGCCAATCCAAGCTCAAGCAATTCCGCTTGTTCTTGAAGGTGGCGACATTCTGGGTATTGCTCAGACAGGTACAGGTAAAACGGCAGCATTTGCTTTGCCGCTTTTACATCATTTATGTAAATATCCTGACATGCCAGCACCCGGTGCTGTGCGTTGTCTTGTAATTGCGCCGACTCGTGAACTTGCAAGCCAAATCGCTGAAGCTTTCAGCAAATATGGCCAATGCCTATCATTGCGCGTTGTAAAGGTTTTCGGTGGTGTGCCTATCCGTAAACAAATGCGAGATTTGCACCGCGGTGCAGATGTGCTTGTCGCTACACCGGGTCGTTTGATCGACTTGATGGAACAAAACGCAGTTGACCTTTCATATGTTGAAAAACTGGTTCTTGATGAAGCCGACCAAATGCTTGATCTTGGGTTTATCCACCCATTGCGCCGCATTGCGGGTGCTGTTCCAGAAGACCGTCAAACATTATTCTTCTCTGCAACAATGCCAGACAATGTGTCAGGTCTTTCAAAGCAATTCTTGAAGAACCCGAAAAAAGTATCCATTGCGCAAGAATCCACAACAGCTGAACGTGTTGATCAATCCATGACACACGTGAACGCTGCTCAAAAAGCTCCGTTGCTTTTAGTGAATTTGCAAGATCCAAGCATTGATCGTGCGCTTGTGTTTACACGCACAAAACACGGTGCAGATAAAGTTGTTGCTAGACTACTTTCAGCAGGTATTCGCTGTGGTGCAATTCACGGCAACAAATCACAAGGCCAACGTGAGCGTGCTTTGAATGCATTCCGTAACGGTGACACAAAAGTGCTTGTGGCAACAGACATTGCTGCACGCGGTATTGATGTGCCGGGCGTATCGCACGTGTTCAACTATGAAATTCCAAACGTACCAGAACAATATGTACACCGTATTGGTCGTACGGCACGTGCTGGTCGTGAAGGTAAAGCGATTTCTTTCGTGGCGCGTGATGAGAAGAAGTATCTTCTCGATATTCAGCGTCAGATCCGCATGAAAATTCCAATTGTTGATCTGCCAGATAACTTCGTCGATATGGCGGAAGAGATTACAGCAAACGCAACACCCATTGAAGAAGAGCGCCCACGTGGTCGTGGTGGACGTGACGGAGGCCGTGATGGCGGTCGTGGCGGACGCGATGGTGGTCGTGGTGGTCGCGACGGTGCTCGCGGCGGACGTGATGGTGGTCGCGGTGGCCGTCCTTCTGCGGGTGGATATAAAGGTCGTGATGATCGCGGAGATCGTGGTGACCGTCCGCAACGCGAGGATCGTCCTTTCCGCGCTGACGCGAGTACTGAACCAGCTTATGAGCCGCGCGCAGAGCGTTCTGAGCGTCCAAACCGTGATGACCGTTTTGCACGTCGTGAACGTCCAGAAGGCGGACGTGGCGAAGGTCGCGGCTACCAAGGCAATCGCGAAGGCGGTCGTTCAGAAGGCGGACGCGGCGAAGGCCGTGGTTACCAAGGCAACCGTGAAGGTGGTCGTTCAGAAGGCGGACGCGGCGAAGGCCGTGGCTACCAGGGCCACCGTGAAGGTGGTCGTTCAGAAGGCGGACGCGGTGAGGGCCGTGGCTACCCAGGCCCCCGTGCAGGT
>CAYGPD010000059.1:0-1726 GCA_964351655.1 uncultured Hyphomonadaceae bacterium | reverse complement strand
TGGTGCTGTTGGTGGTGGTGGTGTTGGTGGTGGATAGGTTGGCTTTTGTGTAGGTGGTGGTTGAGTAGGTGGAGGCGGTGAAGGTCGTGGCTATCAAGGGCGCCGTGAAGGTGGACGCGACGAAAATCGCGGTGGATATCAAGGACGTGAAGGCGCGCCGCGCCGTGAAGGACCTAACCGCGCAGAACGTTTAGCAGGTGAGCGTCCTCCAAGTCGTGGGTATGAGGGAAGCAATCCGCGCCCGCGTACAGAGTACGATAAGAAACGCGCAGCTGATGGTCGCTCATGGGGCCAAGATCGTAACGAAGGCGGTCGTCCAGACAATAAACGTGGCGGCGAGCGTACATGGAAACGTCCGGAAGGTGGACGTTCTGATGGACCGCGCCAAGATGGATATGAAGAGGGCGCAAGCCGTCCAGCACGTGGACGCTCTGAGCGTCCAACATATCCGGGAACACGTGGCGGAAACTCTGAAGGTCGCGGATTTGAAAAACGTGGTGGCGCAGATCGCTTTGAAAAACGTGGTCCACGCGGCGAAGGTAAATCTGATGCACGCGGTGATAAAGCGGGTTTTGGTGCACCTAAAAAGCCGGGTGCAGGCAAGCCGCGCCGTGGACCAGCTCCAGGACCAAAGAGCAAAGGCCCATTCAGTGGTCGTAAGCCAAGCTTTGCACGCTAAATTTTAGCGATAGCAGTTTAGATTAAAGTCAGCCCACTCTCGCTAACCCGAGGGTGGGCTTCTTTGTGTCTGGCTTTCATTATACTTCCATATCAAATCAATAAAAGTGAACCTTTTGCTTCTTGGACATGACTATACTGTCAAACAGGAAGGAAATCGACACCGTGTCACGCAAACTTACAGACATACATACGCTTGAAGCGCTTGATGAATATCAGGCGATACTTGCAATTGGCGGTGATCGACGGGCTTTCGAGCTGCTGTATAAACGCTGGTATCCCAAATTGTTGCGGTTTGCTTTTCGGCGAACGGGGGAGCGTGAAGCGGCATTGGATGTTGTTCAAAATGCTGCGCTCACAATCGCAAAAGATATTCATCGATTGAGCGATCCTGCAGCGTTTGGTCCGTGGGCCTATACGATAGTGCGTCGTCGTGCAGCGGATTATGTTCAATCAAAAATACGCGCTCGAGATGTTCAGGCCGAATTAGAGCGCCAGCCCACACCCGCAGCTCCAGATCAGGACCATGAATCATTCGCATTAAAGCAGACTTTGGGCGCCTTGCCCGAAGCTGACCGAAAATTGCTTTTGCTTTTTTATGTTGATGGGATGCGCCTGAGGGAGATTGCAGCAGGAATGAGCATTCCCATTGGTACGGTTAAGTCACGTCTATATGCAGCACGCGAAAAACTAAAAGCAGTTTATGAATTAACAGAAGAAGGAACGTTGTAATGAGTGGATTTGATGACCGTTTGAAAGGCCTTCTAAGTGCTGAAGATGAGGCTTTTATTGATGAGAGTCTGAATGAGGATAGCTACTATAAAGAAGCTTTTGCAAGCTTGAGTGGGCCAGGCAGAGGGATGAATATTATGGCTTGGATTGGTGTTTTCATTTTTTCAGGGGTGATGCTGTATTCAATTTTTGCATTCTTTCAGGCAGATACGGTGAAAGATCAGATTATGTGGGCAGCATTAGCGATTATGGGAAATACAGCGCAAATCGCGATGAAGCTCTGGTTTCACAATCGTTTGAATCGGTTTGCCATTGT
>CAYGPD010000058.1:0-15503 GCA_964351655.1 uncultured Hyphomonadaceae bacterium | reverse complement strand
GCGAATTCTGCTGCACGCTGATCTACAGCTTCTTTTGCAGTCTTTCCTTCTACATACATAGGATAGAAGGTTGCTGAAGCACCTGCATTTTGCAAAAGCGTGTTGCGCAACAGCTTCTCGTTAGATCGATCATGATCGGGTGCAACCCAGCGGTCATCGACCAATCCCACGCTGATATTTGACCAATCAAGGTCAGATTGAGACAACTGCTTGTATAATGGACCGGGCGTAGAGCCACCTGAACACATCAAGCTTGCAGCACCATTTTGAGCAAGACCGACATCAAGCGCTTCATATGTTAATTCATAGGCACGTTCGACCAGATCAGTTTTGTTTTCAAAAATCTCAAAAGCCATCATGAGTCCTTTATGGTATCGCAATCAGTATTCAAACGCGTCAATAGACTGGAGCTATCCCAACGTCCACCACCCTTTTTCTGAACATCGGCATAAAATTGGTCTATTACAGCCGTTACTGGCAAGCTCACGCCTGCCTTGCGCGCAGCATCCAAGGCAATGCGAAGGTCCTTGCGCAGCCAATCAACGGCAAAACCAAACTCATATTCGCCCGCAACCATTGTCTTACCGCGATTTTCCATTTGCCAAGATTGAGCAGATCCACCTGACACAGCCTTGAGCACCTGATCCGTATCGAGATTATGCTTCATTGCGAAGTGCAGCCCTTCGGCCAACCCCTGCAACACACCTGCAATACAAATTTGGTTGACTGACTTTGCAAGCTGACCACTTCCCACATCCCCAATCCGAGTAATTGTGGCCGCATAAGCCTCCATAACTGGCACAGCTTTCTCAAATACAGCTTCATCCGCACCGGCCATAACTGTCAACTTACCATTAACAGCACCTGCTTCACCGCCCGATACGGGACCATCTATAAAGTGTGCGCCATTAGAAGTGCATTTTTTGGCAATTCGTTGGGCAAGGTCTGCGGAAGTCGTTGTGTGATCAATAACAATCACTCCCGGTTTGATACCTTTTTCAATCTGTTCGAATACAGCATCAACATCAGGATCATCACCCAAACAAAACATGATAAAATCTGCCTCATGAATTGCTTCAAGAGGAGTCGCGCAAGCGATACCTTTATATTTGAGAGCCCAAGCATCAGCTTTGGTCATCGTGCGGTTCCAAACTGAGACCGAATGGCCTTTATCAACTAGCCACCCTGCCATTGGTCCGCCCATGACGCCTAAACCTAAAAAAGCACATTTTGCCATTATCGCTCTCCTCAAATTAAATCGAACTAAAATACAATGTTTTTCAATTCATGCACCGCCCCTTAACCAAAAGACAGATATTTTCATGAAAATAGCGAGATTATGACGAAGTGAGAGATAAAACGCATGGCTGACAACAGACCCATCGTTATTAAAAAGGTCAAAAAAGTTTCCGGAGGGGGCCACCACGGTGGTGCCTGGAAAGTGGCCTATGCTGACTTCGTGACAGCGATGATGGCATTTTTCCTTCTAATGTGGCTCATCAACACAACTTCGCCAGACCAAAAACGCGGTATCGCAGATTATTTTGCGCCAGCAAGTGTATCTAAGTCTCGCCAAGGATCTGATGGTATGTTGGGGGGCACAAGCTTTCAAGATGAAGGCGCACGTTCTGGCGGAACCAACCGACCAATGCCTGAAAGCAAACAAACAGCTTCAAAACGTCGAACATCTACAAAAAACACTGGGGCAACGCAGGAAGACAAGCAAAAGAGCAAAGAGATTTCTCAAAGCGCCATGAGCAAAGCTATTGCGATGCGTGAACAAGCTGAGTTTGAACGTGCCGAACAATCTCTGCGCCAAGCCATGCAGGATATGCCAGACTTAGCGGCATTATCTAAGCACCTCGTTATCGATCAAACACCAGAAGGCATGCGTATTCAGATTGTGGATCAAGAAGGACGTGCCATGTTTGCAGCCGCATCCGCTAAACCGCTTCCTCGTGCAGAAAAACTTCTTGCGGCTGTGTCTGACATTTTAGGTAAATTACCAAATAGAGTGACAATTTCAGGACATACTGGAGATCTTCCAACAGGAATCGAAGGCTACTCAAATTGGGAATTATCATCTGAACGCGCAAATACCGCCCGCCGAATTCTAGAACAATCAGGCTTAAATCCAGAACGCGTTTTTCAAGTTTCAGGCAAAGCTGGATCAGAGCCTCTTTATCCTGACGACCCTGACCTTCCCGGAAATCGCAGAATTTCCATTGTCCTGCTTAGAGAATCTCCTGTAATTCCAAGCGACCATTCTCTATAATGCCATGTAAAATAGGCTAGACATACAGAATCTAGACGTTTTTAGTCATGTATGAGCAAAGCACTTGCTCATATGCAAACCGGAAAAATGTATGCTCATAACTCAAATTGCATCTGCACTCACTATGTGGGTCAGTCTCGGAGTCGTCATTCTAGCGATCGGGCTGTACATGAATGAACGCATATCAATGGAGCTCGTCTCCATTGGCATCGTTACTGGACTACTTACACTTTTTGCAATGCCATTTGCAGTTGGCGCTAATGGTGAAACAATCCAACCAGACCTATTGTTAAATGGCTTTGGCAATGCGGCACTTGTGACCATTATGGCATTGCTCGTCATAGGCCATGGAATGTTTCAAACAGGAGCCTTAGACGGCCCCTCCCGACGATTACTTCAATCTTACACTGTTGCACCACGCCTGACCATGATGGGTGCATATGCGGCTGTATTTATAACATCTGCATTCGTGAACAATACGCCTGTTGTCGTCATGTTTTTGCCTATCATGAGCGCTATCGCAGCACGTACTGGGATGGCCCCATCTAAACTACTTATTCCGTTAAGTTTCGTTTCAATTTTCGGCGGTATGACAACGCTCATTGGGTCTTCAACCAACCTTCTTGCTGCTGAAACACTTTTACGCTTGGAAGGACGTGAGCTTGGGTTCTTCGAACTTTCACCTATTGGTTTAGCCCTTTCGGCGATTGGTATCGCGTATATCGTGATTTTTGGCCCTATCCTTCTTCCCAACAGAGAAGCGGAAGGTGAAAGCTCAAACAAGGGCACAGGAAAGCAATTCATCGCTCAAATCGAAGTTACGCACGATCACCCGATGGAAGGCAAACAATCCGTTGCAGGCATGTTCCCTGATCTCCCCAATATGACCGTCCGAATGGTGCAACGCGGCCAAGAGGCTATACTTCCCCCCTTTGAAGACTTAACCTTAAAACCTGGAGACCTCATTATCGTGGCTGCGACTCGCACATCTTTAACAGAAGTGCTTTCTCGCCGCCCAAAACTCCTTCGTTCTATCTGGAGGACAGGTTCAGAAGGGTATGACGAAGCAACAGGCAATCCTCCGCAGCTCTCATTATCTGAAGCTGTCGTCGCACCTGGTTCACGATTAATTTCACGTACAATTGACCAAATGGGATATGCAAACCGCAATGACGCCGTGGTTATGGGGGTTCAGAGACGCTCGCGTATGATCCGCGCACGTCTCGGAGAAATCCGCCTTGAATCAGGTGACACATTGCTACTTTGCGGCACACGCCAAGCTTTTGATGAAATGCGCACAGACCGAGATCTTCTTTTGCTTGATTGGTCCAGAACTGACCTACCAGACGTTACAAAAGCTATTTATGCGCGCTTAATTGCTTTGGCAGTGGTATTGTCTGCCGCATCGGGGTTACTCAATATTCTTCACGCATCACTTATCGGTGCAGTTATGATGATTGTCATGGGGTGTTTAAACGTAAGACAAGCCTCGCGTGCTTTAGATTTGCGTATATTCTTACTTATTGGAGCAGCCCTCGCTATGGGTGCATCATTGGAAGCTACCGGTGCAGCAGATTTTGTCGCGCAAAACGCTGTAGCTGTTGCCGCGCCATTTGGCCCCTTAGCAATTCTATCCGTCTTATTCCTTACGGTAGCTTTGGTCACAAACTTACTGTCGAACTCTGCAACAGCAATTATTTTTACGCCCATTGCTATTGCAACAGCGCGGCAATTAAACCTTGACCCGACACCTTTCGTATTAACGGTGATCTATGCATCCAACTGTGCTTTCGCAACGCCAATAGCGTATCAAACAAATTTACTTGTAATGGGGCCAGGACATTATCGCTTTGGAGATTATGTCAAGTTCGGAACGCCACTTGTTTTACTAATTTGGATAGCTTTTACAGCAATTGCGGGCTGGCAATTCAATTTAGTCGGCGCATAATAGCGACACCATGAAAGAGAAAAACGACAACACTTTTAACATACCCGCAGATGTTGCACGTCATGTAAAGTTTCACCTTACAGCGTCGCAACCCTGCCCGTATTTGCCCAATCGCAAAGAACGAAAAGTGTTTGCCAATCTTTCTGCAAACAATGCCGTTGAGTTAAATGACTCTCTTACCCGCGTCGGCTTTCGGCGTTCTCAAATTATTGCCTACCGTCCCGCCTGTATTGCCTGCAATGCCTGTAAATCAGTTAGAATTGATGTACGCAATTTTGAGTTTTCAAAGCGTTGGCGTCGTGTACTGAAGTCAAACAAAGACCTCACTCGCACACCCTGTCCCAAAACGGCGTCCAACGAGCAATTTCGGCTCCTCAAACGCTATCTAAACTCACGCCATCAAGAGGGTGGCATGAATGATATGGTCATGAGTGACTATATCGGCATGGTCGACGCAAGCCCTGTTCGCACGGTTGTGTTTGAATATCGCCGTCCCCCCTTATACGCATCAGATGAAGGTGCCTTAACAGCTACAGCGCTAACAGATGTGTTACGCGATGGGTTGTCGATGGTATATTCATTTTTCAATCCAGATGCCGCAAAAGATAGCCTCGGCACATTCATGGTGCTTGACCATATTCGTCTCGCGAAAGAATTAGAACTTCCCTATGTATATCTAGGATATTGGGTCAAAGGTTCTGAAAACATGGGATATAAATCAAATTATATGCCATTGGAGGTGTGTGACGGTGATGAATGGCGTATGCTGCTTGACGAAGAATGCTAGCCTATTCACTATTAGAATAGCTCGGGAGGCAGATTATGACTGATTCAAAAAAAACAAAGCACCAAAAGACGTGCTTGAAAATCGGTAACATGCGCACAAACACCATCCAAAAATCAGATACCGCATTAGATGCTACACGTCGTGGATTGTTAGGTGGTGTTGGTTTTGGTATCGCAGCAACAGCGCTTGCAGCATGCGGCGGATCAAACGATGCATCTGCGAGTGACGATAAAAAAGCACCTGCTGTTGTACGAAAAAAGCGTAAACTTACAATGGTTACGACTTGGCCAAAAGGCCTTCCCGGCTTGTACACAGCAGCCGAAAGACTTGCTGCCCGTGTTAAGGAGCTTACAGAAGGGTCACTGGATATAAGCGTATTTGGTGCCGGTGAATTATCTCCCGCACTACAGGCTTTTGATGATGTCGCTTCTGGTGCAGCCGACATGTATCACGGCGCTGAATATTATTGGCAATCCAAATCCCCTGCATTTTCCTTCTTTACTGCTGTGCCGATGGGCATGACAGCAAATGAACTTATGGGCTGGATAGACTTTGGCGGCGGCCAACAATTATGGGAAGAACTATCAGGCCAATACGGTGTAATTGCCTTTCAAGGCGCAAACACGGGTCAACAAATGGGTGGATGGTTTCGCAAAGAAATCAATACCCTAGAGGATTTCAAAGGGCTCAAAATGCGTATGCCGGGCCTTGGTGGTCAGGTTATCCGCGAACTTGGTGGTTCAGCTGAAACAATTGCTGGAGGTGAAATTTATCAAGCCCTTCAAACCGGTCAAATTGATGCTACAGAATGGGTTGGCCCTTGGAATGATCTTGCATTGGGTTTTTATCAGCAAGCAGAATACTATTATGGTCCAGGCTTTCATGAACCAGGCTCCTCCTTGTCATGTGGTATGAACCGCAATGTTTGGGACAGCTTAACCGGTACGGAGCAAGCGGCGATTCGTGTTGCGTGCAATGAAGCAAACCATTTGTCGCTTGGTGAATTTACTTACCAAAACTCGATGTCTCTCAAAGTCTTAACTCAAGAACACAATGTCAAACTACGTACTTTTACTCCAGAAATTCTAAGCCGTATGGACGAGATTTCAAAAGATGTCAGGGCGCAGGCTGGGACAGGTGGAGACTTAGAAAAGCGTATATATGAGAGCTTTGAATCCACACTTGCTGC
Source organism: uncultured Hyphomonadaceae bacterium (assembly GCA_964351655.1). Taxonomy (GTDB): domain Bacteria; phylum Pseudomonadota; class Alphaproteobacteria; order Caulobacterales; family Hyphomonadaceae; genus Hirschia. The sequence continues at coordinate 9,304 of CAYGPD010000058.1, read as the reverse complement.
CAACTCATTATGGGGCAATGTTGCGGATGGCCCATTCTTGAACTCTCGCTCCAAACGCAGCTAACGCGTCGCGGAGAGAAAGCGTGTCTGAATTTGCCCTACATCTTGGAAAAGGCCTACAGATTTTGGGCCTTTTTCTCTCGCCGTTATTGCTTGTGCCATTGCTTTTGCTGGCGGCACCAAAGCTTATGCATCACTTCAATAAACCAAAGCAAGTTATTGATAGTATTGGTGATACACTGATGAATATCGCAGGATGGGCTGGCTTTCTCATGGCTGCGGGAATGTTGGTTGCAGTCCTTATGCGATATGTATTTGGAATTAGTTTCAGCTGGATCAGAGATATCTGGATTTACGCATTTGCGACCTGCTTTATGCTTGCATCAGCAGGTGCATTGCGCACAGGCGGCCATGTGCGGGTGGACATATTTTTCTCGCGATTTACAGATAAACAGCGTGCAATTGTAGATCTGCTCGGCACGTATCTGCTGCTTTTCCCGCTTATGTTATTGGTCTTGTATGCCTACGGTCCCCAGCTGGCCCGCGCGTGGGGAGCGTCTGCTGGCCGTATGGAGTTTGCCTCTGACCCCGATGGTTTACCTCTCCTATTTCTCTTCAAGACGTTAGTGCCAATTTTTGCCGTGACAATGATTTTGCAAGGCTGGGCAAACAGTCTTCGGGCCGTTGCAACGTTAAAAGACGTGACAGATGAAAGCGCAACATCGTGACCCCAGACTATTTGCACATATTCATGTTTGCGGCTGCTTTTGTAGCTTTGCTGTCTGGGTATCATGTTGCCCTTACATTGGGCGGAATTGCACTTTTATTTGCAGGGCTTGGAATCGCATTTGATGTATTCGAGCCAAGGTCTCTCATATTTTGGCCAAGTCGTATTTTGGGGAATATGAGCAATCAAGTTCTAGCGGCAGTTCCCTTATTTGTAATTATGGGTGTTGTCCTAGAAAAATCTCGTGTGGCAGAAGACCTATTGAACGCGACTGGACGATTGCTTGCTGGCGTCAAAGGCGGACTGGGATACTCTGTAGTATTAGTTGGCGCACTATTGGCAGCATCGACGGGAATTGTTGGCGCAACTGTTGTCACAATGACGCTGATCGCCCTACCAAGCATGCTTAAACAAGGATACGACAAACGCATAGCTTCTGGAACAATCGCAGCCTCTGGAACTTTGGGCCAGATCATTCCCCCATCAATTGTTTTAATCGTATTAGCGGACACAATTTCAAACGCAAATGCACAAGCCAATCAAGCGTTGGGACGTCCTCCATCTCCAGTTAGCGCTGGAGACTTATTCTCAGGTGCCCTATTGCCCGGCTTATTGCTGGTAGGATTATATCTAACCTATCTAGCTGTGATGGCATTTTGGAAACCTTCCTCCATGCCAGCGCGCTCAAAGACAGCCGATGCAGATCTTGGTATTGAAACACCGAGCAAAGCGCGTACCGCCTTTGCTTTTGCAGCACCGCTTACACTTATCCTTGCCGTTTTAGGGTCTATTCTTGGTGGTTTCACATCCCCCACAGAAGCTGCAGCTGTGGGTGCAATAGGTGCAATATTGCTTGCAGGTATCCGTATCGGGATGGATGATAGGCGTCCAAATATTTTAAAATATTTGAGCTTAGCTGGTGCTGGAGGACTCATACTTCTCATATTGACCGTTTGGAGCCTCAAGCTTGGTATAATTGGTGGATTTGATACTGATGCTCCGCCTAGCGCCTTCTTTACAGGATCACTGTTTGGAAAAATATACGCTTTTCTCATTTGCAGCGCGATAGCCTTTGGAACGCTTGCCGCCCTCATTACACTGCGTCTGACAAAGAAGCTCCAAGCATCCTTAAACGGAGCTGCTGAAATCACGTCTATGGTTTTTCTCATCCTGATATGTGCAGGTTTGTTTTCCATCGTGTTTCGCGGCTTAGGCGGCGATGAATTTATCGAACATATGCTGGTCAATATTCCGGGCGGATTAGTCGGTGCGCTTACTGTCACAATGATCATCATGTTCTTGATGGGCTTCTTTTTGGACTTTCTGGAAATCACATTTATCATTGTGCCATTGGTTGCGCCGCCGCTCATTATGCTTGGGGCTGATCCAGTATGGCTGGGTGTTTTAATGGCGATGAATTTACAAACAAGCTTCCTGACACCGCCATTTGGTTTTGCGTTATTCTACCTTAAAGGGGCAGCGCCGCCTGAAGTGGATACACCCGATATTTGGCGCGGTGCACTCCCCTTTATTGGATTACAGCTTATCGGATTGTTAGCGGTTGTATTCTTTCCGCAATTAGTCACAGCACTCGTAAAATAGACTCCAAATACTAAAAGCCTATTCCCACGGGCTTTTAGTGTTCTTCTTACTTTCCGCAGGACGCGCAAAAGCAGGAAGATCGACTTTCTTGCCTGTCTTACGCGGTGAATGAGGTTTCGATTGGGGAATGTCCCCTTGCGTCATTTGCAGCAAAGCTTCAACACGATTTTGCGTGGCTGGGTGGGTTGAGAACAGATTATCTGCGCCGCGCCCATTTAGCGGGTTGATGATAAACATGTGCGCCGTCGCGGGATTGCGTTCAGCATCCATATTTACAGCGCCGCCTTGCCCTCTTGCCCCACCATGCGCGATTTGCTCAATCTTTTGCAATGCACTTGCGAGTGCTTGTGGGTCTCCAGAAATTTCTGCGCCACCTGCATCAGCCTCATATTCGCGTCCACGACTAATCGCCATTTGTACGAGGCTTGCTGCCATAGGTGCTAAAAACATAATCGCCAATGTACCAATCAACCCGCCAGGACGTTCACGATCATTGCCACCAAAGAAAAACGCAAAGTTTGCCAGAGCGGAAATCGCACCTGCAATTGTTGCTGTGACGGTCATGGTGAGCGTGTCACGATTACGCACATGCGCCAATTCATGCCCCATCACCCCGCGCACTTCACGCCTATTCAACATTGAGAGAAGCCCAGTCGTGGCAGCAACGGCCGCATTTTCTGGGTTTCTTCCTGTTGCAAACGCATTAGGTTGCGGGTTTTCAATAATCGTGATGCGCGGCATTGGCATGCCTGCATTACGCACCATTTCTTCTACGTCTTGCGCATAGGCCCGCACGACAGGATCGGGATGGGAGCTATCAACCTCTTTCGCTTTATACATGGAAAGAACAATTTTATCGGCATTCCAATAACTAAAGAAGTTACCAGCACCCGCAAGCACGAGCGCAATTATCATTCCGATTTGGCCACCGATAAGATAGCCAATTCCCATAAACAGCGCAGTTAGACCAGCAATAAGAACAAAAGTTCTAAGGTGATTGTTTTCCATATTCCGTTTCACTCACATTGTGCAAAATGCATATGTTTAAGATAGGTGTGGATTTAAAATTGCCAATAGAGAGGTATTAATATTGGGGGGTGAGAACTATCTTTCAAAGTGAAACATGGAAAATTAAATAGCACGACTATGTGCATGACTTTACACCTTGTATTTGCTCTGGGTTGCGCATCGCCATATACTCTCTGATAAAGCTCAGGTGTGAGCATAAGGCACGCAAAGCTGGATATATAACTTGGCTGATCATGCTATCCGTAAAATCATCCACATTGATATGGATGCATTTTTTGCGTCTGTAGAGCAGCGCGATAATGCAGATTTGCGCGGCAAGCCTGTGGCTGTTGGCGGAAGTGCAGCGCGCGGCGTAGTTGCCGCTGCCAGCTATGAGGCACGAGAATTTGGTGTCCGGTCTGCGATGGCATCAGTCGTAGCTAAACGCAAATGCCCTGACCTTATTTTCGTGCCACCTCGCTTTGATGTCTATCGAGAGGTATCACATCAGATCCGCAAAATTTTTGAAGAACACACGGACCTGATTGAGCCATTATCGCTCGATGAGGCTTACTTGGATGTGACGCAGAACAAGCAAAATATTGAGTCTGCCACGCAAATCGCATTGCGTATTCGTGAACGCATTTGGGAAGATACCCAACTCACAGCTTCAGCAGGCGTGTCCTATAACAAATTTATCGCCAAATTAGCTTCCGATCAGAACAAACCAAATGGCCAATGCGTCATCACACCCCAACATGGACCAGACTTTGTGATGAGCTTGCCTGTGCGGCGTTTTCATGGTGTTGGCCCTGTTACGGCGGCCAAAATGGAAAGCCTAAATGTGTTCACCGGCGCAGATTTAAGAGATATGTCGCTGGATTTGCTTAAAGCGCATTTTGGCAGTAGCGCAGACTATCTCTATGGAGCTGTGCGAGGCATTGATGAACGCCCAGTGCGCGTGGATAGGGTTCGCAAATCAGTTGGCGTCGAGCGCACATTTAACGATGATTTGCATGATATGGCCGCAGTCGAAACCGCAATGGAGCGTATCATTCCCATGCTCTGGGAAAGGATAGAACGCGCAAATGCTACGGGTTATACACTCACCTTGAAGGTAAAGTTTTCTGATTTCAAGCAAATCACCAGATCACACACGCTTATGCACGCCGTCTCAGACATCGACACTGTGTATGACACAAAAGATCTCTTGCTAAAAATGATCCCTTCACCACTCAAACCAATCCGCTTATTAGGGCTTACCCTATCTGGCCTTGGAGATGGACAAATAGAACAGGAGAGCAATCAGCTCTCCTTTCCTTTCTAATGCGTTAGGTCAGCGCTTCTACTTTCGGCATGATCACCATGTGATAACCGTCTTCCTTGGCACCGCGCTCGATCTTAGCCTTAAGCTTCATCACAACAGCATTGATCAGTTTTAAACCCAGTCCTTCAGACTTATTTGGCGCAACTTCTACCGCATCAACGCCAATACCATTGTCACAACATTCAAGCGCCCATCCCAAAGCTGCATTCGATTTAAGGGCAATTTTGATTACACCATCGCGATCATCGGGGAAGGCATGTTTAATGGAATTAGCGACAAACTCACTGACAATCATGGCAATGCCGGACGCATTTTCAGATGGCATTTCGAGTGTGTCAGAATCAAATTCCAACGTCACATTTTCAGGTGCTGATGCTTGAAGCAAATCCACGACTTTTTGGATAAATCGCTGCATGGGCACAAGTTCGTTGCTTGTGGTTTGGTGTAATTCTTCATGCAAGAGTGAGATCGCTTCAACTTTGCGCGCCACCGCATCAAAAGCGTCTGCACTATCAGGGTGCGCTTGTGATTTATATAATCTCACAAGTGAGGACACTGTTTGAAGTGAGTTTTTTACGCGGTGATCCATTTCACGTCGCAACACATCTTGTTCTTGAAGCGCCATACGCAATTCAAGCTCACGCATAACTTGTTTGGCGAGCGTGTTGAGTGTCTTCTTCTGAAAATCATTTAACTTACGCGGTTCACTGTCCAACACACACAATGTTCCAATCGGCAAACCGTCAGACGTTTTAAGCAATGCACCCGCATAAAAGCGTAGGCCCTGCTCACTCAAACACAACGGATTATCGCCCGTGCGGCAATCTTCGAGAGTATCTGGGATTTCTACAAAATCATCTTCTAGGATGATGTGCGAGCAGATGGATGTTGCAAGCGGTGTTTCTCTTACACCCAAGCCCACCTCTGCTTTAAACCATTGGCGATCTGCATCTATCAAATTGATAACTGAAATCGAGGTGCCACATATTTGTGAAGCTAAATCGACGATATCATCAAAATCCGCTTCACGTGGCGTATCTAAAATACCGTAGCTTCTGAGCGCAGCAAGCCGCTCGGCTTGCTTCGGATGCGAGTCTGCAATCATTCATATCTTCCGGAGATAAGTACACAATACAATCGGCATTGGAATTATGAGAGACTAACCAACCTATCAAGAGGCGACAATCCCTAATTTTACGCCGCATTTTGTTAACGTGTTACTTTAACAACTCTATCTAACCTATGATCATGCCTTCATTCCTAACTGGGAGATAAACACACAGGCCCACCCGCTCATAAAGCATAATCCGCCAAGGGGAGTGATTGGGCCAATCCATGATGGAATATCAGCAATTTGATTGCACGCGAGCAAATAGAGTGACCCTGAAAACAATATTATGCCGGCTATGAGCAAATAACTGGCATAACGCAGCCATTTTTCGCCGCGTTTTAAAGTGATAAGAAATCCAATGATGAACAGGCCTATCGCGTGATAAAACTGATAGCGCACACCTGTCTCAAACGTCGCCAAATGCCCTGAATCGAGGGTATCGCGTAGTCCATGTGCGCCAAACGCTCCCAGCAATACAGCAAGGAGCGCGAACAGCGAAGCAAACTTAAAGCAGGTTGTGTGCGACATGACTTCTCCTGCTTTGAGTAGAAAATTAGAATTTCACTTCAGGCACAACAGACATTGCCGCACGATCTTCTTCACCAAGGTCGAAGAATTCGCGATGTGTGAATCCCCAACCATTTGCCAGCATAACAGCCGGAAATTGCTCAATGGCAGTGTTCAAATCACCCACTGCAGAATTATAGAAGCGGCGCGAAGCTGCAATCTTATCTTCAATCTGCGAAAGCTCATTTTGCAATTGCAAAAAGTTTGTGTTGGCTTTTAAGTCTGGATAGGCTTCTGAGAGCGCAAATAGCTTTCCCAGTGCAGCAGATAATATGCCTTCTGCCGCAGCGCTATCTGCTGGACCGTTCGCTGCCATAGCGGAGTTACGCGCTTGAATGACTTCTTCTAATGTATCGCGTTCGTGAGCGGCATAGCCTTTTACGGTATCCACTAGGTTTGGCACGAGATTTTGGCGCAATTTCAACTGCACATCTATGCCAGAGAATGACTCATTCACCTGCTGGCGTTTTGTGACCAAGCCGTTGTAAAGCGCAATTAGATATAGAACGACCAGCGCAATTACGCCGAGTACGATATATAGTGCCATCATCGTGTTTTCCCCTCAGTTTGAAACACTCAAATCTGTCAGGCAAAACACTAAGCACAATTTAGCCAAAGCGCAAAATACTAGCTGAACTTTCCGTTCCGATTAAAGCCCTTTGGCGCAACCTTCCCCGCCGCTGCCCGCTTGCCCAGCCATTCGCGCCATTCATTTAGGGAGATATTGCGTCCACCCGAATCTTTCCAAAAGAATCCGTCTTCCGAATCGAAGGTCACAACGTCTGCCAATTGCTCATTGACTAAACCGCCCTGCTTATAGTTTTGCAGTTTGACACCTTTACCGCGTGCCATTTCCGGCAATTCTTCCAGTGGGAAAAACAGCAGTTTTCGGTTATCCCCGATCACGGCAACCATATCGCCTTCAACCCTCGGGCAGAACGCAAATTTTGCGCCTTCAGGTGGGTTTTGCACGACTTTACCACCGCGTTTTTGAGAGATTAATTCTTCTTCCGGAACGATAAAGCCATATCCAGCTGTAGACGCGACAAGTCGTTGACGCCCCTGTTGCGGGGTCAACATGGCAATGATTTCTTCAAATTCAGGTAGATCAACAGATAAACGGATTGGCTCACCATGTCCGCGACCACTCGGCAGTTTATCAGCGGCAAACGTGAAGGCTTTTCCTCCAGATGCCAGCAGCACGACCTTATCAGTTGTCTGACATTCAAGCGTAAACGCCAAATCGTCCCCGTCTTTGAATTTCAGTTTATCCATCGCCTGATTATGGCCTTTGAGCGCCCGTATCCAGCCCATTTTTGATAGAATAACTGTGATCGGCTCTTTAGGGATAAGAGCTTCTAACGCAGCATCTGCGTCTATCTCTACAGCTGTACCAAAGAGCGTCCGGCGACGACCAAGCTCTGATTCTGGATCAAACACTTCACGTGCAATTTTGAGCTGACGTTTCACCTCAGTCCATTGGCGCGCTTCAGATCCGATAAGCTGAACCAGCTTGTCGCGCTCTTGTGTCAGCTTGTCATGCTCGCCCTGAATTTCGATTTCTTCGAGCTTACGCAATGCCCGCAAACGCATGTTGAGAATTGCATCTGTTTGCGTGTCAGAGAGTTTAAACGCCTTCATCAATTCTTGTTTTGGGTGATCTTCAAATCGGATTATCCGGATCACTTCATCAATATTTAGATAGGCCTTCAGATACCCTTCCAAAATGTGCAAGCGCGCTTCGATTTTATCCAAACGGTGCTGCGCGCGGCGTACAATCACTTCTTGACGGTGAGCAAGGTAACATTGAAGAACCTGTTTCAACCCCATCACGCGCGGCACATTATGATCCAACACATTCATATTAAGCGAGAAGCGCGATTCAAGATCGGACATCTTATATAGGCTCGCCATCAACACTTCTGGATCAACCAATTTATTGCGCGGCACGAGCACAACGCGGATATCTTCCGCGCTTTCATCCATCACATCATCAAGCAACGGTGCTTTCTTGGTTTCGATCAATTCTGCCAAGCGTTCAATCAGTTTAGATTTTTGCACTTGATAGGGAATTTCAGTGACCACAATCTGCCAGAGGCCACGTGGAAGGTCTTCTTTTTCCCATTTACAGCGAATACGGAAACCGCCGCGCCCAGTTTCATAGGCATTGAGAATGCTGGCTTCATCCTCCACAATCTCACCACCCGTTGGAAAATCCGGTCCAGGCATGATTTTCACAAGATCGGCCGTGCTTGCGCTTTTGTTATCAATTAGATGAATACATGCATCAATTGTTTCGGCAGCATTGTGAGGCGGGATAGAAGTCGCCATCCCCACCGCAATACCAGACGAACCATTACACAACAGGTTTGGAAAACCAGAGGCCAAAACGACAGGCTCTTTATCGCCGCCATCATATGTCTCTTTAAAATCGACCGCGTTTTCATCCAACCCTTCAAGCAGGAGTTGGGCTGCGGGTGTCAGACGTGATTCCGTATAACGCATGGCCGCCGCGCTATCACCGTCAATATTCCCAAAATTCCCCTGCCCATCGACAAGCGGATAACGCACGTTGAAATCTTGCGCCAAACGCACGAGTGCATCGTAAATGGAAGCATCACCATGGGGGTGATATTTACCGATCACATCCCCGACAACACGCGCCGATTTCTTGAATGCTAATTCAGGGTCAAGCTTGAGCAAGCGCATTGCATACATCAAACGGCGGTGAACAGGCTTTAACCCGTCACGCACATCCGGCAACGCACGTGATGTAATTGTAGACAAAGCATAAGCCAAATAGCGTTTGGATAACGCATCAGACATCGGCTCTTCGATTATACCATTGTCGGGATCATCTACTGTAAATTCGTCGCTCATATGTCTACTTACGCTGTCTGAGATTTTGATTCTTAACCATATTACCTAAAACGAATTGATAGCCACGCCAAGGGTGGTTAAG
>CAYGPD010000057.1:0-16345 GCA_964351655.1 uncultured Hyphomonadaceae bacterium | reverse complement strand
GTAGCATTGTACGCGTTACAACTTGCCCCGCATTCCGCATAAGAAATTCCAACAAACGAAACTCACGAGGCTGGAGGTCAATCTTAGTTTCAGCTCTAACAACAGTGCGTGCCAACAGGTCCATGACAAGATCACCAACCTGCAATTTCGTAGTCGGAGCCTCACTTAGAGATCGACGCCCAAGCGCTTCAACACGTGCAATTAATTCGCTAGGTGCAAACGGCTTGCACAGATAATCATCTCCACCCGCCTTCAGGCCTTCAACACGATTCTCAACATCTCCTAGAGCCGTTAAGAATAGTGCTGGCGTATTGCCGCCGCCACTTCGATAAGTCGTCAACATTTCGATACCATTCATCTTGGGCATCATTCTATCAACGACCATAGCGTCGAACTCATCTGATTGAGCACGACTAAGTCCTGCTTCACCATCATTTTCAACAGCCACAACGTGCCCAGCTTCGCTGAGCACTTTGCGCACAAAGTCGGCGGCTTCTAAATCATCTTCAATGACGAGTACGCGCAAAGCGAGCTCTCCCATTCTACAATTATTTAAGGTCTTTAATATCAACAGGCAAAAATATCGTCGCGCGCCCCTTACGAACCGCCACCAAAATATTCTTCTTACCGGCGGCTTTCGCACTCGCAACAACATTAGCTAAATCAGTTGATGAGTTCAATGCTGTACCTTGCGCCTCAAGAAGTGCATCTCCTTTAGCAATTCCAGCTTCAGCAAACGCCGAACCTCTTTTCACATCCAGAACAAACACGCCCTTCTCAGTCGCTTTCAAACCGAAGAATTCATACTCGTCAGGACCAAGAGGTTTGATTGTCACACCTTGGTATTCTGTACCTTCAGGTGGCTTCTCTACGCCTTTGTCTTCAGATTTCTCATCTTCGCCGCGGTTAAACGCACTATCAACATCAGAAGGACGAATACCAACGGTAACTGGAATAGATTTTATTTTACCATCGCGAATAAGCTTAAACTCATTCTTGGTATCAGCAATCAAGCCACCAACAAGACGAGTAAGCTCACGGCTATCATTCACGGAAATACCATTCACTGATAGAATCACATCACCGCGCTCAATTCCGCTTTTCTCAGCAGGACTACCTACTTGCACATCTGCTACTAATGCACCTTTGTCGTTTTCAAGACTTTGTGCTTCTACCATTTCTTGTGACAAAGATTGTATGGATACGCCCAACCAACCGCGGGTCACTTTACCATCTTTAATCAATCGATCAGTAATGTCTTTTGCAACATTTGATTCAATCGCAAACCCAATACCAACACTACCGCCGGACGGAGAATAAATAGCAGTGTTCACACCAATCACTTGACCATAAAGGTCAAATGTAGGGCCACCCGAGTTCCCTCTATTGATAGAAGCATCTATCTGAATAAAGTTAGAATAGTTAGAACCATTCATTTCACGGCCACTAGCTGAAACTATACCAGCTGTCGCTGTTCCACCAAGTCCGAACGGGTTTCCAACAGCAACAACCCAGTCACCAACACGCGGAGCCTTAGCCAATTCAAATTCCACGAAAGGATACTTACCTGGTTCTTTAACTTTTAAAACAGCGAGGTCAGTAAGTTCATCTAAGCCGATTATATCAGCTTCAAGCTCATCACCGTTTGATAAAGTGACTGTAACTTCAGATGCATTCTCTACCACATGGTTGTTTGTAACAATATAACCTGTATCAGATATAAAAAAGCCTGAACCTAGAGAACGTCCTTCACGCGGAGCGGGACTTTCGCCGCCTTCTCCTTCGCCTTGTCCCTCTTCACCATTCCCTTGGCGGTCCATAAAATCTTCAAAGCCTGGGATATTGCGAAAACGCTCAAACAGCTCACCATACTGCTCAGGTGCTTCGATTTCGGTTGTCACCTGCACGCTCACAACAGCAGGGCTTACACGATCAATAAGGTCTGCAAAACTCATTGGCGCACCAACAGGAGGCTGAACAACTATTGGCTTTGCATCAGCAATATTGTTCCCAACCGGCGACATCATAAGTCCACCAATTGCCACACTTCCGAACACGGCCATCATTAAAGATGTTTTTAAGGTGCGGCTTTTCCCGGTCGTTTTCATCTGTATTCCTCTTTATTCGGCTCTAATCACTCTAACAAGGATAAGAGCTATACGTGTTTTAATGTCAAAAAATTAAGATCGGTTCATGTCGATTCTGTGGTGTGAATGGTACTATTTTTATGCAAAGTGCGATGAACAGGACATTTATCCGCTATTTCCATCATTCTGGAACGCTGATCTTGGGTTAAATCACCAGATATCGTTATTGCACGGGAAAATATATCTAAATCACTCGAATCAATCTCATTTTTTGTCTTTTCATGTGTGACTGAGACAGAAACTTTATCAACTGGCCAGCCTTTTCGATCAGCATACATGCGTAATGTCATTGATGTACATGCTCCCAAAGCAGCGTTGAGATACTGATAAGGTGTTGGTCCCATACCGTCTCCGCCCATAGATTGGGGCTCATCCGCAATACCTCGATAATCGCCAACCACTACCCAGTTCTCATATTTGCCCCGTGGGGTTTCTTCTACAATCCGTGGGGTTTCTTCTACAATAACGGGTTCATTTCCTTGAACCGGATTAACAGAGGCTGCGTCCTTTTTAGCTGAAATTGCATAATGCGTCGCCCAAGCCGCAATCACACCCGCAACATACTGAGCATCTTCACGATTTGTCAGAAGGTGATCTGAATCATCGAGTGAAACAAAACTTTTAGGGTGCTTGGCAGCTAGAAATATATCATTTGCATTTTCAATCCCAACTGTTTGATCAATTGGAGAATGCATTACCAATAAAGGACGTTTCAATTTTCGGACCGATTCAATAACACGCGCATCTTCAACATCATCTAGGAATTGTTTTTTAATAACGACTTTTCGACCACCAAGTTCAACTTCGGCTTCACCAGTTTCTTCAATTTGTTGGATATGTGACCCAAAATTCTCTGTCACATGTTTTGCACATGAAGGAGCGGCAATTGTCGCAAATGCTTTTACGGTTGGTAGTTTGTCTGCAGCCGCCAACACAGCAGCTCCTCCCAAAGAATGCCCAATTGCCAAAGTCGGTGGCATACCTTGCTCTTCCATCCAGCGTGCCGCCGCAGCAAAATCGTCAATATTTGAAGAAAATGTTGTATCGGAAAAGTCGCCTTCAGAAAAACCAAGTCCCGTAAAATCAAACCGTAATACACCAACACCTAACTGAACAAGTTGCCGTGCAATGCGAGCAGTCGCAAATTGATCCTTAGAACAAGCGAAACAGTGTGCAAATATTGCGAACCCACGCGGCACACCGGCTGGCATTTCAAATTTTGCGGCTAATTTATGCCCCAATGATCCAGGTATCTCAACAGATAGTCGATTTTGCATAGTAATTTCGCTCCGCAACTAAGAATAATGACTATCATAAGTTGGGAGACAACGGCAATTTAACAAGTTGGTTTTAATCAACCTATTCTATCATTTTCGTGATCAGCTTCACCTTCACCAGAACCATCCGCATTTATTGGCGTTAAATTTCGCTTTTGCTTGGCGCGCGCACCTAAAAATAATGCGCCGCCAATCCACAATATCAATGCAAAAGGAAAAGCCCACAAGAATGCACCGCCACCACTTGCTTTTGGACGGAACAATACAAACTCACCATAACGCTCTGAAAACCAGGACCGGACCTGTTCGTCTGAAGCACCGTCCTGTATCTGTGACCTTACAAGATGGCGCATATCTCCGGCAATTTCAGAAGCAGATTGTGAGATTGGTTCGTTTTCACAAGACACGCACCGAATTTCACGCATCAACATCTGCGCTCGCGCTTCTAGTCCAGCATCTTGTAATGGTGCGTCAGATAGCGCAGCAGCAAGGATAAAAGCCAACATCATTGAGTTGTCACCCCTATCAATTCACTTGCCGCCTCACCTTTAGAACCTTCTTTACGTGTACTACGTTGACCCGCAAATGCAAAGAAACCACCTAAAGCAATCAATCCAACACCACCGAATACGAAATCTATCATTGGGTTTACTGAAGCACGTATGGTCCACCCATCTACTTCACCGCGTATCGGATCACCCAACGCCACATAAAGATCTCCAACTATTGATTTACGGATAGCAACCTCAGTCGTAGGCATTCCTGAAGCTGGATAATATCGCTTTTCTGGATGTAGCGTAGTTGAACGGCTTCCCTTTACAGCAGAAATAAAAGCTCGATCCGCATAGTAATTAGGCCCCTCACCATTCTTCACACCATTAAACGTAAACTCCCAACCACCAAACTCAACGACTTCGCCTTGAGTCATCGCAAAAGTTCGCTCAATACGTCCATTGGTTTCTACAACAGCACCGATAACAAAAAGCCCTAAGCCGATATGCGCAATTGTTAGTCCCCAAACACTGAGAGAAAGTTTTCCCATTCGCTTCAGACCACCACCGCCTAATCGTCGCACAAAATCAGTGAGCGTTCCGGCGATCAACCAAACTCCAACAGCTACACCAAATACAGCCCAAAGTTTTCCCGCCAACAAGACAAAAGCCGCTGCACCCGCTGCCAATGCGATCGCAGCCGCAAAGATGAGGCGTTTTGCAATCGGCGTAATATTAGCGACACGCCAACTCATCGCTACAGCAAAAGGCGGTGCCATAAACAACAGCCCCAACAAAGGCGCTAATGTAAGATCAAAATAAGGCGTCCCGACAGATAGTTTTTCACCCGTTACAACTTCCATTGCGAGCGGATACAAAGTGCCAACAAGCACAGGTGCCGCCGCTACAGACAAAAACAGATTGTTGAGAATAAGCGCACCTTCGCGACTTACCGGATCAAATTCACTCCCCGATTTTAGTCCAGGTCCACGCCACGCAAATAAACAAAACGCAAATCCAGAAACCAACATCAGTCCAATTAGCAATAATCGACCACGTTCAGGATCCAAAGCAAACGCATGAACAGATGTCAGCACTCCAGAACGTACAAGAAACGCCCCCAGAATAGACAAGCAAAATGCTATAACTGATAGGAATATTGTCCAAGATGCCATTGAGCCACGTTTTTGGGTCACGATAATCGAATGAACAAGCGCCGCTCCCACCAACCATGGCATTAAAGATGCATTTTCAACTGGATCCCAAAACCACCAGCCCCCCCAGCCAAGCTCATAATATGCCCATATAGCGCCAAGCGAGATCCCAATCGTAAGCGAAGACCATGCAAACAATGCCCAAGGCCGTGCCCGCTTCGCCCACTCCGAGCCTACCTTATTCAAAATTAGCCCAGCCGCAGCCAACGAAAACACAAATGAAAACCCAACATACCCCATATACAAAAATGGGGGATGAAACGCTAATGCAGGGTCTTGCAATAACGGATTTAATCCGCCTCCATCAAAAGGTGCTGGATCCAAACGCGTGAATGGAGAAGACGCAAAGAGCAAGTATACCAAGGAAAGACATGCCATACCTCCCTGCACGCCTAAGGCTTTTGTTTTCAGATCGCTTGGCTTCATAACCCCTACAGCCACCGCGCCATAAATGAGCATAATCAAACACCAGAGAAGCATGGACCCCTCGTGGTTCCCCCAAGTTCCTGCAAGTTTATAAAACATTGGCTTTAATGAATGAGAGTGTTTTACGACAAGCTCTACCGAAAAATCCGAACCTAAAAATGCAACAATCAACGTGAAGAAGCTAAATATTGCAGCTCCTGTCGCAAACAAAATGGACTTATTTGTTTCTGAAGCCTTTCCCCAAGCACCAAACACAGCGGCTAAAAGACTCGCAATCAAAGCCAGAAATAAACTTACATGTCCAAGCTCGATCATTAGATATCATCTTCTTTATACATTGAGGCTTTTACAGCCGTTTCACCGCCTGCAGCTTTTAGCGCATCATAGGCTTCTTTAGGCATATAGCTTTCGTCATGTCTTGCTACCAACCGAGTCGCCTTGAGGCTTCCATCGACCTGTATGACGCCCTCAGCCACAATGCCTTGTCCTTCTTCAAAAAGGTCAGGAGGTAATTGATCAAAGGTGACGAAAACATCATTCGTCCCATCCGTAATTGCAAATTTAATCAAAGCATCGGGTCCACGCTGTATAGAATCCACTCCGACCAATCCACCAATACGCACCCGCTCCCCAACAGTCACAACGTTACCCATCATGACCTCAGTGGGTGTACGTGAATAGCTTGCATTGTCGCCCAATGCAGACATTACCAAAGTGGCCGCCCCCGCCAGCAAGACACCAGCAACAGCAATCAGCCATGCTCTTTGAGAACGTGCACGCATGTTTTCTTCCTCTGTTTCCTACAAAGTATAACGATATAACAGCTAAACACCGCTACTTAGCTCGTATAACTTTATCTTCTAACCTTGCAATAAAGCACGCTATTGCACGCTTTCATCAATTTCAGGTGGCTTTTCTTCGGTCTGAGCATCAGTCTCAACATTGTCGGCGCGCCCTACATTGGCCATCGCTGTCTGCAACATCTCAACTTGCCCACTCAACTCCGCCGCAGCTTCTGACCCTGCTGGCATCATAGATTGCGCTTTGGCCCACCACTCACGCGCAGAATCACGATCTCCATCTAGCCAATATTTCATACCGGGCATGAAAGCCGCTTTCACATTGCTCGTATCTGCCGCAAAAGCAGCAATGTATATTTTTTGCGCCTGCTCAGTTACCTTGCGGCCTTCAATTGCAACAAGCGCATCAGCTAAAGGCGTAAGCGCGCTTACAAAATTTGCATCCCGTCGTAATGCGGATTGATAAGCACGCACAGCTTCATCCGGCTGCCCTTTGGCCATCAGCATATCACCGATAAACTTATGAGGCTGAGGATCATCTGGCGTTTCTTTTGCGCGCTCTTGCAACAATGCAATCCATTGATCAGGAGAGATGGTTTGCGGATCTAGATTACGCAATTCATCCAAACGTTTATGCAATGGGTTGTCAGCATAAGAAGGCGCACCAATCACAGAGTAACTAACAACTCCGACACAAAATGCTGCAAATACACCCGCGCGCATCGCCCAAGATTTCGCAATCCAATAAGCAAGTGCGGCGCTCGCAACTAATCCAACAATAATTAAAATCATAGCATTTACGTTGCCGCTGGCAGAACAAGGTGTGCGCGAAGGCCACCAAATGGGCTATCATCAAGCGCAAAAGAACCGCCATACATTTCAGCAAGCTCATTCACGATAGATAGCCCCAATCCTGTACCCGGTTCCGTTTCATCCAATCTCTGCCCACGTTGTATTGCAAGTTCACGTTCATTCGGCTTTAGCCCAGGGCCGTCATCATCTACAAATACAACTAATTTATCTTCTTCTTGGCGCACCATTACACGCACACGCCGCCGACACCATTTCGCGGCATTCTCTAGCAAATTTCCAACAAGATCATCTAGATCTTGCTTCTCTCCTTTAAAAACAACACCCTCATCAATATCAATTTCTACTGCTAAATTTTTATCACGATGGATACGCTCCAACAAAATCACAATATCTTCAACAGCTTCATCAACATCAGTTCGAGCACCTAAAACTTCAGCTCTCGCAGCTGCTTGAGCACGCTTTAAGTAATGATCAACATTCTGCCACATCGCTTTGGCGTTCAATTTCACCATTTCCGAATAGGCTTCATCTCTACCTGATTCATTCATCAATACGGCAATTGGATTCTTTAAGGCATGTGCCAAATTGCCCACATGAGTCCGTGCTCGCTCCACAACTTCTTGGTTGTGGTCCAACACCCGGTTCATATCCTGAACTAGTGGTTCAATTTCAGTCGAGTAATGTCCAACAAGCCGTGTCTGCTTACCATCACGTATCTCGTCAAGATTTTCTCGAATACGTCGCAAGGGAGCCAATCCGTGATGTATCAAAAACCAAATAGCGAACAACATTCCAAGAAGCATCAAACCAACGACAGCCACCAATTGATTGCGTAGTCCGCGTTCGGCTCTCAATGCCGCCTCGCTATTAATAGCCGCGAACAACGCTACCGGTGTGGAACGATCAGGCAACAATACCGCTCTTAGCGCCACCCGAATTGGTTGATCATCTGGATCTAAGTCATTGTGATAAAAAACCTGCCCAAGCCCTTCATAGGCTTGCGTGATGTGCTCTTGGGACAATGGCAATCCACCATCCCAGATACTTCGCGATAAAACAGGCTCTTGCACACTTAACTCATCAGATAAATCCAAATACCCATAATACCACCCCGACAAAACACGCTGAAAACGTGGATCGTTTGGCAACAAATTTGAATCCAGAACAATTGTCCCATCAGGGTCGGAATTTAGAGCATTGGTCAATGTCTGAATCGTCGCTTCAAGCTCGCCGTTGAGCAACATTTCTGTCTGCTTACGGTAGCTCGCACCCAGAAAAAGTGTTGCAGACACAACAACTAAGATACTCATCAAAAACGAGAGTGTAACCAAACGTCCAGCAATTGAGCTCCATACCTTGCGGTATACAACGCGCATCCATGCCGGCATGCTGCGTTGAGTGTCCGTTTCAAGTATTTCTGGAGGTAGGGCCAAAGCTAAGCAAACCAATCCCGATTACGAAGATTGCTCAGCCGCAGGATCTACTAGCCGATATCCAAGTCCGCGTTCTGTCAAAATACGGTCTGATCCGATTTTCTTGCGTAAGCGCCCGACAAATACTTCGATAGTATTGGAGTCACGGTCAAAATCTTGATCATAAATATGCTCGACAAGCTCAGTACGAGGCACCACGCGGCCTTGATAGTGCATCATATAACTCAACACACGATATTCATGCGCAGTTAGCTTAATGGGCTGACCACCAACTGTGGCTCGAGCAGAGCTTGTATCAACCCGTAAATCACCAAGTTCCAATGCAGAACTCGCATGTCCAGCAGAGCGCCGAAGTAGCGCCCGCAAACGCGCTAATAATTCTTCCGTGATAAATGGTTTTGTAAGATAGTCGTCGGCCCCTGCATCAAAGCCAGCAACTTTTTCACTCCAACGGTCTCGTGCCGTCAGGATAAGCACAGGCATGACTTTACCATCTGCGCGCCATCGTTCCAACACGCGCACACCATCCATTTTAGGAAGACCCAAATCCAGTATAACCGCATCATAAGGTTCGGTATCACCTAGAAAATGTCCGTCTTCACCATCCACGGCTAAATCCACGGCATATCCTGCATCACTCAAGGATGTTTTTAACTGACGACCAAGATCAGGATCATCCTCAACAACGAGTAGCCGCATATTTTATCCTCCGCGAGATTCTAGAATTTTACCGGACAGAGCATCCACCTTCACTAAAAGGCGTTTACCATCTCCACCCATCCACGTTACTTTATAATGATAGCCGCCTTCTCCATCAGAGTACATGGCAGCATCAACGAGTTCACCGCTATAAGTATTCTTTAATTGCCGGCTAATCTTCGCAAATGGGATTGTCCTCCCAGATTGAGTAGCATTTCGTGCTTCAGTTTGGGGAACAAGCGAATCCCCTCCCCAAGCTTGACCCTGTGCAGGAGCGACTACATTTGCCATTACGAGGGCGGAAAGGGATAAAATTCGCATCATGCGAGAAATGAATATCCTGTAAGCTCTGAACACTGCCTGAACGAAATGCATAAGTGTGCTGCCCTTGTTGCCGTTACGTAAACCATAACAACAAATAAAACATCAAGAAGTAAACTAATCCCTGATACTTTTATCTCTTCCGCGCCATGTTTTCAGAAAATTCAATAGTTCCGCATCTGGTTTATCAGGTAAAGTCACAAGTAAACGAACCAGTAAATCACCTGCTTTAACCTTATTTTGGATACCCTTACCTTTTAAACGCAGCACATTTCCACTATTTGCGCCCGCCGCAATATTTAAAGATACTTCACCTGAAGGCGTTGGTACTTTAACACGCCCGCCCTCAACTGCTTCCACAATTGAAATGTGCAAATCCATGCGCACATTATTTCCAGTCCGCTCATAAACTGGGTGACTACTAACATTTATTTCAACAAGCGCATCACCAGGGTTCATTCCGCCAGGCCCAGGTTCGCCCTGTCCTTTTAAACGTAGAACCTGACCGCTCTCCACACCCGCAGGAATATTCACACTTAAAGAACGACCGTCAGCCATGCTCACGCGTTTGCGTGCGCCATTGACCGCGTCTAAGAAATCAACATCTAACTTATAGCGAACATCAGCACCTTTTTGTGGGGCAAACCCAGCTCCTGCTCCACCGCGCGCGCGACCGCCTTGACCAAACATGCCGCCGAACAAGTCTTCAAATACATCTGGACCACCACGAGCGCCGCCAGCACCATGGAAACCACTAAATCCTTCAGCCCCAGGCCGCCCATGAAACCCTTGCGGTCCATGTCCTGCTCCAAATCCACCACCTCTAAATTGAGGAGCTTTTTCATTTCCATCTGCATCAATTTCACCGCGATCATATAAAGCACGTTTATTTGGATCGGATAGAAGCGAGAAAGCAGCACTCATGCGCTTAAATTTAGTTTCAGAAGCTTTATCATTTGGGCGCACATCCGGGTGCAGCTCTTTTGCAAGCTTGCGATAAGCTGTCTTGATTTCTTTGTCGCTCGCAGTCTTGCTCACGCCCAATGCAGCATATGGATCCCAGCTCAACGTCAAATTCCTCTAATTGCTCTAATCTATGGAATTAGACATGAAACACACAAAATGGAAGCTCTTGTCATTAAATCACCACGTAGATTGTTTGCACATGCCCTGCGACTGCGTCAAAGCCCAATTGTGAGACTTCGATTTTTAATTCGTCCCCAGCTGAAAAATCAGCTTGGATTTGTGCGGTCCGATATATAGTGGAGGGCGTATCAGTTTGCCATATCCTCTCAACATTTTCTCCACCTGATATACGTATCTGATACCTCTCAGAAAATCCCAGTAAATGCTCCGCATTACCCCATAAATCACCGTCAGTACGGGTGCGACGGGTCCATTTTAATTCCAAACCTTCGACACTAAACTTGGCTTTCATATGGCATGGAGCCCATGTTTTAAATGCATCTGCATTCCAAGAAAATTCACCTCTGTGAAGTTTATCAGGAGATGCTCCCTCTACGCCAGCAGACCACAAAAAATCCAGCCCCAGTTCCTGATTTTTTAATTCCAGACGTGCTTCATCTCCAGTAAGAAATAAGACGTGCGCCCCGCTAACAGCACCCACCTGCGCCGCAGAATCACTTCCTTGTTGCCCACGCAAGAAACGACTCAGTCTATAAATTCCTGCACCAATCAGTTCGGCGTGTTGAAATTGCAATAGCTCCCAGCCCTTTGCCGTCTCAACTAAAATAGCATTCATGCCATTCAATACAGCCAGTTCCGAAGCGCTTTCCAACGCTCTCTTATGGACTCGCACTTCAATACTCTGTGTCATCCAACGACCATTTTCACCTGCAGATAGGTTGCTCAATAATCTACCCATAACACTGGGGCTCTCGATTCTAGCCCGCTCACGGAGCAAACTCTCGTCCGCCCCCATTTTTACAATTATCGGACCAGACCAAGGCTGCGCATACGCAAACACAAGCGGACGAGCATCATCCTCTTCGTTCGGCAAGACAGGCCCATCAACAATCACAACATGAGGCTTAACAGCAAACGCAGTCGTCTCCTGCGATACGGGACTTACTCCAGAGTTAAAGACAGTATTTATCCCGCTATCGCGTACCAGACTTAAAGCCTGCACTTCACTCTGAGATACCTTCTCAACACGCCAGACACCAATATGATTATCCAGAGCCAATCGGTCCCCGCATTCAATATCCAGATTGCCCAAACTCAACACCACACTTCCTGTTTCATTTGAGTCTTTCGAAAGTTGAGCAAATCTAGCAGCGTGCAAACCCGCTTGGCTTGCATCCATCACCAGCGGCAAAGATATATCTCGCAGAGCTTTTCCATCCTTCAGCCCATGCGTTACCAATCCGGCTTGATAATCATTGCCTGCATCTATGAATTGAAGTCGCACTGACGGATTATAAGCTTCCATAGATTGGCGCGACAGAGATGCACCAATACTAGCGTCAAACAAAACTAATTCATCGTCACCCACAGGAACAATTGGCTTTTCTGTATTCTCAAATAGCAGCATGCCATCTCGTTCAATACACCTAATGCCAAATGCCAATTTAAGAGGTTCCAGCCCATCGCGCAGGCTCATCGCACGATCAATGCCATAGCCGCTTACAATACCCTGCAAACCATCCACATTTATCGCGATGTCATACCCGTCAACCAAATCCACAATGACATCTTTTAGCAATGCCAATCCAACGCGCCCATTTAGCCAATGACCGAAAGTCCAGTTAGCCCCGTCACCCCATATATCTTCCCGTGTAGGCCAAGCTGGAAAAGGGCGTGCATCCCATGCCCACACTGAAATTCCATGTGTGTCCAACAACGGGTCATCGCGCCAATACTCGCAAAAACTCTCTATAGCATGACGCTGCACCACATCATCACGCGCACCGGAAGAGAAATGCGGTAAGGCATTCTCAGAACTCTTAGGATCGTAAAAAACATTTGGTTGGTTTGGTCCCTTGTCAACCGCCGCGCATCCGAACTCCACAAACCGCACAGGTTTTGAACCCGCAACCCAAGCCGTTGGATTGCCTGCTCGCACACCATTCACACGCGGATAATGCCTATGTCCATGCCATTGTCGGACATCCTTTTGCCGGTAAACCCACGGCTCACCATAAGCACCATCCTCAATTTTTGTACGAACCTGATTGAGCCGATCAGCATCATTGGCATAGTACCAATCATACGCTTCACCCCCCTCAATGTTTGCAGCTAAATATGCTGGATCATGTAAGCGATTCCACCCTGCATGCGCATCCAAATGATTATCCCCATCGCGCCAATCTGCCATAGGTGGATACCAATCGACCCCGATAAAATCTATATTTGGACTCGCCCATAAGTCATCGAGAGGAAAATCCGTGTCATTCAACCCATCCTGCGGCGAAAAAGCGCCGTATTCGGTCCAGTCCGCCGCATAAGATAGCTTACAGGAATCACCCACAATTGCCCGTACATCTTCTGCCAACCGCACAAGTTCGCCTACCGCTGGATAGACACCACGCGCCGATCGCACACGTGATAACTCCACCATCTCGGCACCGATCAAAAAGGCATCCACACCACCCGCGCGCATTGCCACATCAGCATAGTGCAGAATGAATCGCCGATAGCGCCACTCCTCAGCGCCGGTATAGCCGCTTTCACTAAAGTCATCCGCTGATACCTGCCCAAAGAATGCGGCAACCTCTACGCCCGCTTGAGACGTCATATCAGCATTCAAGCTACACGTAATTCGTCCCCGCCAAGGAAAGGCTGATTGCTCACTGCTACCATACGGATCTGGCAACCCATTTTGGGGTGGTACATCCATAAACAGAAAGGGGTATAACGTGACCTTCAGTCCGCGCGCCTTTATGGCAGCTATAGCTTGCATAACAGATATATCATCGGGCGTTCCTCCATAATTGGCACGCCCTTCACCATCTTGACTTATTAGGTATGCCTGCCCACGGCTCTGCCCCGCGACACACCACGATAATGGCGCGTTTTGCTTATCTGAAATTTCCACCCCCGGTCGGATCAAACATTCACCGCACCGCAAATCATTGCCAAACCATCCAACAATTAAGTTCACATGCGCAAGATTAGGCATATCCGCTAATGCTTGATCCAAGGATGCTATAAAATTGGCTTCTCCCGTAATACT
This sequence comes from uncultured Hyphomonadaceae bacterium, assembly GCA_964351655.1. Lineage (GTDB taxonomy): Bacteria > Pseudomonadota > Alphaproteobacteria > Caulobacterales > Hyphomonadaceae > Hirschia. Next base: position 2,529 of record CAYGPD010000057.1, on the reverse strand, counting down.
ATGCATATTTTCGGAAGCTTCTTGCCCATCATCAATAAGGCGAGATACCACGTCTGTAGCATAGGCAAACTCGCCCGATCCGGGTATCAAATTCACCGATGTAATTGCATCTTCCATTCGCGGAATATCCCCCGCGTCCCGCCTTACAGATCGCATAACCTCAAAGGATAATTGCGGCATACGCATTCCATAAGCATCCAGCGGCAAATCCTCAAACACGATATATGCAAGCCCCCGAAAAGCAGGTGCAGCCCCCTCAACAGCCTCTATCAATGCATCCGGTTGTTGATCCATACGGCCTTTGTGCAATCGCCAATTAACCTTGGATAAATCCATGACTTCGCCATTGGCCCAGATACGGGAGATACGCGACACCTCTCCCTCGCATAGCCCAACAGCAAAGCTCAATGAATAAGCGTAACTCGTCTGGCTTGGACCACCCTTGCCGCTTTCCTTTTTTGTCTGCTCTTTGAAGCGCGCCGCCCAGATAACATTACCGCCAACCCGCATGCGTCCATACACGTTTGGGATGCTCGCACCTTCACGGCTTTCAGTTACATGAATGTCCTTTACTCGCGGCCCTTCAAGACGGGGCGCAAACAAGTAAGAATCCACCGCCGCCCCCGCAATAGACCCAACGAATTGACCAATAGCTGCACCAGAAACCTGCTGCCCCAATACGGAAACCCCATTTGGCAATAACGCAGATCCAGCGGCCTGACCGATTGAAGAAAAGACAAGCTGAGCCATATTCCGCTCCTATGGATTGTATGTGTGTTTTAAGGGATCAAACTCAGGGAATGAAAACGCTGCACCAATGCGCCGAGTCCACCACGCCCCCATATGCGTTTCCACTACAGCGCGTCCCCAATAGGCATGGATGATTTTTGCGACCTGCCCATCCGTTATATCAGTCACAATGGCAGCGTGTTTCATAGGTGTCCCCAGCCCCATCCTAAACAATAAAACATCACCCATTTGCGCCTTACCTATAGGGACTTCCAACATATTGCGATGCGCTGCTTTGAGCAGAGTTTCTTCACCTAAATCCTCGGCCCAATTGGGTGTATAAGGCGGCGCTTGCTCAGGCTCATCACCAATCAATACGCGCCATACACCCCGCACAAGCCCCAGACAGTCACACCCCGCATGTAGGCAACTCGCTTGATGCTGGTAGGGCGTTCCTAACCACTTACGCGCTTCAGCCACTATTTCCTGACGGTATGACATCAGCGCTTGCCTCCATCATTTACACCGCTCGCAGATGGCCCGGACACAACAGCATCCATACCAGGCAAAAACGGAAAACCTTGAAAATTGATGTGATTAGCGAAACGGTCCCGACAGGTCGCAAAACTCTTATCACAGCTTGCGTCCACAAACGCCTCACTATTTATGCCGCATCGCATACTTCCAAAATCAGCATCGCATTGACGCGTATAGAGCCGCCCCATGCGCGTTTCTAACTTTGCCTTCATACTCACTAGATCAACATGGAACGCCTCTCCAGAGTGCGTTACTTTGCCAATAAAGCCAGCCCAGACATGCACCCGACTATGTGGACGCTGCCAATCCACGCGCCAAACGTTTACGCGCGCGCTATCCCAAAGCCCTGCAACCAAATCGCCTTCGGTCAAGAAGGCCGCCGAAAGGGCGCAATCTCCACTCACCTGCCCCGGTGCCAGCCCGACATTGCTGATAAATTCAGCTCCCGCCAAAGCACGATCCGTTTGATAGAGAACATCTTCCACAACTATTTCCCGATCATGATCGGTCGCACCGAATATTTGTCCGTCTTTTCGTTCAAATTTCCAGCATAGGCATAGCGTTGCCACGCCCGTTTTGAGCCGGACGGCTAAGTCTTCATCTAAATTTTTCATTATATTCTTCGCTTACTCAATCAGCTCAATAATCGGCGCAGACACCACACGCCCAGCATTCAAATGATCCAGCGATACCGCAAGTATATCTGTATCAAACCGCGCATGTAGATCAAACTCAAACCCCGCAGAAATCACCGCCCCATGTGCGGGAGGAACATCAAATACGACTTCACTCATAACCGCATCGAATTGCCATCCCGTCTCGACATTCACGCCGCTAACATCCACAGCAATGCTCGCTTGCACAGGCTTTAATATCCGTCGCGACACACTTTTCCCGCCGCTTTCATATATCTTAACCAGCGGGAAAGCCGATTGCGTCCCATCACCAAAACCCAATACCTGATCGCGTGCCGATATGTCCCGATCCAAAGCACAAGACTTCCAGTCCATCATATCGCGAAACCGGAAGGAATATAGCTTGCCACGTCTAGCTTCAAAAAATGCCGTCAACATTTCCAAGTCAGTATGCGATTGCACCGCACCGCCCACATCCCACCGTCTACGGCTACCGGCCCACATCCCGTTACGAAATTCTCTACCTGACGCCAATTGCGTAACCTGGGTGCGCCATTGAGGGCCACCCGCAGCACCCAATGCAAACGCCAAGGGCAGGCTCACATCATGAAAACCGCTCATATATATC
>CAYGPD010000056.1:0-16989 GCA_964351655.1 uncultured Hyphomonadaceae bacterium | reverse complement strand
GGACAGCATATACATCGTATTATTCGTTAGCTGTGCAGCGCGGTTGTTCAAATCATCTTGGAGCACAATGACGCTTTCCTTAGACACATCGATGGCATCCAGATAGCGCCGCAAACGCTCATTCGTTTCTCGCAAGCTTCGTTTATCTGCTTCCGACATCCATTCAGGGGCAGCTTTCTGTATTTGTTGCAGAGCCTCAAATTGAGGAGACATAAATCGCTTCATTGCCAGACACGTTCGTCTGATCGCGGCGATCTCATCCATGATCATATCAGGAGTGAGATCTTCATCCCCCTCTTCAAGCACATCAATTCGGTCATTCATCGACACAATCTGATGGCTCATATTCAATACGAGTTTTTCTGCAAGTTCAGCGACTAATTCACCCGAACTCTTTGGGCCAAAGCCCTGCTCCAAATCAGCCAATACCTGACGTGGCGATTGCATATGACGCCGCCGCAAAGATACAACATAATTCTGGTCAGCCCAAAGCTGCAACGCAATCATATCGTCAGGGTCGGCACCCTCATTAAAATTAATCCCGCGCAAAACAGCAACAAGCGCATTGCCCTCACTAAAGGCGCGCGGTGAGGTTTCATTGGATACGAGTATTTCAGCAGATGGGTCAGAGACACCAAATTTCGACGACAACCACGCATCCATGCCCGGTACAGTTCGATCTAAATGTACCCAAAGCACATCATTTTCGTGCGTCGGCTTCCAGTCGCAAACCTGCGGCCAATCAAGAGGGGTTGCACCTCCAATACCATTCAGGACACACCCAAATAAAAGACCTCGGTCTTCTGGCGAAACAATGTGAGAAGGCTCCAAAACAATACCCAATAACATGCTGAAAGAAACTTAGAATTGAAGCATAGGGCTATTCTCAAATTCTCACAAATTCTTTCATAAACGCACAGATAAAGCGCCTCCAAATACTCTGTTGGAGATACGCTTCACCTGCGAAATACTTAGATCGCTTGTAGCAGGTCTTGGGTCGTTATTGGTTTTTTTAAAAATCCATTGCAATCCAGCTTACGAAAAGCTTTCTCTACTTTCGGATCATCATTCGCCGTCATAATAATAACTTTTGGTCGATGGCTGGCAAACCGTGAATTCAATTTTTGAAGGACTTCCAACCCAGATAAATCTGGCATTTGATAGTCTAAAATTATAAGGTCGTACTTATTCTCTTCAGTAAGATTCAAAGCTTCAAGCCCGCAACATGCATAGTCAATGTCCCGACTTGCACCGGCCAGCATTCCACTGACAATTAATGTATTGTGGTAGTTATCATCAACAATTAGAATTTTCATTATCGTGATTTCACTCAATGCTAGCCGATGCAGCCCCCCAGCCCACTGGCAATCGGTAATTATATATTTATGCAGCCGTTCGCGACGGATGCCCTGTTAAATTGAGCAGATCCATTGTGCCGTATAGATTTGACAATTTCACACCAGGCCAAGGTCTTGGCCAAACGGTTGGGAAATCTCGCGAATACAAACGATCACCATTGTTCAATTTGTCGATTGTGTAAGCGCGAGGCGCAGCACCGGGTCTTTCAAAATAGCGCACATCATCCCCACAATATTGAAATGAAATCGCACGGCGCTGACGTGATGTCATATTGCCGCCTGCCCCATGCACACACAAAACATGATGCGCAATTATATCACCCGGCTTCACATCGAAGTGCATAAGATCGTATGCGCCCTCATCTGCTTCAATATCTGGCACCTTGGGAGCCTGCGCACCCGGCATAGTGGTTTGGGCAACAAACATATTAGGCGCGTAAACTTGCCCCCATTTATGAGAACCTCTCACATAGCGCATACCGCCATTTTCTTGATCAACATCATCTAGTGCGATCCAGAAAACAATGCTCTGCTCGCCTTCAAAATGGTTATAGCCAAGGTCTTGGTGAAACGCTGTTTTCTGGCGTGTATTTGGGGTTTTCACGAAAGTTGTGTCTTCCCAGAAATTCACACACTCAGATCCAAGCAATTCACTCGCGAGTTGAGGAAGCACAGAGTCTAAAGCTAATTCACGTATGCCATCATCATGACGCCATCCTGATGCATCATATACGAATGAACCTGTCGATTTTGTTGCAGCTTGTGGCTCTTGCAAAGGGCGCGCAGTCGGATCTGCAAGTATCATTTGCGCTAGCGCATTTACTTCAAACCGTGCAGCCTCACCCGCTGAAATACCATTACTCGCCGCCCAAAGCTGATCTGCAATGTTTTCAAAGTCATATGCCGTTGGAGATGTCGATACACCTTGCGTTTGACGATCAATGCTTAAACGCAGTTTTTCAATCTCTTCTGGAGAAATCTGATTTCGCAGACAGACAACTCCGTCTGCTTCAAATGCTTGTTTTTGCTCTAATGAGGTAAGTGAAAATGTCATGATCTCTACGCAGCCTCTTGTGGAATAGTCTGAGTTTTTGGAGAAATTTGGTAAATTGGAGCCAATGCGAAAGTAATGCGCTCATGAGGATCAGAAAGACGTTCCCGCATCGCTATAAGTGAAGCTTCATTCACAGTAGAAAGCGCTGGAATATAGGTTTCCTGATCCCCTTCATGGAATTTAGGACGCCCCAAAGGTTCAATATCCATAACGCGGTTGATCGTGTTATAAAATGAAGGTCCGGTGTACCATGCAATTTGTTCAATCCCTGCGGAGAGACCATACTCATTCACACCCACACCAATGCGCCACATGACATCATAGTATTGTTGACGTGAACGCAGGTCAGCCGAAACAACAAAACGTGATGCTTCCCAAATAGTGCTTGAAGACGGCACACCCTGTAGATCACATGCATCAGCATATAATTCAGACAACATGTTTGGACCCGTCGTTTTATTTAAACGACAGCACCCAGTTACAATTGTACGTGTCGGATCAAGGTGAAGGACATATACTGTATCATCAGTATCAAACTGGTCCTTGTCGCGCCCGACAGTTGCACCAGCAACTTTCCAGCCCCACTTTTTCACGACAACATCATACCGCATGCGGTACATGTCTTCGATGAGCGAATAGTAGATATGGCGATTTTCTGAAGTAACAATCTCAATCATTCTGGCCTCCTTATGGGATGGCCTATCTTTGCAAGAGATCACAACTGATTGTTACTATCCGATAGATAGCTTGACGCGATTAGGGCAATATTAAATCGCGGGAAATCGCTCTGGAAACTGCTTGTGTTGTGTTTACACAATCCAACTTCTGACGCGCACGGCGCATTGAGTCTTTTGCTGCCGCTTCGCTAATGCCCATAATCACACTCATTTCCCAGAATGTCTTACCCACCGCAGCATACTGAAGCACGTCACGCTCGCGCGGTGCGAGGCGAACTTCAGGTTCAGGTGGCGGTGCAGGATGAAGCGCTTCCAGCCTGTAATAACAGTGCATACACGCCAATTCCAATTCCGCGCGTTTATCTGGGGATAGATCTAATTGCTTCGTCGCCAGAGATATTCCCCCATCCACACTTCCTGGGCGGCGCATTGGGAACATATAGCCATCATTCATATCATATTCGACGGCGGCATCTTTCATGCCTGATCCATAGCGTTTTTCATAATTGAACGCCGTTTCCCATGTGAAGGGTGTGCGCGACCTTAACCCGTATATAATAACGGGGTCGTTGAGCATTTGCCCCTTCCCCACGCGCTCTTCAACAAGATCATCAGGCCAGTCGGTAAACATCATGGCCTTACGCGCCATCGGGCTAAGCGGGTTTACAAGTTGACTCACAAAGAAGCGGTCAAACCCAAGGCTATTGATATAGGATTTGAATACACCGAGCACAGACTCTGATGTATCAGCCCTATCAATCAGCTTAAGCGTTTGAAGAATATCAAAATTTTGCAAGGTCACGGTCTACCTAAAACACTCTAGTTTGTTCTTTGGCAATACATTCCCATTTATTTGAGTATATTTAAAGAGTGCATACTAATGTTCTATCTACGGTAGTTGAGCAGGGTTTTTCTACTTGGTTCAACTGAGTTTTCTGCCGAAGTATTTGTTCCTCATCGTAAATAGAGTCTCAAACCCAAAATGAGCGCGCCACACATACTTCCCAAGTTGATAATGTTACATTATAACATATCTAAATTGCTTTGCTAAATTTTTCGACAGCCTCATACGTTCTGAAAGATGCATCATGAACACAATATCTAAAAAGCCATCCGGCGGGGACTTCTTCACATCTGAAATAGCTGCCAAATATGACCACAACAATGGCAAGCTATCTGTCTTACAAAACAGCTTGCATTTCCTCATTGATCTTGTTTTGGCAAAACTTCCCTCGCAGGCACACATACTTTGCGTTGGTGCGGGTACAGGTGCAGAAATTTTAGCACTTGCTCACCAACATCCAGAGTGGACTTTCACAGCAGTCGATCCATCCCCATCAATGCTCGATATTTGTCGCGAACGCTTAAATCAAGCAGGTCTAAGCAGTAAATGCACGTTTATAAAAGGCTATGTGAGCGATGCGCCTGAAGCGACAAAATTTGATGCGGTATTGAGTATATTTGTCTCACATTTCATTCCTCAAGAAGAACGCGCCGACTATTATCAAAACATACACAACCGACTTAAATCTGGTGGATATTTTATCTCCTCAGAAATCAGCTATGACCTGAATTCGGCTCAATTTCCTTCAATGCTTGAAAACTGGAAACAAATCCAAACACTGATGGGAGCCACACCTGAAACTTTGCAAAAACTGCCTGATATGTTGAAAAACACGCTCAGCATCCTCCCCCCTGAAACAACTGAAAACTTGATCAATGCAGCAGGGTTTGATCAACCCATTCCATTCTTTCAAAACTTCATGATACGCGGTTGGTATGCTGTAAAATAGCTCCAAACGCATTTGCGCTTTAAAAACTTATCCCCCTCCAGAGAAACGCCCCTATTATGACCCCATCACACCTCACGGGGCGGTTCGCGATCCAACGTGCTGAGGGGTGAGTGGGTTTATCCCATGCGAGGCGCGCCAATTGGCAGCCATCTACGCTGGCATCCCGTGGATTGATCGGGACCAGCACAAAATACCCCGCCAGCTTCGGCTGGCACATATGCCAATTGAGCGCCTCGCGCCCCATCTTGGTCTAATTGCTGTAACTGCACGGAAATTCTTCTCGATGCAGTTATTTTTGTGCCAAATTTCTAGTGTGCGTCATTCCATGAATGCGCAGCCTCTGCTTCCACCAATAATGGAACAGATAGATCCATCACTGGAAATGTTGCTGTTTCCATGATTTTTTTCACCAGCTTAATCGTCTTTTCTGCCTCAGCTTTTGGCGCTTCAAAGATCAATTCATCATGTACTTGCAACAGCATTTTAGCTTGCAGACCTGATTTTTCTAAAGCCGCTGGCATTTTCACCATCGCCCGCTTGATAATATCCGCCGCAGATCCCTGCAAAGGCGCATTAATGGCTTGGCGTTCAGCAAAACCTCGCTCTGGGCCTTTGCCATTTATCCCCTTCATCCAAATGCGGCGACCAAAGGCTGTTTCCACATACCCTTTCTCGCGGGCAAAGGCTTTCATCTCATCCATATATTTCAATATGCCGGGGAATTTCGCATTATATGCCTTGATATATTCAGACGCTTCTCCACGTGGAATACCCAATTGCCGCGCCAACCCAAACGCGGAAATTCCATAGATAATCCCAAAATTGATCGCCTTGGCTTTGCGCCTAATCATAGGGTCCATGCCCTCAATCGGCACACCAAACATCTCCGATGCCGTCATGGCATGAATGTCGAGGTCATTGTTGAACGCATCTTTCAGCGTGTCGATATTCCCAATATGCGCCAATAAACGCAGCTCAATCTGTGAATAGTCCGCCGCGATCAGCACATTGCCTTCTTGCGCCACGAAAGCCGCCCTTATCTTACGTCCCTCTTCGGTACGGATAGGAATGTTCTGCAAATTCGGGTCAGAGGATGACAAACGCCCTGTTTGTGCGCCCACCAAATTAAAGCTTGTATGCACGCGCCCTGTTTGCGGATTAATGCACTCGCCCAGCGCGTCTGTGTAAGTTGATTTCAATTTTGAAAGAGAGCGCCACCCCAGCAACGCTTTGGGAAATTCATACCCCTCCGCTGCAAGGTCTTCTAGTGCGTCAGCACCCGTGGCCCATGCACCCGTTTTGGTTTTCTTCCCGCCTGGTAGCTCCATTTCGCCAAACAAAATTTCACCAATCTGCTTCGGGCTACCCATGTTAAACTCGCGTCCTGCAAGTTCAAATGCTTCAGCTTCATATTGAGCCATGCGCTGTGCAAAATCGCCAGACAATCGCGACAATGTTTCCCGCTCGACAAATATCCCTGCGCGCTCCATTTGCGCCACAACAGGCACCATAGGCCGCTCAATCGTTTCATAAAGCGTCGCCATACCCTCCGCAGACAAGCGCGGTTTCAGCAATGCCCATAGGCGCAGCGTTACATCCGCATCTTCCGCCGCATATTTCGTAGCCTCGCCCACAGGCACTTTATCAAAAGTGATCTGCTTCTTGCCCGTCCCAGCCACATCTTTAAACGCGATAGGCGTGTGATTGAAGTGCAGCTCCGCCAGCGCATCCATGCCATGACCGTGCAACCCCGCCTCAAGCGTGGCTGAAATCAGCATTGTATCATCCACAGGGGATGGCAAAATCGGCGCACCCAGCACCTCCATGCCCGCACGATAAAATACGTTGATATCGTATTTAAAATTCTGCCCCACTTTTAAAATAGAAGGGTCTTCTAACATGGGCTTTAAAATTTCCAATGCCAGTTTCATATCCATTTGCTCAGGCCGTCCATCGCCTAGCAAATCCCCATCACCCGTATGGCCTAGCGGAATATAGCACGCATCATTTGGCCCCAATGCCAATGAAACACCCACCAAGTTCGCCGCCACAGAATCCAACCCATCGGTTTCGGTATCAACCCCAATCACACCCACTGCAGAAGCACGCGCCATCCATTCGCGTAAATCATCGGGCGCAATCACAGTCACATATTTAGAGGCATCAATCGCTTCAGCACTCGCCGCCACAGGCATGCTCGCATCCACACCGCCTTCACTTGCTGCACTCGCAGTCGGCCCTGCACCATTGCCTATTTTTTCCTGCACGCGCCGCGTAATGGTACGAAACTCCATTTCATCAAGAAACGGCACAAGCTCTTCAAGCTTTGGCTCACACACACCAAATTCTTCAATCGCAACAGGCACAGGCGTATGCACATCCAGCGTCACCAATTTATGCGAGATACGCGCATCATCCGCATACTGATAAAGGTTTTCGTGGCGTTTAAATGTCAAAAGCTCATGCGGCTTATTCTTCTTATCTGGCGCATTTTCACTCGAAAATTTCAGTAGACCTTCAAGATCGCCAAACGCGTTGATTAATTGTGCGGCGGTTTTCAATCCAATTCCTGGAACACCCGGCACATTATCCACGCTATCGCCCGCAAGCGCTTGCACATGCGTCACGCGATCAGGTGCCACACCAAACTTATCCATCACCGCATCAAACGATAAATACCGATCTTTCATTGTATCCAGCATTGACACTTTATCTGTGACGAGCTGCATTAAATCCTTATCTGAAGAGATAATCGTCACGCGCGCGCCTTTTTCTTCCGCAATACGCGCATAGGCAGCGATCAAATCATCTGCCTCATAATTTTCTAATTCAATCGCTGGCGTCCCGAATGCAATGGCAGCACGCCGCACCAGCGGAAATTGCGGCACTAAATCTTCAGGCGCAGGCGGCCGCTGCGCTTTATAGCGTGCATCTAAATCATTTCGGAAAGTTTTGCTGGACGCATCAAAGATACATGCAAAATGCGTTGCTTCATCCTTGCCCTTTGTATCTTCAAGCAGCTTAAACAACATATTACAAAAGCCAGACACAGCCCCAACCGGTAAGCCATCAGATTTGCGCGTTAAAGGCGGCAAAGCATGAAATGCGCGGAATATATATCCCGAAGCATCCACCAACATTACATGGCTATCTTCGTTGAGTTCGCGTGTCACAGGCATAGAAGCGTCTCCTTTGAGGCGCTAAGATGTAACAGGGTTTGCCAGCAGGGAAAGTGGTAAGGTTAATACTTGTAGTGAAAAACACCATTTACGGCCCTAAATATGTAAGCCCACGCCTTACATAGAGTTGACTTTCAAGGCACAATTGCCAACACCCAAAGCACGTTACACCCTTAACAACCCACATACCGCCTGCGAGATTAGCCTGTGAAATCACTTATCGTTATTCCATCACGTTATGCTTCCAAGCGCTTTCCAGCAAAGCCACTCCATAAAATCGCAGGCCACACTTTATTATCACGCGTCGTAAATATCGCTCAAAGAGTGTGCGCAGCTGACAGTAAAGTCTCCTATGTTGTCGCCACAGATGACACGCGGATTGAGGCACATGCCAAAGAAATTGGCGCGCCTGTTGTCATGACAGACCCAAATCTCGCCTCCGGTACGGATCGCGCCCTCGCTGCCACGAATATTTTCAAAGCTGATGCTGATTTTATCGTAAACCTTCAAGGCGATGCTCCCTTTACGCCGCCTGAGCACGTCCACGCGATCATCAATGCAGGTAAAACGAGCCGCGCTGATGTCGTCACCCCCGTTTTGCAAATGCCGTGGGATGCGCTTGATATCATGCGCGAACAAAAGCAAATCCAACCCTTTTCCGGCACATCTTGCGTTAGGCGCAAAGATGGGGAAGCCTTGTGGTTTTCTAAAAACATCCTACCCGCTATCCGCAAAGAAGACGCACTTCGCAGCTCAGACCCTTTATCTCCTGTTTGGCGTCATATTGGTCTTTATGGCTATACCCGCGCCGCATTAGCCCGTTTCACGTCACTGCCTGAAGGCAATTATGAAAAGCTCGAAGGCTTAGAGCAGCTTCGTTTCCTCGAAAACGGTATGCGCATCATGACAGTCGCAGTTCAAACAGGGCCAAACGCAATGTGGGGTGTGGATACATTAGACGATGCAGAACACGCAGAAAAACTCATCGCTCAGCATGGTGATCCCCTAGATATTCCGACAGAGAACAAGGCTTAATCCATGCGCGATATATATATTGTTCGTCACGGCAATACATTTGATAAGGGCGATGTCGTCACACGTGTCGGTGCGCGCACCGATTTGCCGCTCTCTCTTTCAGGCCAAGCTCAAGCCGACGCTCTTGCCGCACATTTTTCTGTATCCGTCTCAGGATTTGAAAAAATCTATTGCAGCCCGCTAAAGCGCACACGCGAAACCGCCGCCGCAATTTTAAGCCAGCAAGCATCTGACGCGTACGACCTTGAAGCACTCGAATTCCTGCGCGAGATCGACTATGGACCAGACGAGAACCAGCCCGAAAGCACCGTCCTAGCACGCATAGGTCAGGATGCCCTCACAGCATGGGAAAATCATGCCATTCCACCCGATGGCTGGCAGGTTAATCCTCAGCAAATCATTGCTGCATGGAAAGATTTATTTACACAAATCGCCCGCCTGCCTCTACCAGAAACAGGCCCCGCAATGCCTGTTCTTATCGTCACATCCAACGGAGTTGCCCGCTTTGCTCTGCAAGCTGCAAATGATACCAATGGCTATGAATTAAAGCTGAAAACAGGCGCTTACGGCATTGTCCGTGTACAGACAATAGACAATAAAACGCACGCCCACGTGCTTGACTGGAACCTAAGACCAGTCCCATCTGATAGTTAAATTGAAATCATAAAGTAGAGTGTGATCCCACCATGACATCTTCTTCAAACACAGCCTCCAACGCCGACATAGCGACAGCCCGCCGCGTCCTCTCAATGGAAGCTGAAGCCTTGAATTTAATGGCAAATTCTCTGGATGATCGCTTTGTTCAGGCAGTCGAAACCTGCCTTGGCGCAACAGGCCGCGTCATTGTTTCTGGGGTTGGAAAATCAGGTCATGTCGCCCGAAAAATCGCTGCAACTTTAGCCTCCACAGGTACACCCTCTATATTCGTTCACCCCACAGAAGCGTCCCATGGTGACCTTGGCATGATTGCAAAAGGTGATGTTGTGATTGCCATGTCACGTTCGGGTGAAACCAGCGAACTATCAGATATTATCCACTATACACGCCGCTTCCAAATCCCGCTCATCTCCATTTGTGCAAAAGCAGAATCCACGCTCGCAAAAGCTGCGGATATCTCTCTGCTAATCCCTGATGGCCCTGAAGCATGCTCACTAACCTCTGCGCCCACCACATCTACCACCCTCACCATCGCTTTAGGTGATGCTTTAGCGGTTGCTTTGCTTGAACGTAAGGGTTTCAAAGCTGAAGATTTCCGCGTTTTCCATCCCGGCGGAAAGCTCGGCGCGATGCTCAAAACAGTCACGGATCTCATGCATACAGGGGATGAACTTCCCCTCGTTCAGTCAGGCGCAACCCTCTCAGAAGCGCTCAATATTTTGTCTCAAAAGGGATGGGGATGTGTCGGTATTACGGATGCAAACGGCGCATTTATAGGCATGCTTACAGACGGAGATGTCCGCCGTCTCGTCACCTCCGGCAAGACAGTCTCCACCGTCGATGAAGCCATGACGCGCTCGCCCATCACAGCGAACACAAAAACCCTTGCCTCTACCCTCCTTAATACATTGAATGAAAAGCGCTTTACGCAAATGTTCATCCTTGAGGATAACAAACCCGTTGGCGTTATTCATATGCATGACCTATTGAAAGCAGGCGTGAGCTAAGCTTCACTCATTTTCCAAATTGGCCTTCCCTTATCCGCTTTTTTGTGTTCACTTTTTCACAATTAAGCGGGGTCCATTATGAAACAAATCATTTGCACACTTCTAAGTGCCGTCGCCATCAGTGTAGCTGCCTGCTCCCAGCAGGACACACCGCCGCCTGAAACCAGCACGACACCAAGTCCCACTCTCCAAGCAGACCACACCCAACAACCACTCCATCTGCCCGTTCCGCGCGCAGGTGTTGTTGAGGATAGATTTGCGGGTTTAGCCCTGACTTGTCTGCATCAAGAATACCCCAACAAAGTCTCTATTGTCCTCGATCAAGATAGCGATTCAAAGCCACCTTCGCAGCTATTTCCCGCGTTTTACGGCTGCTTTGACTGGCATTCATCCGTACACGGACACTGGCTTCTCACGCGCATTCTAACCGTCGATCCAGACACACCCTTGCGCACGCTTATTATTCAAGAATTAGACAAGAGTTTCACGCCAGAAAACCTTGCTGGAGAGGTGGAGTATTTCTCCACAAACGGCAAAGGTGCCTTCGAGCGTCCTTATGGCCGCGCGTGGTTTTTGCAATTAGTCGCCGAACTTCACACGAGTGAAGACCCGAAAATGCAAGAATGGCGCAACATATTACAGCCATTGGAAAAAATCATTGTTGAGCAAACCCAAACTTGGCTCAAATCACTCGCTTACCCGATCCGGTCCGGTACACATAACCAATCATCGTTTGCCTTTGGTTTAATGCTTGATTATGCCCGAACCATAGGCAATTCAGACTTTGAAACCGCCCTCACAGAAGCCGCACTCAATTTCCACGCCGATGATGTAAATTGCCCCTTATCGTATGAACCATCAGGGGAAGATTTCCTCTCCCCTTGTCTCATGGAGGCCGATCTCATGCGCCGCGTTATGCCTCAGCACGCTTACACGCAATGGCTCTCCGATTTCCTCCCAGACATTCCTGAAAGCACACCAGAGACAGCCTCTTCTGACTGGTTGAAACCGGGGATTGTCTTGGATGCCACAGATGGAAAACTTGTCCACTTAGATGGTGTAAATCTCTCCCGCGCTTGGGCACTGGAAGGCATTGCATCCGCCCTTCCGGCAGATGATCCAAGGCGCTCAAGCCTGTTGGCATCAGCTCAATTGCACACAGAAAAAGGTATCGCTGCTGTTTCAGATGAACACTATTCAGGAAGCCATTGGCTCGGCAGTTTCGCGACCTACTTAACCACCAAGCGCGGCATCTCATCCGCAGCTCCAGAATGAAGCTGCGTATCGGCCCAGGTGCATTAGTCGCTGCTGCTTTTATTGGCCCCGGCACTGTCACAGCCTGCACGCTTGCGGGCGCTAATTTTGGCTATGCCCTTATTTGGGCGCTCGTTTTTGCCACGATTGCCACGATCATTTTGCAAGATATGGCCGCACGCCTTGGCGTCAGCGCTAAAATGGGACTAGGTGAAGCGCTCATGCGCAACACGTCCAATCCAGCGCTTAAAATGGCATCCGCAATATTGGTATTTGCGGCCCTCGCGATTGGAAACGCGGCTTATGAAGCAGGAAATCTCTCTGGTGGATCACTGGGATTACAAGCCATATTTGGCGATTCAGGACCAGACCGAAAACTCATATTATTATCAATCGCAGTTCTCGCTGGGGGCTTATTGCTCTATGGGAAATATAAGCTCCTAGAACGCATTCTTGTTAGCCTCGTCTTAATAATGAGCCTTGCGTTTTTAGTCGCTGCAATCATCGTAAAACCTGATCTTAGTCAATTTGTATCCGGCCTTGTCCCCCGCATACCAGAGGGCGGCACGCTCACAGCAATTGCGCTTATTGGTACAACAATTGTGCCCTATAATCTCTTTCTCCACGCAGCTACAGCTAAAGAACGCTGGGGAGCGGAAAGCGATATTCAAGCGGCGCGTTCCGACACAGTTCTATCTGTAGGGCTGGGCGGTCTTGTCTCTATACTTATCCTCACCACTGCCGCCGCCTCAATGTTCAATTCGGGCTTAGGTGTGACAAGCGCCGCAGACCTTGCCCGCAGCATTGAACCCGCCTTTGGTGTATTCGCAACATACCTCATCGGGATAGGTCTTTTTGCGGCAGGTCTTACCTCTGCAATCACCGCGCCTCTTGCAACGGCTTATGTCATCACAGAAATCTGGCCATCAAAAAATGAGGTTCAGAAAAAGCGCGTGTTTCGCATCACTGCACTCAGCGTCTTGTGCATTGGCGTCATGTTCAGCCTCACAAGCATAAGTCCGATCTCACTCATCCTTATTGCTCAGACTGCAAATGGTTTACTTCTCCCCATTATCGCTAGTTTTTTGCTCATCATCATGAACCGCAAATCTCTACTTGGCGCGCATACTAATACGCTAAAATCCAACATAGCTGGCGGTATGGTTTTAATAATAACACTTGGCTTGGGCTTGCGCGGAATCGCTAGAGCGTTTTCAATAGACATATGACACGTATGATCGATCTCAATGCCGATCTAGGCGAAGGATGCGGCGACGATATTGGGCTTATGCCTTATATCTCAAGCTGCAATGTCGCGTGCGGAGGCCATGCTGGCGACGCAACAAGCATGGCAGAAACGTTAAACCTTGCAAAACTTAAAAACGTACGTGTCGGGGCACATCCCTCTTACCCAGACAGAGCAAACTTTGGCCGTCACTCAATGCAAATGCGGGACATAGACCTAGAAGCCACTCTTCTAGAGCAAATGAGCGCGTTAAAGCGTATTGCAAACCAACTCGGCATCCCTGTAGTTCACATAAAGCCTCATGGTGCTCTCTACAATGACGCCTTAAACTCAGAAAAGCTCGCTTGGCTTATTATCTGCTCGGCGCGTGAAGTCTTCCCTCATGCTGCCATCATGGGCATGCCGAACACCAAGCTCGAACTTGTCGCAAAGCAACAAAACCGTCATTTCATCCGCGAAGGTTTTGCCGATCGTCGGTACACAGATTCAGGCCAACTCGTCCCACGCTCGCGCGATGGTGCGATGATAGATTCTGATATCGAGCGCTGCGCGCAAGCCCTTGCACTTGCTGAAGGTGAACTTATCCAAACAGACACTGGCAATTCACTCACGTTAAAAGTTGATAGCATTTGCATTCATGGCGACACAGAGAACGCTGTGCAAAGCGCACGTTATATTAAGCGCGCGTTAGAAATTGCTAGCTTCACAGTACAAGCGCACATTCATGGCACATCAAATTGTTGAATGCTTACAGATCGCAGATGATCTAATTTCCATTACATATCCCACAACGCTCAACCGTACAGCTCTTGCTCAATCCTTGCGAACTTTGCCTATCTTTACGGAGGTCGTCGAAGGCATAGACTCCCTCGTCGTGCAATTTGATCCCCTCGCCTACTCCTACACAAAACTCACACACAGCATCCAAGATGCAGCACAACACCTATCCGCTGCGCCAAACAGCGAACCTCAAACGATCACCATCCCTGTAGACTATAGCCTCACCGCAGGACCAGACCTTAATCATGTTTGCGAAAGCTTAGGCATAGACCGCGATACCTTTATCAAGGCCCACACATCTAAAACTTATCCAATTGAAATTATCGGATTCACACCGGGTTTTGCTTATATAAGTGATGCAGGTTTTAATATGCCCCGATTGGCTCAACCACGTTTGCGTGTTCCAGCAGGCTCCATTGGTTTAGCCGGAGGATATACAGGCATTTACGCACTTGAAGGACCAGGAGGATGGCCTCTGATTGGACGCACTTACACGCCCCTTTTTGATGCTGCACAAAATGACCCTTTCATATTAAAAGCGGGCATGTCCGTTCAATTTGAGGCATTAAAATCATGAGCCTCACTATTTTAACGTCCGGTATGCAAGCCACTTTGCAAGGAAGTCCACGCAATGGATACCGTCATCAGGGCGTCCCCACATCTGGACCAGCCGATAGTCTCTCTCATGCGTTGGGGAATGTTGCGCTAGGCAATAGTGCAGATATAACAAGTGTAGAAATCACTGGCGGCGGGTTTAAGGCAGGCTTTAATGCGCCAGCTTCATTCTCCTTAAGCGGCGCGCCCAGTATCGCCACGCTCAACGATCAGCCAATTGCATATTATACCCTTGTAAATGCTAAAGCTGGAGACACGCTCTTTATACCTCCACCCTCGCTTGGTCTGCGTACATACCTTTCTATCACAGGCGGCTTTGATGCAGATACGTTTTTAAAGAGCACGTCTACATATCTGCCCGCGCATTTAGGTGGCTTTGAAGGACGTAGCTTAAAATCGGGCGATCAGTTGGGATTTGCAAACTTGCCACCCACCTCCTCCCCTCAAATCATACCCCCTCAGATCCACCCCTTTTTTAGCAAGCAGTGGAGTTTGAGGTTTTGTGTAGGCCCAGAATATACATTGCTCGCTCCTGCATCCGCCACCCAACTTACCTACACACCCTTCAAAGCGAGTCGCCGCCTGAGTCGCATGGGTATCCAGTTGGAAGGCGAACCTCTGAAGTTAAACTCAGATGGCAGGATGAAAAGCGCTCCCGTTTTTGCAGGTACAATTCAATGCCCTGAAAATGGGCTCCCCTTTATTCTATTAGCTGACGCACAGACAACAGGTGGATATCCACGCATAGGCACAGTGGCATCATGCGACAGACACAGGCTCGGCCAGATACAATCAGACGACCAGATCACCCTTGTCAGCACCACACCAGAAGCCGCACTTACTGCACTCAAACAAAAGACATCAGCGCTGTATTCGATGCTTCAAGGGCACTAAACTTCGCACGCATATAGATTGAGCTGCCTATAAACTCCCCTAAGCGTTGTTTTCATGTCGCAAATACAGTCACATTTACCCCTCATTGATGAACGCGCTGGACGTGACACTTTCTTAATGAGACGTTAATATACTATATGAAATTACACGTATTTCCGCAGGGTGGACGACATGAAACTAATCTCAAAAGCGCTTGCCGCTGTATCTCTTTGTGCCCTAAGTGCACCAGCTTTTGCGCAAGTTGATTTGCCACCTAATGCACGCGCAGGCGAATGTTACGCCAAAGTGCTTGTACCTGCGCAATACTCAACTTCAGTCCAGCAGATATTGATCAAACCAGAATCACAAAAGATCAAAAAAATTCCTGCAGAGTATGAAACGTTTGAAGAAACCTTCCTTGTTCAAGAAGCCTCTTTCGAATACGTGCCGGTTCCGCCGCGCTATGATTATGTAGAAGAAAATATTATTGTCGCGCCTGAACGCATGGAAAAGAAGGTAGTCCCCGCACGCACAGAGACCGTAGAAGAAAAAGTCATGGTCCGTCCTGCGCGCGTTGAATGGAAACCGGGTCGCGGTGCTTTAGAACGCGTCGACGATGCGACAGGCGAAATCATGTGTCGTGTTGAAATTCCAGCTGAGTATAAAACAGTTAAACGTCTTGTTGTTTTAGAACCAGAGCGTGTCGTTGAAGAATTGGTCCCTGCTAAATACGAAACTGTGCGTCGCCGCATCGTCGTTGAACAAGCGACAGTTCAACGCAAAGAGATCCCAGCTAAATACGATACACGCACAACCCGACGCATTGTTCAGCCTGAACGTACAGAAGTAGAATATGTGCCTCCTGTATATGATCAGGTCGAGCAACGTACGCAAACATCTGGTGAGCGCTTGGAATGGCGTGAGATATTGTGTGAAACAAACACAAATAAAGATACCGTCCGTAAATTGCAGCAAGCTCTTAACAATCAAGGTTTCACAGCCGGCACAGCAGATGGTGTGCTTGGGCGCCAAACCCTCACAGCAGTTCGTAACTTTCAACTTCGTGATGGTCTCCCAACAGGTGGTCTCACACTAGCAACACTGGAAAGATTGGGCGTTGCCCCATAATAATAGAAATATCCGGTGATGACGGGAAAAGTTTTCGATCCCGTCATTGCCAGCATTTTAGAATGCATTTAGAAGCGATTCACTGACATTTCGTCCGCGGTTTGGAGAAATATCCCAAATTTACGCGATTCATTGTCACGAAACATTTGACTTTCTCGCTTCTTGTCGTCTATATGCGCGCTTCGCGCTTTTAAACCTGACGGTATTTACCTGATTGTTACTAGGAAGCGTCTCAAGTTTTTGGAAGAATTCGCACAGGCTGGCAACATGCCTCCTTGGTGCGTCAACCGACAGGCAAAAGGTCGTTAAGATATGTTCGCGGTCATCAAAACG
>CAYGPD010000055.1:0-17111 GCA_964351655.1 uncultured Hyphomonadaceae bacterium | reverse complement strand
TTACAAGCGCTTGCATAATGGCTTGGCCTGCAAGATCACCAGCGACGCGGGCCACACGCGGATGGGAGTGAGCTGCTTCAAGCGAAAGTGCGAGTGCGCCATTTTCTGTGCGATCAAAAGGAACGCCTAGCTCAAGAAGGTCACGCACGCGGGCAGGGCCATGTGTGGCGATGAGGCTCGCAACGACGGGTTCTACGAGGTGGCTTCCGGCGGCGATTGTATCTTTTGCGTGTAGCTCTGGACTATCGGCAGGGTGAAGGGCTGCAGCTAAACCACCTTGTGCCCAAGCTGATGAGGCTGCTGTTCCAAGCGGCGCTGGAGAGATGACAGTACATTTTCGCGGTGCAAGTTTTAGCGCCAAAAAAAGACCAGCCAAACCTGCGCCGACAATAAGGATGTCTGCGTCAGGCGACGACGTATTGGAGTGAGAAATGACTGTCATAAAGCTCAGGATGTTGGCGCGGTATCGCGCTTGAAAATTACATAAGCGCGACTTGCGCTTTCGAGGGTGCCAATCATTTCATCCGTTGATTTGATCGTTAAACGCCAATCATCTGGTTGATACTCATAGGCAAAAGGTTTTTGTTCTGCGATGCGCGTTATTTTAGAGACAAAGGCGGCTTGGTCACCCTCAACACGCAATGAGCAAACTTGTTCAACTTCTGCTGAAACGGAAGGACATTTTTCAAATGTTGTAAACTCGCAGCTATATTGATTGGGCTGCGATGTCGGCCGGATATACATTTGCCCCGTTAGTTTACATGTGCCTTGATTGTAGCGGCCCGTTTCAAACACCCAAGAGCCGGTAATGTTGGCGACTTTGTCGGAGATAGTTAGGAGAGAATGGGCAGATGCAGTTAGGCCTGCGCTGACACTCATCAAACCACCGCTCACAAGGCTTGCGATAACGCTTTTGCGGATCGAAAAAGGCTTGAAACTAGATATTGCTCTCATGGCAACAAATCCTCTGATTGAACCTGACTTTAATTTAATCTGATTTCAACCTGAAATAAAATAGCGGTGGTAATGTGTTTTTAAAAAGATACCGCATCCGTGATGTTGAATGCGGTATCGAAAATAGCGCTTATGCTGGTTCGTTGATTGTTGCTGGAGATTCAACCGAAATTTCCATTGGTTTTAGACCTGTTTGGAAATCTGGCGGTGTCTTCATCTTAGGTAGTGCGAGCATGGCATCAATTGCTGATTTTGCTTTGATACGTGTGACTTCATCAATGAGGACTTCGTGCTTCATATCGACCAAGCAGTCATAAATGTTTTCAACCGTGATGCGCTTCATGTGTGGACACAGATTACATGGTTTTACAAACTCAACATCTGGGTTTTCCATCGCAACATTGTCACTCATTGAGCATTCTGTCAGCAAGAGCACTTTGTTTGGTGAATGCTCTTTGACATAATTGGCAAGTCCGCTTGTTGAACCTGCATAGTCAGCTTGTGTGAGCACATCTGGTGGACATTCTGGGTGGGCAAGAACAACTACGCCAGGGTGTGCTTCACGTAGGTCAATTACGTCTTGGCCAGTGAAAAGCTCATGGACCTCACAAGCGCCTGCCCATGTGATGATTTTAATACCCGTATTGGCTGCCACATTCTTTGCAAGATATTGGTCTGGCATCATGATAACAGTATCTGTGCCCCAATCTTTTGCTGCCTGTTCAACAACTTGAACCGCATTTGAGGATGTACAGCAAATGTCTGTTTCAGCTTTAACCGCCGCAGACGTGTTAACGTAAGTGACAACTGGAATGCCCGGATATTTAGCTTTTATCAGGCGTATATCGGCCGCAGTGATAGAAGAGGCGAGGGAGCACCCTGCGCGCATGTCTGGGATAAGAACTGTTTTTTCTGGCGCAAGAATTTTTGATGTCTCAGCCATGAAGTGAACACCGCCTTGGACAATCACATCAGCATCAACTGCGGCAGCTTCACGTGCCAATTGTAGACTGTCACCTCGGAAATCTCCCACGAGATGGAAGATATCTGGGGTCATGTAATTGTGCGCCAGAACAACGGCATTTTTCTCTTTTTTTAGTTTGTTGATGGCATGGATAAGCGGCGCAAGCGTAGGCCACTCCATTGGGGTGACAAAGTCTTTCACTTCATCGTAGAGGTGATCAACTGCTGCTTTCACATCATCATCATAGGCAAGGCCGCGCTCTTGGGATGGGTTAGGTGCGCGTTTATCCAACATTGGATTAACACACGTGTTTCCTGCATCAATAATTCGCGCCATTTAAAGCCCCTTTATTCTTTAAGCTTCCCATAACTTGGCTTGGGAACCTTTTACTCAATATGAGTATTATGTAGGTGTGAACCAGCGCATTTCAAGATTTAACTATCATTTTTGAAAGGAAAATCCGAACTTTACTGGGCCGATGCCCATTCTGAGCACAGATTTTCTAACGAATATAGAGGCTTTTTACAAGAAAAAACGCGATATTATATAAGCTATCCTTAGGGGCGCTCACTTGGACGCAAAGGTGGATAGAAGACTTTTACAATTGGAACTTGATCTGAAGCCGGTGTGTTAAAAAAAAAGCGTTGAGTCAGCTTAATGAGCGGCTTTTCAATTATATAATGTGTCACAAGGCCAGCAATGACGGATCCAATTGTGAAGAGGATTAACATTGGAAGCGGGCCGATAAGTGTATTTAAGCCTAATTTTGAGACGAGAATTGAAAAGACCATCAAAACTGGAAGGTGCACAAGATAAAGTGCGTATGAGCTATCGCCAATCATATTTAGCCATGTGGGAGATTTGATTTTTCCCAGTGACTCACCTGCAACAAGACCCATAATCGTTAAACTTGCGCCAATTCCAAAGCCAAGTGTGCGCCAGCCTTCATTTAAGGGGAAGGTTTTGTGTAAATCTGAAACGCCAATTGCTAAGAAAATGACAAGACCGCTTGCGATGACTAAATAGGAGTCTAATGCATGTAGGCGTTTATAAAATAGGGCGCTCAGCATTCCGCAAAGGAAAATGAGATTATT
The DNA here is from genome assembly GCA_964351655.1 of uncultured Hyphomonadaceae bacterium. Taxonomy (GTDB): domain Bacteria; phylum Pseudomonadota; class Alphaproteobacteria; order Caulobacterales; family Hyphomonadaceae; genus Hirschia. Next base: position 14,099 of record CAYGPD010000055.1, on the reverse strand, counting down.
GGGTGAGAAAAGCATCGCGAAAGGTGATTTTTCTAACGGTAGAAAAAGCGTGATTGCGCATGCCGAGAACCATATTGCCATAGCAATCAATCCGGCTCTCATTGAGAAAATAAGCAGACCGAATGCAATATAGAACATCATTTCATATTGAAGCGTCCACGCAACTTCCAACATCATTTCAGCGCGGACGGGGAAAAGAGAGTAATTGTGTGCAAATTCGAGAATACTTGGCTTATGGTCAGGACCAATGCTTGGAATGATCAAAGCTGCGAGTACAAATGCTGTGAGAACAATCCAGTAAAGTGGATAAATGCGAACGATACGTTTGAGTGCAAATTTTGAAACATTGTAGGATGCGCCGATATCCTTTTGGTGGATATAGACCATGATGAAACCAGACAATGCGAAGAAGAACTCTACGCCGGCATAGCCCATGTTGAATATGTACCAAGCGTTAGCACCGTCATATAATCTTTCAGGTAAGAAATAGACGTTGATGTGAAAAATCACCACGAACACTGCGGCAATTGCGCGTACTGCTTGAAGAGATGATAGTTGCTGCAAGACGACTACTTTCTGACCAGATCAAATTGTATATCGAGGTAGAAGCAATTTTCTTACCACTTTTATGGGTCTCGCCTTTGATGGGGTGTGGAAATGCCCGATGCAATCGTTTTACGCAGTACTTCTATACGACATTTGAACAATTCTGCGGGGCGTCCGCCAGTTGTCGTCGCAAATTTACCTAAACCTTCGACCAGTTCAGACTTTTCTATAGCACGGCGAAAGTTTTGCTTGTGCAGGAGGCGTCCAAGCAGAGACTCTACCGTTTGTTGCAGTTCGAGAAGCGTAAAAGTTTCAGGCGTCAATTCGAATATGACAGGACGATATTTGATCTTGCCACGAATCCGAGAAATCGCAGTCGCGAGAATGCGTCTATGGTCTGAAACCATGGACTGACCAGAAATAGGCGCAGCACACTGATTGCGGCCATCGCGCACAGATTCCGCCGCGCATCCTGCTTCATATAAAAGTTCATAGCGTTCAAGCACACGTTCTTCTATCCACGGGGCTTCATCAAGACCAAATGCCAGTTTGATACGCTCTTTACGTGCCAGATTGTCGCCTGCCCATTTATAAAGTGCGGGTTCGATTTCATGAGTTATGATTTGCGGGATGCCCTTGCGGTGGTCTTCCCATGGGAAATAGCGATACCAGTCACGCCACACAGCATTGAATGCACCATCAATTTCTGTGCGCTCAGGTGTGAGCCCCAAATACCCTACGGAAACAATACGTGCATTTTCAGGCGCTTCGGCCATATCTGCTTTGGGAAGTTCGCGACCATGGTCGGCAAATGTATATAATTGCTCAACATAGCCTGGTTCAAATCCTGTTTGAGTATGAACCCAATCGCGAAGTCCTTGCTCCATGGTGCGATGATTAATGGGGTCAAATGGGCCAAAGGGAAGACCGGATCGTCCTTCACTATGACGAGTCACCAGCGCGTAGGGACCGCTCGCATCTGCGGCGACTATCACAGCTGAAAGTCCCATTATGATTGCTTGGTGTTGTGTCATTGGGAGAGTGGATGGCTCATTTGGGTTTGTGCTAAAGGTGCATCTTTGCGTCTAATTCTTGTAGCAAGGCATTGAAGCGTTCCAAAAACAAGGCTTGAGCTTGGGGGGCTTCTAAGGGGGTGACGTCGACAATCATGCCTTTGGGTGGCAGAACAAATAAGCGTTTTGCCTCGCTTTCATCAAATCCAGCGAGATGGATTGATTCAAAGTATGCACAAATCAGGTCCGCTTTTTTGATGTTCTTTTTGAGCTTTTTAGAAATTGCAGCTGGTAGCCCAAAGCGCATATGAATGGCGTGTTCCAGTCGCGTTTCAATGTCCTTATAGCTGTCTCCCAATATTGATTTAAACGGTGAAATCATATCGCCGATCACGTATTCGGGTGCGTCATGTAAGAGGGCGGCTAATTTGTCTTCCACACACATATTGGGCACGAGCAGCGCACAAATCGCTTCTACGATCACGCTATGTTGGGCGACAGAAAAAGCGTGATCACCTTTGGTTTGTCCATTCCAGCGCGCAACTCGTGCAAGTCCATGGGCAATATCTTCAATTTCAATATCGAGGGGAGATGGATTGAGGAGATCAAGGCGGCGTCCAGACAGCATGCGTTGCCAAGCACGCGGAGGCACTTTGGAGGTTTTCTTGGAAGGTGCTGCATTCTTTTCTGAAATAGAGAAAGCTCCATCTGTTTGATTTTCTGGAGGGAAAGTATCCGCTTCATATTCATTTAAAATTCTAACGGCGGAAAAGTTTGAGGTCATAGAAAAATCTCGAAAAATTCAAAAAAATCGCAGAAACAGGCCTTTTTAGCCTAAAGGTTATCAAAAAACAGGGTGATATTTACCATATTCTTCTAGAAGACTCAGAGTTTCTTAAACCCCTTGGGATATATTGGTCAAACTCCGTTAGAGAGAAGATAATATGATACATATGATGGTGGATACATTGCAGCAACCTGCTGTTTTGTGGATGGTTTTAGCGAGTGCAGTTGTTGCTGTTCTTGTTGAGGCTTACAAGACAAGTCCTGACGCCCTCTGGGGTGATATTCTCGGTGACGAGTCTAACGATTAGAAAAAACTCCCGCTCAAGGCGGTATGGGTGATGAAGGACGGGGGCGATATTTATATCGTCCCCGTTTTCATACCTGTAATTCTATTCGGCTTCAGGTTTTGACTCTGGCTTGGGTCGTGAAGCACTTGGATCTTCTGTGCCGCGCACCTGATCGATGCAGCTTAGGCGTTGTGTTGGCCAGTTTCGGAATTTCTCAAAACACTTTGCAATTGCTGCGTCGTTTTTTTCTTCCACAGTCTGGGCAGGATTAGAGGCGCAAGCGCTGAGGATACTTAATGAGCAAACGAGGCCAATAAGCGCGGATGTCTTCATGAGTGGGGACAATGTATAAATCTACTCTTCTTTTTCTATGCGTTCTTGAAGATCACGTTGATAACGTTCCTCTTTAACCGATTGCTCACACGCGCGGCGGTCAGTGCCAATATCATTGCGGCATTCTTGAATGGCGCGTTCAGTATGCATGTTTTTGCCAGTGTTTATGCAGCCCGTTGTTGCAAGTGCGATAAGTGAAAGTAGAAGGGGTGTTTTCATCGGTAAAACTCCTGAACTTTGGTGTGACGTGGACAAGATACTTCATGGTCGTTCACCATCCCCACAGCTTGCATTGCTGCATAGACGATAACAGGGCCGCAAAACTTAAAACCACGCTTTTTCATGTCTTTTGCGATAGCTTCAGAAAGTGGCGTTTTTGCGGGGACGTTTTTCCAATGGTCAAGTGAATTGACGATAGGTTTTCCATCCACAAAATTCCAAAGATAGTCGGAGAAGTCTTCTCCTTTGTCGCGCATATCTAGATAGATTTTAGCGTTTCCAATTGTTGCTTCTATTTTTTTGGGACTACGGATAATACCCGGATTGGAGAGGGCTTTATCTATACGCGCTTGATCCCATTGCGCGATTTTTTCTGGATCAAATCCATCGAACTCTTCGCGCATCGTTTCCCGCTTTCGCAGGATCGTTATCCAAGATAATCCAGCCTGATGTCCGTCAAGCTGGAATTTCTCCCACAGCGCGCGGCTATCGTATTCAGGAACTCCCCACTCGTGATCGTGATAGCCACGATAGAGTGTGTCATTTACAGGTGCCCAGCCGCAATATGGTGCTGGAGATGTCTTTGAATCTGCCATGAAACATGTCCCGATTAAACTAATCAGACGATGTCACAGCTTTGATCTGTTCCGCAAGCCATTCAGGCTCGATTAGTGAGGCTTTTCGGCCATTGGCTTGAAAGGCATCACCATGTTCAATTTGTGCTTTTGCCATGCGGTCGATGCGAACAAGAGCAAACGCATAGTCTGTTGTGCTGGAGCTAAGCGTTCCTATATTTGTCTCACCCAACATAAGGGGGGTGTAAGAATCTGGGGCACCATCTGGAAAATGGAAACCAAGTGTTCGACGGCGAGCTGTAGCGCGGCGTTTCATGCGGGAAACAACTTCTTGTCCCACAAAACACCCTTTTTTGAAGTCTACGCCATTGAGGAGATCCATATTCACATCGGCTGGGAAAACTTCGTTTTCGCCAAATTCTTTGCCTTGTTCAGGCACACCATTTTTAATGCATTCTATATCATAGGCGCGGCGAGATGTGTTGTCCCATAAACCTTTAGAATCAATAGATCTACGAGGCATATCTGCATTGCGTGGATCAACGAGACCATCCTTGATGAACGCATAGACGGCGAGATCTTCTCGTATGCTAATATCAACCTTTGCTTTAAGTTTGAACATTTTGAGGCGCTTTGCCAGCGCTTCATCTGCCTGTGCTGGAACATCAAGCAAAAAACCTACAGGTGTACGCAAGGCTAGCAAATCAGAGATGATTTTACCTTGTGGCATAAGCAAGGCTGCATAGCGCATTTCGCCCTTCGCCATGCCCGTCATTGAATTTGTTAGAAGACCATTTAAAAATGTATCCGCGTCAGCTCCGTCTACACAGAGGACAACACGGTTTTCTAGGCATACAGGTTCACTCATACATACTCATTTAGGTGGGATTGAAGTGTTTTTCTACTGTCTTTGTGCTCTTGTGTGAATTAAAGCCATGCGTCAGACCATTAAAATCGAATTGAATGAAAGAATGGAACAAAATGGGGCAGCGAAAAAGTAGTCGGAGTGGGTTAAACAGAACGCTTTTCTGGCTTTACGAAGGTGAAGGGCGGTTGCCATTCTTGTTTCGTTGGTTGGTTTTGATTCTGGATTTACTGACGATCGCGCTATTCCTATGGGAGCCGTTCCATTCGTGGCAGCGCGCAATGAACCATGAATGGGCAATTCCGCTTGATATTTTTATCGCGATTTACATTACGCTCGATTTTTTTGCCCGACTATATATTGCCAAGGATAAGTTTAAATTTTTCCGTAAGCTGCACAACATTGCTGATGTGTTTGTGGTGTTAACGCTTGTGGTTCCATTCTTCTTCCAAAACCTTGCCTTTTTACGTGTATTGCGGATTTTGAGAATTGTACGCGCATTTACTTTCTTGCGCCGTCTTGAGACTGTTTCTCAATATATCAATCACCACCGTATCGTGATTGATCGAATAACGAACTTTGTCGTCTTTTTGTTTATCATGTCAGCGCTTGTATATGTGAATCAAGTTGGACGTGAAGATAGCAATATCAAGACGCAACTTGATGCGTTGTATTTCACTGTCACGAGCATGACGACGACTGGCTATGGTGATGTATTGCTCGTTGGGCAGGGTGGCAAAGTGCTGTCGATTGTCGTGATGTTGCTTGGGCTGACTTTGTTTGTGCGCATGCTGCAGTCGCTTATCGCAAGTGATGAGAAGATTGATATTAAGTGCAAGGTGTGCGAGCTGCAAGGGCATGAGGCTGATGCATCCCATTGCCGTCGTTGCGGATCACATTTATTTGTAGTGGCGGAGCAGCAAGAAGAAAATGCTTTAAAAACTGAGCCGTCTGAAACTGTAGCGGCTACAAAGGCGACACCAAGTGTAAAATAGCGCGCCCACATCTTGGATAATTAAGTTTGCATTCCTAAATATTGTGAACGGGGTGCTCACCCGCAGAGCATCTTCCGTGACCATGTTGTTGTCCCCCAACCTTGCGACATGGTCGATCCAGTACGCCTGGTCTGGCTAAATCCCCTTGTGAGCCAGCGGGCGTCTGGGTCAGATTTTATCTAAATAATGAGAACGCGTACCTGCTTTAGTGCATATACTGGGTAGCTATTGTGTCAGCCATTTTTCGGCCTTTGGCGGCAAGTGTTGTTTGAAGATTTGCAACCGCAGCATCACATCTAAATAAGCGCTCGCTCTGGAATTTATAACCGCGATTAAAAGCCGTTGTAAAAAGCGATTTACGGTCTTTGGACATGCCTTCATGTTTTAAAAAATCACGCATATAATTGCGCCAATACTGATCATTGGCACCATTGCATAATGTGCGGATATAATGAGCTTCACCTAATACGCCCGCTAAATCACGCTTCATTGTTAGCATATCGTCAGGCGCATATGTCTGCGCATGGAGAGGCGCACTTATACAGCCAATAGCGGCGAGAAATGCAATACTTGCGTTGCGAATGAATCTGTACTGGATCAATTTTCTCAAGCTCATGATGTATGTTTTGCTCACTAAGCATCCGCATCGGGACTTTTTAAAGGCACGGCACAAATTGCGAGTCTTTTACCATGAGTCTACATAGGGGCGATCTGCAAAATTTGAAACACACAATTTGAATCTCAAATGACTAAGCGCGTGTTTGCTTGCCCCATCCAACGTGTTAAGCGTCTCAGCATAAATAGTCGAGATATGAAACTATGACCTGTTTTTCAAAAACGATTAAAACTCTTTTGAGCGTAACTGCTATTTTAGTGTTTCCTATTTCTGATGCGTGGGCGCAAAAATCCAGTGCTGGCGTGTCCACTGTAATTTCAAGTGAAGAAGCGAAAAAGGAACTTTTCGGCGTTTTGTTGGAAGGTAAAACCGCTCAAACTAACGAGTCGTGGAGCGAGTGTATTCAGCCCGATGGCGTCACGCGTTATCGCTTTAGTGGCTTGGAGTTGGTTGGACGCCTTAATATTCATGATGATGGTCAGGCGTGTTTTTCGTATAAAGCCGATGATTATGCTCATAATAGTTGCTTCAGAGTGAGCCGTACTAAGACTGGATATACGTTTTGGGGTGGTGTAGAGGGCGTTTTTACGACTACACATGTGCAACATAATGTAAAAAAATGTCCTATCGATAATATACCAACGAGTTAAACATGGCAGATATATCTACGCAGTCACAGGTAATGAACCCCGAATTTCTAGCGCGTGCGAAAGCCCTGCTTGGCCCTGTTGGATATATTGATGCGCCTGCGGATATGGAAAATTATTTGTCAGATTGGCGTGGTCGTATGCGGGGAAGTGCACCATTTGTGGCGCGGCCTGATTCAACGCAGCAAGTTTCTGATTTTATGACTTTGTGTGCGGAATTCGGCGTTGCGGTCACGCCTCAAGGCGGTAATACTGGGCTTGTGCTGGGCGGTTTGCCAAATGGTGAAGTGTTGCTCAGTACAAAACGTTTGCGCGCTGTGCGCAATATTGATCCCTTGAATGACTCAGTGACGGTTGAGGCGGGTATTATCCTCGCTGAACTGCAAGAGATTGTGGCGAAGGAAAATAGACTTTTTCCGCTTTCGCTTGGTGCTGAAGGTGAGGCGCAGATTGGTGGATTAATCTCTACCAATGCGGGCGGAGTTGCCGTGCTGAAATATGGCATGATGCGAGATCTTGTACTCGGGCTTGAGGTTGTGATGGCTGACGGGCGTATTTGGAACGGCCTCACAGGACTACGCAAAGACAATACCGCTTATGACCTAAAGCAACTTTTCATAGGGGCAGAAGGTACGCTTGGCGTAATTACAGCGGCGACATTAAAAATGATGCCGCGTCCCGCTGTTAAAATGGTGTCGTGGCTATGTGTGGAAAGTCCTGCAAAAGCGGTTGAATTGCTTGCGCTTGCGAAATCCACAACAGGGGGCGCTGTTTCTTCCTTCGAGCTTATGCCGCGTATTGGTGTTGATTTTGTGCTGGAGCAAATGCCAGACACGCGAGACCCTCATCCTGATGCCAAATCGCCTTGGTATGTATTGATGGAAATATCATTCCCGAGAGAAGATGGTGCACGGGATGTGCTTGAAGGATTGCTTGAAGCGGCGATGGAAAGCGAAATCGTCACAGATGGTGTGTTGGCCGAAAGCGAAACACAAGCTTTTGAAATCTGGAAAATTCGCGAAACACTTCCTCTTGCTGAAAAGGCATTTGGAAAAGCAGTTAAGCATGACGTGTCTGTGCCAGTGTCTTCTTTGCCTGCGTTTATTGAGCAAGCAAATAGGCTTGTGTATGCGATAGCGCCCAATGCAAATATAATTTCATTTGGTCATGTGGGCGATGGAAATATGCATTACAATGTCGCGCCGCCTGAAGGGATGAGCGATGACGATTTCTATCAACAATTTGGTGCAAAACTCACGAAGGCAGTGCATGATCTTGTGTGTGATATGAATGGATCTATTTCCGCGGAACATGGTATCGGTACTATGAAACGTGATGAGCTAGCACAGCGTGTTTCTGCTGTAGAATTAGATATGCTCAAGGCAGTAAAATGTGCTTTAGATCCAGAAAATAGGATGAACCCGAATCGGGTCATCAATATCTAAATTCCAATTGGGGGCGGGCACACATATGTTTGGGTTGTTTGGTGGCGGTAAGAAATCTATTCTCAAGCCCAAAAATTGGCATCCAGATTTGGACGTGGCATTGCAGCACATGTCCAAAGGCAATTGGTCGGCGCTATCACAACTTCTTGCAAAGCAATCAAATAATAGCCGATTTGCGCTAATTCAAGCGATAGGTAGCAATGGCGAGCTTGGAAAATTCCAGATGGAATTTCGGCCTACACCAGACGCTGATATGTTTGTCGGCGGGATGAGAACTCAGTGGGCGTGGCGTTATCGCGGCGGCGCAACGGGTGATAAGGTGAAGGTTGATGCGGGTGTGATGTTTTACAATGAGCTTGCAGCAGCGATTGAGCTATTGGATCGCGCATTGGAAGCTCAGCCTGATAACGTGCTGGCCCAGGGATTTCGAATCCGTACCGCAATGGGCGAAGGTGATCGGGATAAATGCAAAATACTTACTGAACGCTTGGTTCAAAGCAATGATCCGCCAATTGAAGCGCTAGGGGCTGCGCTGCAATCTCTTTGCCCTAAATGGGGTGGGAGTATTGAGCAATTGTTTGATTTTGCGCGCGATGTTGCACCGCGTAAAAACATACATCCAGCACGCCATGCATTGCTTGCACGCGCCCACATTGAAACATGGCTGAATGCAATGATGGATGATGATGCAAGCGTGCGCGCTTCATTTGAGAAATATTTGACGCGTGATGATGTCGTGCGTGAAATTATTGATGCGCGCACAGCTTTCGATACTGAAATGGCTGATAATACGCGCGCGCAAAAAGATGTTTTCGCAGAGCAGTTTGCACACAATAATTTTGGGTATGCATTGTATCGCGCAAGCCAAATGAAATTGGCAGCTTCCCATATTGATGCGCTTAAAGATAACCCAGCTGAAACGCCGTGGGCATATTCTTTGGGGGCCAATAACGCTGCGCAATGGCCAAAGCTTAGAAAGCAAGTTGGGCTGCCCAAAGACATTCCTTCCGCTTAATTTAAGCTAGATTTCACTCTCTTCCCAAGCTTGTTTGTATTGTGAACAATGTGCAATATGGTGAATAGAAATGGGGAGAGAGTAAATGTCATCTAAAAATAAACATTTCACTATGACGGATAAAAATGGTGAGTCTTTTATAAGCATAGAGAATGCGCCCGAATTTAGTGCGGCGGACTATTCAGGCTGGGAGGCAATCAGCGTTGAAGCTGAAGCAGCCGGCTTGTTCTTCTTCATGTTTAAAGTTGCACCAAATGCAGAAGAATTTCCGCTTCATGCGTCGCCCGATACGTGGCTATCTTATGTCGTTTCCGGGCATGGGCTTATGTATGCGGGCAAAGAAAATGGTGTAAAAACGCAAGGTGTAGAATTTAAAGCAGGTGACTTTATTAGCTTTGGTCCCAACACCCAGCATGCATGGAAAAACGGGGATGCCGAGACAAAAATCATGTTTCTAAAGCGTGCTTAAGTCACATCTTTTTTAGCGGCATCGGCAGAAGGAGATAGTGGAGGGGGCGATGCATCCTCACCTTTTGTTTGCTCCTTTAAATTTGCCATTTTGCGGCGAAGTTCAGGTTCACGTTCTTGGCGTGTTTTCTGAACTTTCGCTAAGAAGGCTTTGTTTTGGTATGCTGGAATATTGATGTCATATGCATCTGCTGTTTCGCGCATCGCTTCGCGGTCCCAAGCGTCAAAAACATCTTTCATTTGATTGGCGGTGTCGCGAGAATGCCCCAGCGCTTCAAGTGTTGTGCGGCCAATACGCAATGAACTATCGTAGGTTTCGCGTATAATATCGCGACATCCCATGCTCCACAATTCATATACATGGTCTCGATCTACGGCACGAGAAATGACGTGAATGTGTGGGTAGTGTGTTCTTACATAGTGCACGAGTTTGTTGATCTGTGCTTTTTGATCGATGTTCACAATCAAGATTTCAGCGTCTTCAATGCCTGCAGCATGCAGAAGGTCAGGGCGGGTAGCATCGCCAAAATAGGCGTGATCAATCCCAAAAGCGCGCAGGATATCCAAATGTTTGGAACTGTAATCAATCACTGTAGAATCATATCCAGCACTGCGCAGCATGCGGTCAACAATGCTTCCCATACGGCCAATGCCTGCCATGATTATTTTGCTTTGAGTGTGGATTGTATCCGCTTCACGGGTTTGGCTTTTATTGTATTGTGGTGCAATCACCTTGTCGTAAATGAGAAATAAGACAGGTGTAAGTAGCATTGAAAGTGCAACAACAAGCATCAAAATATCAGCGATATGTTGAGGGATTATGTGGTTGGCAACGACAAAGCTTAGGAGCACAAACCCGAATTCACCTGCCTGCGCCAGCCCCACAGCAAATAGCCATTTGTGTTGCCCTCGAATTTTGAAAATGTAGGCAAGCACCATCATTATGGTGGCTTTCAGGGCGATTAGTCCCAGAGTTAACCCTGCAACAAGCGCAAAACTATTGCCAAGCAAATTGAAATCTATTCGGGCACCGACAGTTATGAAAAAGATACCAAGTAATATGCCTTTGAAGGGTTCAATGTCGGATTCTAATTCGTGACGATATTCGCTATTTGCCAAAACGACCCCGGCCAAAAATGCACCTAGCGCCGGCGATAGGCCCACAAGATTCATCAGCAGGGAAATGCCGATAATTAACATTAGCGCGGCAGCAGTGAACAACTCTCGCAAATGTGCTGCAGAGATAAACCTGAAAATAGGGCGCGTAAGATAGTTTCCGCCAAGCACGACGACTGAAATCGCTCCAAGGGTAACGAGTGTCGTTTGCCAAGCATTGAGATGTCTGACTAGGCTAATTTCTTTGCCGTGATCGCCTGCTTCAGCTGCATGTCCAGTCACTTGGGCGGCAGCTTGTGCAATCTCTGGAGAAGCCAGCAATGGCATAAGAGCCAACATTGGGATGATCGCTATATCTTGAAATAGCAACACAGAGAAAGCACTCTGCCCACCATCGCTTTTCATGAGACCTTTTTCGTTCAAAGTTTGCAAGACGATAGCTGTTGAGGACAGTGCAAGTACAAGGCCAATGGCGAGGGAGATTTTCCAGCTCAACCCAAAAGCAATTGCAGCCACCATGATTAAGATAGCTGTACAAAATACTTGCCCACCGCCTAACCCCATAAGGCGGTTGCGCATTTTCCAGAGGAGTTTGGGTTCTAGCTCCAGGCCAACTAGAAACAACATCATCACAACGCCAAATTCAGCAAAATGCTGAATAGACATCACGTCCACATGCAAAAGCGTAAGCAGGGGGCTGATCACAATCCCAGCGATCAAATATCCAAGCACAGACCCAAGCCCAAGCCGTGACGCAATAGGGACAGCAACAACTCCGGCACAAAGAAATATGAATGCCAGTAGTAAAAAGTCGCTCATGAATCGTTTCCTGTCGTGAAGAGGGCGTCACGATAGTCTTAGCCCTAAAGGGCTTATCCGCAATGGTTTTATTGGTAAAGCAGAGCATGCCTCACCATAAAGTTATGGCGTGAGGCCTTAGGCGGTTTGTTGCGCTTTGATTTCTTCTTCCACTTGATCGAGGCGATCTTTACCGAAGAACATTTCTTCACCCACAAAGAAAGTTGGCGCACCGAATGTGCCGCGATTTGCTGCCTCATCGGTGTTTTGAATGAGCTTTGCTTTAATCTCCGGCGATTGCGCACGTTCGATAATCGTGGCGGCGTCCAAGCCGGCTTTATTGAGTATTTTAGCGAGCACATCTGGCTCTTTTGGGTTTAAGTTATCTTCCCAGACAGCCTTCAGCCCCGCCTCAAAATAAGCAGGGAAGACACCCAATTCTTGCGCCACAAGTGCTCCGCGCTGGAGCAAGACTGTGTGAACTGGAAAATTGGAATTCATCTTAAACTTTGACAATTTGTGCCGCTTTAAAAAACGCTGAAATTCCAGTTGTTCATACGCAAAACGTCCCTTCACATTTGCGAATGTGATAAAGGGAGGTTGATTGCCTGTCGCCTTGAAAATGCCACCAAGGAGGGTGGGGACATAGTTGAATTTAACGCCTGTACGCGCCTCAATATCAGGTATCAGCTTGTGCGCGAGATAGACATTGGGGCTTGCAATATCATAGATAAAATCAACTTTCACTGACATGATATTATCCCTTCATTGCCGCTTCAACGCGTTGACGTGCATGGGCCGATGAAATGGGATCTAACCCCATCATTTCAACTAATTTGCGTACAAGCGCATCTTCATTTGGATCGCGTGTTTCATCCGACAGAATTACGCTCCACAAACCTTCCAGCACGACAAGGCGGTCTGTTTCAGGTAAGTTTGTTTTGATCAAACTCGTAAAACGGAACGTATCCACGCATTCTTCTTCTGCTTTTTCGCCTTCTTGGCGCAAGCTGAGGGCCTCATCGCTTCTAAGCTTATAGATGTGCGCAAGGATTGATCCAATCAGATCACGCTCCACATCAGTGTAATCGTCATCAACATGGGCAGCATGCACTAATAGGGCAGCCACGGCGGTGCGCGCATCGCTCTCATTGAGAAACTCTGGTTGTGATGCGGCGGTGTCGCCCTTAAGGCGCTCTAGGAATGATTTTAACATAGTTAAAAATTATGATGCACGCGGCTGTGATGCAAGCAGTTTATGGTCTCAAAGCGTAGAAATGATAGTTGTATCGTATCTGGAAGCCTTCGCTATTTCATGCAACTCGTGATTATCGTTAAAACATAACGACAAAAACATATTCCCGCCCCATTGGATTTGCTAATGTTGAGGCAATAATCGCGATGATAAGGCCAAGATGATTCATGCTTAAACGGTTTGCGCAAAATATGAACACATCCACTGGCACAAATTGGGGCCGCAAAATCAGCATGGTTGCGTTGATTTTCTCCCTGATAACCGGTGCTTTTGTTGCAGCCTTTTCTGCGTCCCGACCTGAACTACCGCCTATCGCTGCATTATTCCTTTTCATTACGGCGATAGTTATCTCTATTCTTATTGCGCAATTATTCTTTGATTTAGAAGGCTGGTTTGAACAGCGCGATAGAGACATTGAAGCAGATCGCATTTTTAAATCATTGAGCGAGAATGATGACTTAAAGGTTGAGAGCTTTATCCTTTATCTTCGTCCCTTCATCTCAACCAATAAGATTGGTGCCAACCAGCCTAAAATGATGAGCTTTCGGCCCGATGGCATAGGTGGTGCGACGCAGTTTATTCTTACCAATGATCGTTTGGAGTTTGAAGAAGAAGTTGAAAAAGCGCTTCGTCCACTCGGAAAGTTGATAGCGCTTGGTAAGCCGCTTGAGCATATGGGGGCGGGTCGCGTGCGTGTGGCTGATGAGGTTTGGCAGGACGCGATAAAATTGCTGATTGATAAAGCTGAAATGATTGTTCTCCTACCATCGCCGCGTCCGGGTACGTCGTGGGAAGTCGAGCATTTGCTGACGTCGGGTGCTTTGGAAAAAACAATTGTTGTTGATCCACCCAATGATCGCGGTTCTATCGATAAAGGCTATGATCCTATTTCAGAATGGGCGGGGGTACGCACCACTTTTGCAGAGCATGGATTTTCTCTGCCAGAGGATGATGAAGAGGGATCGTTGATTATCTTTGGAGATCAAAAAGAGCCTGTCATGACATCAAAAATAGGTTTGGGCGGTGAAAACCAAGTGCGTAAATTTGCGCGTGAATTACAGAAGAAATTGCGCGTCACAGCGTAAAGAGTGGAAATAGAGGGACAGAATGCGAAATATAT
>CAYGPD010000054.1:0-17209 GCA_964351655.1 uncultured Hyphomonadaceae bacterium | reverse complement strand
CGCGGTGGCGGATCAGAAGATGATCCTGCTTCGTTTGATCCAGACACAGTAATGTCTCCCAAGGAAAGACGGCGCATTGACGAATTTATCCTTTACGGGATGGCGGCTGCTGATGAAGCGGTCGCCGACTCCGGATGGGTTCCTGAAACTGATGATGAAAAATTCCGTACAGGTGTTTTAATTGGTTCAGGTATTGGTGGTCTTTCTTCCATTGCAGACACAGCAGTTGTTTTGCATGAGAAAGGACCGCGTAAGATCAGTCCGTTCTTTATTCCGGGCGCTTTGATCAACCTAGTATCCGGTCAAGTTTCTATTAAATATGGCTTTAAAGGCCCTAACCATGCTGTCGTAACAGCGTGTGCCACAGGTGCGCACGCAATTGGTGATAGTGCACGTTTGATTCAATCTGGTGATGCAGATGTGATGATTGCAGGTGGTGCAGAGGCTGCTGTTTGTCGTATTGGTATCGCGGGCTTTGTGGCCTGTCGTGCAATGTCGACAAGCTATAATGATGCACCTGAAACGGCATCCCGCCCATATGATCAAGGCCGTGACGGCTTTGTAATGGGAGAGGGAGCTGGAATTGTGGTGCTTGAAGAGTATGAGCACGCAAAAGCACGTGGCGCGAAAATATACGCTGAAGTTGCTGGCTATGGTCTCTCTGGAGATGCTTACCACATCACGTCACCTGATACATCGGGTAATGGTGGTGAGCGTGCGATGCGTTCAGCGCTTGAAAAATCGGGCCTTACAGCTGCAGATATTCACTACGTAAACGCGCATGGTACATCTACACCAGCGGGTGACGAAACTGAAGTGCGCGCCGTAGAGCGCGTCCTTGGTGAGTATGCTGCCGGTGTGAATTTGTCATCTACAAAGTCTGCGATTGGCCATTTGCTTGGTGCCGCTGGTGCTGTAGAAGCTGCGTTTTGCGCGCTGGCTATTCGCGACAATATCGTGCCGCCAACACTTAACCTTGAAAACCCTTCATTTGATGCCACAATCAATTTGACACCGAAAGTGGCTGTGAAAAGAGAGATCAAGGCTGCTATATCTAACTCGTTTGGATTTGGTGGAACAAACGCTGCGATGGTTCTAAAACAAGTAGATTAATCTATGAACGAAACGAGCATTGACACCCCGCCAAAGAAAAAAGGTGGAGCCTTGAAGATACTCGTTTCGCTGTTTTTAGCCTTGCTTATGCTCGCCGCCGTCATTCTTGGTGGCGGGTATTATTACGCCAAGCAACAACTTGTCGCTGAAGGTCCACTCACTGTAACAGGTGAGGATCGGATCGTAATGATCCCTAAGGGCGCAAGTGTTGTGAGTATGGGAAGCGCGTTACAAGAAGTTGGAGCAATTCGAGATGTGCGCCGCTTCCGCCTCGCTGCAAAATACTTAAAATCAGAAACACAGATGAAGGCGGGTGAGTTTGCCATTCCTTCTGGTGCGAGCCTCAAAGATATTGTCGATATCCTAGTAGAGGGAAAATCGATTCTCTATCCTGTTACAATTCCGGAAGGATTGACCAGTGATATGATTCTTCAGCGCCTTGCGGAAATGGATATTCTTACCGGTGAGGTTCCTACAGATATTGCTGAGGGGATGATGCTTCCAGATACCTATATGGTGTCTCGTAATGAAAGCCGTGAAACAATTGTTCGGCGTATGATTGCCGCGCAAAATACTCTAATCGATGAGCTTTGGGCTAGTCGCCAAGATGGTTTGCCGATTGAAACTAAAGAGCAGGCATTAATTCTGGCATCTATCGTTGAAAAAGAGACAGGTCTTCCAGAAGAGCGTCCTGAAGTAGCTGCTGTGTTTACCAATCGTTTGCGTCGCTCAATGCGATTAGAAACTGATCCAACAATTATATACGGCGTATGTATGTTGCATCCAGAACGTTGCAATAATGGCCGTCTTGTCGATTCTAAAGGCAACCAGCGCGGTATACGCCGCAGCGAATTGGATATGGAAACAGGATATAACACCTATCAAATACCGGCATTGCCACCAGGCCCTATATGTAATCCGGGTAAAGAGGCGATTGCTGCGGTTTTAAATCCCCCCCAATCAAAGTACATATTCTTCGTTGCGGACGGTTCAGGTGGGCATGCCTTTGCGGCGACGCATGGTGAGCATCTTCGAAACGTAGCAAATTGGCGCCAAATTGAGCGTGAAAAGAAACAATAGACTATAATAAAAATACAAGTGGAGACCAGCGGAATGACTCTCATGGGAATGACCGGTTTTGGGCGTGCTGAGGGAAGTGCGGACTGGGGCCATTGGGTTTGGGAAATTAGAAGCGTAAACGGTAAGGGATTAGATATACGCCTCAATACCCCTTCAGGCTTAGATGCTTTGGACTTTGAAGCTAAAAAACGTATAAAATCACGCTTTACACGTGGTAATCTGCAAATCCAACTGCAGGTCGAACACGAGCGTGTTGAAACAGGGCCACGTATTGATACTGCGTTATTATCTCGCCTTTCGCGCCAAAGCCGTATGCAGGCACACTTAAATGCGACGCTTGGTGATAACCTCTCTCAGTTGATGAGCATAAAGGGGGTTATCGCTTCTGGTTCTAGTCGATCTGCCAACACATTTGACGAGGCTATGCAAGAAGAACTACTTGTAAGTCTGGATAATGCACTTACTAGCTTTGAGCAAGCGCGTGCATCTGAGGGAGCGGCATTACAAACCATTTTGACGGATATTCTCGATGAGCTAGCTGCCAATTCTGCAAAGGCTGCGGAAATTGCGAAAGAACAGCCAGTATTGGTGCGCGACCGGTTCGTCGCGAGATTGCAAGCGTTGAAAGCCGAAGCGGATGAAGTCAGTGATGAACGTATAGCGCAAGAAGCGGCTATTTTTGCTTCTAAAGCGGATGTAAAAGAAGAGCTTGATCGCCTTGATGCTCATATTGCGGCGGGCCGTGAATTACTAGCCGGAAAGGGCGCGCGGGGCCGAAAACTGGACTTTTTATGCCAAGAGCTTAACCGTGAGGCAAACACTTTGTGCTCTAAATCTGCCTCACTAGACCTGACAAATGTCGGTTTGGCCCTTAAGACGGGTATAGATCAATTTAAAGAGCAGATACAAAATGTCGAATAACCCTCTTCAACCTAATCGTCCCGATCGCCGTGGTATTATGTTCGTTGTTTCCAGCCCATCAGGTGCCGGAAAAACAACACTCACGCGTAGGATGTTGAAAGAGGTTGAAGGTGTAGAGCTATCCGTATCGGCGACGACTCGCGCCATCAGGCCGGATGAAGAAGAAGCTGTTCATTATTATTTCAAAACGCACGAAGATTTCAAAAGCCTGATAGGTGGCGACCAATTCCTCGAATGGGCGCAAGTGTTTGAACACTATTACGGTACACCACGTGGCAAAGTTGAACCATTATTGCGTCAAGGCATAGATGTTTTGTTCGATGTGGATTGGCAGGGGGCCCGCATGCTCAAGCAATGTATGCCGGGCGATGTTGTCTCTGTTTTTATATTGCCGCCAAGCATCGCCGAATTGAAAAAACGTCTAGAAGGCCGCGCCGAAGCTACACCAGAAGCAGTGATGAAGCGCTTATTGGGTGCAGGTCCTGATATAAAGCGTTGGGGTGAGTATGATTATGTCATCATGAATGACAATATTGAAACGGCCTATGAAGAATTGCGCTCAATCCTTTATACTGAACGCCTAGCGCGTCGAAAAGCGAGCCAAGGTGCACGCGTTGATGTGCTATTGGCTGATGCTGAAAAGTTGGAGAAGGGAGGTTAATCCCTTCCTTTAATTCCAAGAAACCGACGTCTTTAAAGTAGGCTTTTGACTGTCTCGGATGGGCGACAAAGTTTGATACCCAAGGGTGAGCAAACGATTGGCCGATTTACCAGCACGGGATGTTCCAGCATTGCCTCAAGAATAGTGTCTTCTGAAACACCCTCTTCAAGTAGCCCCAATTCTTGAGCAGGGGATTGAGTTCTGCGAAGAGCAGCACTTGGTGTTAGGTCCGCCGCTGCAAAGAGTGCGAGAAGCTGGGGCCGTGTCCAGCCTTCATCGAGATAATTAATCACAATGGGGTCATGTCCCTCAGCCTTTATAAGCTCCAAAGTTGAGCGGGATGTGCCGCAATCTGGGTTGTGATGAATAACAATCATGGATGTTCTCACTTAGGAAATTTAGACCGTGTATGATTTGCGAATGCGACGAGTGATAGCATTACCGGCACTTCAACCAGAACGCCAACAACAGTTGCTAAAGCAGCCCCAGATGACAAGCCAAATAGACTAATGGCGACTGCAACAGCGAGTTCAAAAAAGTTAGATGTGCCTATCATCGCGCAGGGCGCGGCGACATTGTGCGGAACTTTCCAAACCCAAGCAGCGCCATAAGCGAGTGCGAATATCGCATATGATTGAATAAGGATTGGCACAGCGATAAGGGCAATAATGAGAGGGCTTACAAGAATGACCTGTCCCTGAAAGCCGAAAAGCAAAACGACTGTTGCAAGTAATCCAATAACAGAAAACGGTTTCACATTTGCGATAAAGCCCTCAATTGCTCGCATGCCGCCTTTGCGCTGAAGCCATGACCGCATAATTAAGCCGGCTATGAGAGGGATAAGCACATATAAAACCACAGACAGGATTAAAGTCGCCCAAGGAACGACAATTTCTGTCACTCCCAATAAAAATGCTACAATGGGAGCGAAAGCAAACACCATAATTGTGTCATTCACGCTCACTTGGGCAAGCGTATAGGCGGGGTCTCCTTTAGTCATTTGTGACCACACAAACACCATCGCGGTGCAAGGTGCGGCTCCCAACAATATTAATCCAGCAATATAGCTTTCGCTGTCTTCGCTAGGAATAATGCCAGCAAAGATATGCTTGAAGAATAAAACCGCTAAGGCGGCCATTGTGAAAGGTTTAATCAGCCAATTTACGACAATTGTTATGATTAGACCTTTTGGCTTATCGCCAACGTTTTTCAAGCTGGTGAAGTCAACACCAATCATCATAGGCCACACCATCGCCCATATGAGAATGGCGACAGGCAAATTCACATTTGCATATTCCAGATTGGCCAGCGCGCTAAAAACGGCAGGAAAGAATGTCCCTAGACCAATACCTATTGCGATAGATAGTGCGACCCATAACGACAAATAGCGTTCGAAAATACCCATTTCACAGGCTCCTTTGAGGCTGTGATATCAGGGGAATTCTTATATTTCAATACTTGCCGAAATAATGAATTAGATGTTTAGCATCGTTTCGAGGTTAGATCGGATAATTCAATACAGATTTCAGGATGACCATTGCAGCAATCATCCACTAAAGCCGAAAGTAAGTCCTTCACGCCCTCAAGCTGAGCTTTATATATTAAGCTACGTCCTTCGCGGGTTACAGTAGCGAGATTGGCGCGTGTGATGATGGCCAGATGGCTTGAAAGTGTGTTGGGTGCCACAGATAATATTTTGGCAATTTCGCCAGCAGGTAATCCATCTTTTCCAGCCTGCATCAAGACTTTAAAGACTGCAAAGCGTGTGTCTTGAGCTAGAGCGGAAAGTTGCTCAATCGTTTTTTGTGAGTCCGCCATAAAATATCACTCAATGCTAATTGGTTTAGTTCTGCAAATGTTAGTTTCCACCAACACGTGTATGAAGAAACTTAGTTTAAATCCATGCGTAAGCAGAACGCAAAAGGCAAGCATGTTTGAGTATCTACTTGAAATACCCAACTTAACCTAATAAAAAACCATCTGTGAGCGCGCGAAATTCGTGCTGCGTTAAGGTTTCGGCGCGGCGGGTGGGGTCAATATCACATTTTTCCAACCATTCAGTCGCGTCCAAGTTTTTAGTTTTTGCCAATGATTTGAGAGCAGCGCGGAGCATTTTTCGGCGTTGGCCAAAGGCGGCGGCTGTCACCTTTTCTAATGCATCAAGGTGAGCATATTTTTCTTCATCAGCGAGCGGCATGAGTACAGCAACTGAAGAATCAACTTTAGGCGGCGGCTTAAAAGCACCGGGTGGCAAAGTGAAGGCGATGTGTGTATTGGCGACGGCCTGTGATAAAACGGCAAGGCGACCATAATGTTTATCTTCGGGCTGTGCGCAAACTCGTATCGCGACTTCATGCTGAAACATCAGTCCCATTTCACCGCGCCATGATTTAGATTTGATCCAATTGACGAGCATGGGCGTACCAACATTGTAAGGAAGGTTGGCAATAATTTTGACGGGCAGGGACTCACCCTCCACCAGCTTTTCATAATCGAGCGTCAGTCCATCCCCCTCGACGACGCTGAGTCGGCCTTCCTTATACTCTTTCCAGCTTCGCAAATTCTCAGCAAACCGCGCATCCATCTCGACAGCAATCACCTTTTTTGCGCCATTGCGCAGGAGGGCAGCCGTCAATCCACCCGGTCCGGGGCCGACTTCGATTACTGTACGCCCTTCAACGGGGCCAGTACAAAGGGCGGTGCGGTTTAAAATGTCTGGGTCAAACAAGAAGTGTTGACCGAGAGACTTATTGGCGCGTGCATTTAAGATGTGTGGTTCGGACATTCTATGTCTTTAAGCGCTTGCGCGCGCTTTCGCCATATCAGATGCCAAATTAATCGCAGCGATTAAACTATCCGCTCGCGCAGAACCATCTGCTGCTACACTATATCCGGTTCCATGATCGGGAGATGTGCGAATAAATGGAAGCCCGAGTGTCACATTTACGCCGCCCCACATATCGAGCGATTTGAGTGGTGCTAGTCCCTGATCATGATACATGGCGATGACAGCATCATATTGTCCATCCAGCATGGCATGAAAAACAGTATCTCCCGGTTGAGCATCAGAGATGTTTAATCCAGCATCACGCAAAGTTTTTGCCGCGGGATTTATCTGTTCAATCTCTTCCATTCCAAGACTGCCTTCTTCGCCTGCATGAGGGTTTAATCCTGCTAGCGCGATACGCGGCGAATTTAATCCAAAATCACGCGATAACCCTGCATCGACAATGCGCGAAACGTCCTCAATTAAAGCTTGAGTGATCAAGTCCGGTACTTCACGCAAAGCAGTGTGGATGGTGGCAAGGGCCACACGTAAACCATCGTCCAGCATGATCTTGATCGGAAGTGGAGCAGGCGCTATGTTGTCGCCCTGCTGAGAATGTGCAAGATGCGCTAAAAATTCAGTATGACCGGGAAAAGAGAAGCCTTTTTTATACAAAAGCGCTTTGTTAATTGGGTTTGTGACGACGCCAGAAGCTTGATTTTTATATGTAAAACCTACAGCCATCTGGATGGATTCAATAATGGCGTGCGCGCTTTCCGGATTTGGCTGTCCTAATTGGGTTTCAGGGCAATCAATATGCAAAACCGGCAGCGATTTATGAAAGATATCCACCGCGTCTTGAGGCGAATTAATCGTTTCTATCTGCCCTTCAATCCCTGACTTTTTCTGAGCGGCATGAAGGATATCTTTAGACGCAATCACAAAGAACGGACTGTGATTACCACCTTGTTTAGTCTTGCATTTTTCCCATGCGCGCCATGTCAGCAGCGGTCCTACACCCGCCGGATCGCCCATAGTTAAAGCAAGCGGCAAAGGGTGAGACACTGCATAATTCCGTTCAGTAAAAGGCTAAAACGATGTTTAGCGGCGGATAATAGTTGCTTCGCGACGCAGGTCACGTAGATAGCGGCTCGCCATCATCTCAACCATTTCACCATGAAGTTTATCTTCAATTTCTTCACGTGTTGGCATACTACCGCGAGTCATAATGCGTGAACAAACAAATACTAAGGCCGCTTTATCGTCATTGAGGTTGAGGACTTGAGACTGTCCACCTTCTGGTAAAGCATTGAAAAACTCAAAATAATCAGCACTAAGCTCTTCAATTTTGGTTTCACCTAAGTTTGCATATTTTACGTTAGCTGCACTTGCTGTGTCTTGTGTTAAGTTTGAGCAGGAACCAATTTTAGAAGCAGCTTCAGAAACGGCAGATTCAGCATTTGTGCCTGTTGCATAAATTTGTTTCAGATCAAAACCAGATAATTTAGGCTCAACAGGTGCCTGTTTGTTGATCAATGAAATCAAGTAGACGCCATTGTCTGTCGCAATAGGGTCTGTCAATCCTGGTCCTGTAAGTGCTTGTACTTGTTCAGCATATGAAGCTTTTAACTGCGTCTCTCCAAGCCAGCCGATTTCTCCACCTGCACTGGCGGTTGGTGAAGCAGAAAATTGTTGCGCAACCGCAGCAAAAGGTGCTGTTCCAGCTTCGATCTGACGTTTCAATTCCCAAGCGCCTTGAAATACTTGCGTAAATTCCTCTTGCCCACTCGCTGGAAGGAAAATTTCAGCTAGACGATATTGGGTCTCGTCGAGGTTTTTTTCCAATCGTTCAAGATTGTCATCGATTTGAAGTTCAGAAATCCGAACTCTCGACCCAAACCGTCCGCCAACAAGCTGACGCCACGCTGTATCAGCACGTATTTGATCTCGAAGCGTACGTGGATTTAATCCGCGCTGGGTGAGGCTCGAAAGAAATGTTTCAACAGTTGTGTTTGAGTTTGCAGCTAGATTTGCAATCGAATCGTCAATTTCTTTATCGGAAACTTCAAGCTCGTATTCTGCGGCCTCTTCCATTTGAAGTTTTTCATCGATCAGGCTTTCCACAGCACGCATTTGTGCTTGGCGTATTGTGTCCTGATTGGGCGCAACGCCCAAGCTGATTAAGATAAATTGCGTACGTTGTCTCACATCCTCATAAGTGATTGGCTTATCGTTGACGATGGCAACAATACCTTCACTTGCTTCAACTGTAGGCGCTTCTTGAGCGTTAGCTGTCATAACAGGAAGCGCAACAATTGGAGAGCACACTAGAAAGCTTGTAGAAACAAGCACTAGCTTTTTAAGTCGGGATGTCAAACGTGTCATATATTTATCCATTTTGTGCCCGCAATCTACCGTCAAAGCCTTTTTCACCAAAGAACGCCAAGCATAACGACTCTGTGCGTTGGCGCAATTAGAAAGCTGTGTTGATATGCATTCTATCTGTAAAAAAGGAAACTCTATGGCAAGAATTGTTTTTGCGCACAGAAAAATGCGTCTAATCAAATTCGTTACTACCCATATTGCCGAGTGATTTGAGGGTAAAACGGAAATTGATGGATTCTGAGGGGCCTATTGTGCGGTCTAAAGTTTGGTTGCGTTCATATGTAAGTTCGAAAAAGGAACAATCATCTTGGAAAGAAAGCCCGTAAATCTGGCGGGTATTGCTTTCGTCGGCTATATTTCGATCAATACCTGCGACAAGTCCTATATTGTCGGTCACTCGGAAGGTTCCATAAGATGAGAAGCCTTCCTCGCCACCAGAATTGCTTAGTGTTTCATCTAAACGGAAATATTGAACGGTATTTTTCAAACGCCAATAATTCACTGTCGCACGCGCATCAATCCGTTTGAGATCGAAGGTATCGTGATCCATTCTAAAGCGAGTACTTAGATTTAGTGTATTCCCTAAATTTAAAGCGGCTCCCGCCACATAGTCGGAATCTTTTCCCTTGAGGTTAGTAAGCTCGTCGAACGCAGTATCGGCAGATTCTTGCCAGCGTCGTCCAAAGATACCATTGATCGAGTTATTTTGTCCCCAGCGAGCAGCAGCATTGAAACCGATGGAATATCGGGATCCACCTTCCCACAAGTCATAATTGGAAGCCGCATTTGGTTTAAAGAGGGTGGATTCATCTGCCTCAAACCTAACAGCATCTTGGTTTGGAATACCACCGTTATTGGCATTGTCAGTCCCCCAAGCAGCCATCGCTGTTGGCTCTATAACGACGTCAAATAGTCCTGCTCTTCTTGTGAGAGGGTAGCTCACTTGTGTTCCGGCAAGCGCAAGGGCACGACTTGTCGATTTCTCTTCAAAATTACCGTCAGTATCTTCTATGTCATATAGATCGCCACGCACTTGAGCAAAAGGTTCAACAACTAAACCAGGTCCAACAATATTACGCATGCGCCAATTGCTGTCGACCGTAGCTCTACGCGAGGATACGCCTAAATCTCTTTCTATAACTGCTGAGGATGCTGCTACGGAAATGTTTCCGAGATTTAAATTTTGGAAATTACCAAGTCCAAAGTTTTTTTCAGCAAACAAAGTAGGAGCGATCAACGGTGTTCTGGCAGGATCAGCACTTTCTTCTAGACCTTGAAAACGCAGTAAACCTACCTCGGTATACATGCTTTCTGTTTGTCCTTGAGCATACAATTGGGTCAGAAGACTTCTGGACTGGTTGGCGTAAATACCGCGAATTTGGTTTTGACCGTCAATATCATAACGACGGTCATACAGGTCATCAGACTGTACTTCAGTCCCAAAGCCCCATTTCCAGTCTTTGTTTATGTTAAAGAGGCCTTCACCATAGAGATGACTATGCCATGTTTCATCACCAAATTTTACACCATCACCATCAAAGTTTGAATCATACGTGAAAGCCCCTTTGGCGGCGACATAACCCGACCAAAAACGTTTCTTATATTCCAATCCAAGCAAAGGGTTTACGCGTTCGTAAAATGTGGGACTGATTGTTAGCTCCGAAGAGGGGGAGACTGACCAGTAATAGGGTTGTTCGTAAAAAACACCTGTCTTCGAACTCACTCCAAGGTCGGGTGGTAATAGACCAGAGCGACGCTCAGAGCTTGGATCTGGATGTGCGAAATAGGGCACATACATTACAGGAACACCTTTAATATTTAAAAAGGCGTGCTGATAACTAATCATTTGGCTTTGTTTGTCCTGCACCGCACGTTTGGCTTTGATAGACCAAGTGGGTTCGCTGCCCGGTTCCACACACACAGGACAGGCTGTATATGCCATTTGTTCGAGTGTATTACCTTTTTTCTCGTCGTGAATAACAGCTGACGCGGTCGCAACTGCACCGCCGTCTAGACGGGAAGAAAAATTCAGCGCGTATCCGTCTTTTAGGTTTTCATCGACTTGAATTTCATCCGCATATCGGGATTGCCCGTTTTCATCGATAATTTCGACATTGCCTTGAGCGCGCACAATACGGTTTTTTTGATCATAGATAACGCGGTCTGCACGCAGCATGCGATCACCAAAGCGAGCAAGCACATTGCCTTCGTAGATAACTTGTTCGTTATCATTATCTTGAATCAGACGTTCTGCATTCAAATAAACGCGCTGAGATTGCGGCAGACTAAGTGCTGAGTCCTGTGCAATTGCAGGACCGGCAAAAGAAATGATTGCCCCAGCAGCAGCTGCGTATCGGAAAATATTTGAAACCACTACTCTTCCTTGCCCGCACACTATTGCAGATACTATTTACTAAACTTGTATTCTGATTAGGGAAAGCGGGTATCCACGTCCAGAGCAAAATGATTGTTTTATTGTGTCTCTTTAGCCATCTTCTACAAAAGCAATGATACTAAGCACGCTAAATAGCGCTATTAGTGCTGGTGCCCAAGCTGCAGCTTCGGGAGGTGTTGCCCCCGAACTTGCGAGTCCTTTTGAGACTTGGTTGACGAAAAATAATAGAAACCCAGCACCAATTCCTGCAGATAACAACTGAGTAACACCACCAGAACGCCTTAACCGTAAACATACAACGGCACCAATGAGTGCCATTGCGCCCAACAATGCTGGCATAGCTAAGAGAGTATGAAGCTTGAGAACATATTGTTCATCATCCAAGCCTGCGCGTTGCGCTTCTTGAATCAGTTGCGGAAGTTTCCAGAAAGAAACTGATTTAGCATCCGTATACCGATTAAGAATGGTTCCTGGATCAAGTGTTGTGGTAAGTGCCAAATAGTCTTGTTTGATTGGTTCGTTGGAAGAAGAATATTCCGTAACGCCTTCCAATTGCCAAAAGCCAGGGCGTAGTGTGGCTCGTTTGGCATCAATACGGCGTTGATATTCAAATTCATCGCCATCGCGATCAAAGATGAAAATCTCAACATCGACAAGGCTTTGATTGTCGTTTTCAGCGATATTTCCGTGGACAACAGATTGATTGCCATCGCTACCTTGTCGAAGCCATACATTTTTCAGTTTAACATTTGCTTCTTTGATCGCACCTGTATCGCTGAGAAGATATTCGCGTTCAAATTCGTATTTCGCGTTTGAGTAGGTTGATAACGGGTCCAGTACGGTCATGGATAATACGCCAAGCATTGCGGCAAGGACGAATACTGGCCCTAAGAAACGCCATGCAGATATTCCAGATGCACGTATGGCGGACAATTCTGAGGAGCGATTGAGTTTAGAAAATGCCAACATGCTACCGACAAGGATTGCAAAAGGCATTGTTTCTAGAATGAGCTGTGGAGCTTTTAGAATTGTAAGCTGAAAAGCGCCAAGAAGAGACAATTCCGCACGCGCTCCGACGGTACGCAATTGCTCGACCATATCAACGAGCAAAATAGCGCCGAGAATTATACCCAGCGTCATAGCCAATCCGCCCAGTGATTGCATGAAAATATAGCGTTGAATGCGTCCGGCAATAACCATTTAAGCTGTAACCTCGGATTGTCCGGAATTATTTTTTTTCATCGCTTTGGCGGCAAGCTTTAAGCCGCGTCCCCAGAAGAATAAGAATGCGAGTATACTGAAACTTAAAATAGGTACGGCGTATTGGATAATGTTTAAGCTTGGATCGTCTTCTCCAATAGAAGATGAGGCCAATGCGAGTAGTTGAATAAATAATCCAATACCTGTCGCTATACTAATGCGCCTTTGATAGCCTCTGCGACTGAAATCCCCCCCCAGAACAGCTACTACTGCGAGCATGGCCATGAACATATTCATCAATGGCAATGCAAGGCGGGAATGCCCTTCAGCGAGGAATTTATCAGCATTGTCGCGGTCATAGAAATTATTCTGATCTGGATAAAACAGCTCAGCTAAGAAGCGGTCTGATGCTTTAAGAACATAGCTTGTGTCTGAATCCATAAAAGCAGCAAGTTCGTAGATATATTGGTCAAAGGTTCCATCCCACAATTGTCCATTGGCATCGACTTTCTGAACACGCGCATTGCGCATGAGAATGGCCGGAACACCTTCAACTTCAGTCACTGCACCTGTACGCGCAATATATGTTGTGTTTGCATCTGGGTCGCGTGAATCACTAATAAGAAGGGTACGCAATTCACCGCCGCCCAAAGATTTCCCAACATAAACCGTCAGATTATGCGCGGGAGAGTTAAACTCGCCGGGTTTAACCAATGTTGCAGCCAAGTCAGTTCTAGCGGAGGTGAGTGTTTCACGCATCTCTCTATAAGAAGCTGGTTGCACCCACAAATTTATGCACAAATGAATGATGGCTGCAAAAGCGGCAATACGTAAAACGGGTGATGCTATTTGAAGGCGTGACATGCCTGCAGCTTGTGCAACAACAATTTCACTATCTCGGTGCGCGCGGTTCAACGTGCTGATGGCAGCCACAAACAAAGCAATCGGCAACAACAGACCAACTACTTGAGGGGCAGCCAGCACGGACACGTATAGAAAGGTGAGGGCTGATTGCCTATTTTCGACAATCAGATCAATTTGGGTCAAGCCCTGCGTTAATAGTGCTATGAGGACAAGGCCGCCCACAATGGCGACCATAGTGCGCAAAACATTCCCAAACAGATATTGCTGAAAGCGATCCATTCACTTCCCTTATCAATGTTGCGCCTTTCAAGAAAGGCAAGAAGTTGACCCTGACAGCTAAAACTTGAATATGCCAGATTGATTTAAAGGCAATTCCAATGTCTATGTTTTAACCAAACGCGCTTTGTCTATAAATTGTGCCTAACGCCTTGCATACTGGCTGTCGACGCTTATTTCAGAGCAAACACACTCTAAAGGGACGTGCCAATATGAACATCACTTTTAAATCCAGCGCAAACGCCGATGCAATCGCCTATCTATGTTATGAGGGCGACAGTCTTCTCGATGAAGCTGCAGTATTGGTAGACAAAACCTCCCAAGGCGCGCTGACAAAAGCGATGAAAGCTGCACGTTTTGAAGGGAAATCAGGACAAATTGTCGAAATTTTGGCTCCCGCCGGTGTGGAAGCAGAACGTGTGCTGATTGTTGGGCTTGGAAAGTCAGACAAAGCCGATGATCGCAGTTTTGAAAACACAGGTGCAACACTTGTGAAAAAACTTCTCGTATCAGGTGCAAAATCCTTAGACATCGTAAGCGATGCTTCTGCAGATTCAGCTGCGCGCCTTGCTTTAGGCGCGCGTTTGGCCGCTTACCGATTCGATAATTACCGCACAACTCTCAAAGATGATGCAAAGCCAACCCTCATAGATGTCGCCATTGTAACATCCTCTGTAAAAGAAGCTGAAAGTGCTTGGGTACGTCTGTCAGCAACTGCAGACGGAACTGAAATGGCGCGTGACCTTGTGAACGAGCCACCCAACACGCTTCACCCAGAAAGCTATGCAGAGCGCCTTAAAGAACTCAAATCTTTAGGTCTAGAAGTCGAAGTGCTTGATGAAGCTGCGATGGAAAAACTCGGCATGGGATCGCTTTTGGGTGTGGGCCAAGGTTCTGTCAAAGGCTCTCGCCTTGTTGTGATGAAATGGAATGGCAGCAAAGATAAAACCGCTGCGCCAGTTGCGCTTGTTGGAAAAGGCGTGACATTCGACACGGGTGGTATTTCCCTAAAACCTGGCTTGAACATGCAAGACATGAAAGGCGATATGGGTGGTTCCGCCGCTGTTGTGGGGGCTATGGTGTCTCTTGCGACACGTAAAGCCAAAGCCAATGTTGTTGGGCTTGTCGGTCTTGTTGAGAATATGCCTGATGGAAATGCTATTCGTCCGGGCGATGTGCTTAAATCTGCTGCTGGCAAAACGATTGAAATTCAAAACACTGATGCAGAAGGTCGTCTCGTCCTTGTGGATGTGCTTTGGTACGCTCAAGAGAAACACAAGCCACGCGCAATTATAGATCTTGCAACACTCACAGGTGCGATACTTGTTGCCTTAGGTGATGAGCATGCAGGTGTGTTCTCAAATAATGATGAGCTTGCTGGGCAGATTGATGCTGCTGGTAAAGCTGAAGGTGAAACAATCTGGCGTATGCCTTTATCCACAACTTACGATAAGCAGATTGATTCAGAAATTGCAGACATGCGTAATATGGGTGGCCCGCTTGCAGGGTCCGCAACAGCTGCACAATTCCTTGCACGCTTCATTGAAAATGACACGCCTTGGGCACACATTGATATTGCAGGTGTGGCTTGGCGTTCAAACAAAAACCGTCCAATGGAAACAGGTTGGGCTTCAGGCTATGGCCCACGTTTGTTAGATCGCATCGTTGCTGACAATTACGAGGACTAATCTCCTTGTCAGATGACACCAGCAAATCAAACGGGGAATGGTGGTTTTACCATTTAGAGCGCACTTCATTAGAAGAAGCGCTCGGCCCTTTGCTGGAAAAATGCCTGCAAAAAGAATGGCGTGTCCTTATCTTAGGTAGTAAGGAGCGCCTGCCGCGACTGGATCTAGGTTTGTGGACTTGGAAAGATACAAGCTTTCTGCCTCATGCGCGTGCTGATAAAGCGGGAGATACGCTAGAGCGTCAGCCTATCTTGCTTTCAACAGAAGCTACATCCGCGAACAATGCCGATATAATCGTGTTGTTAGATGGAAATCGTTTGCCGGATGAGCCGTCCGACGCCACCAAATATGTGCGGTGCATGGTCGTATTTGATGGCGATGACTTTAATGCGCGCGATACAGCACGCTCCCAGTTTAAAACTGCAAAAGATGCAGGACAGACCGTCAGCTATTTTCAACAGAATGATCGCGGCGGATGGGATAAAAAAGCATAGTCTTACCGCTCCATCGCGCCTTTACCTGCGAGAATTTTAGGACGGAATTTTTCAATTCGGTTAAACCGAGTTTGCGAAGTTTTTGCTGAGTTTAGGTTTATAGCATAGCTTTTCTGGCGACCGGGCGTTAGTCCATGAAAAGCTTCAGCCAGCTCAGGATCCGCATCCAAAACCTCAATCAACTCGTCAGGCAATACAAGTTCAGTTGTTGTCTTCTCTGGTTGTATCCCTTTTTCAGCATATTCCATCGCTTCTTTAAGGTATTGGCGAATAGTTGGTTCCAGTTCTTTAACGCGTCCACTATTGCTAAAGCGGATCATGTCAGGATTTTGTGTGTTTTCACCCTGTTTTTCCAGAATACCTTCTGGGTCTTTTAAGAGTGCCGCATTCATAAAACTCAATCTAAAATCACCGCGAAATGCTCCGAATATAGCGATATTTCTGCCGTTATGCATATAGCAGGGATGTGCCCATTTAACAGTTTCGACGAGACCCATTTCTAAGCAGATGCGGCGCAACGCATTGAGGCCATCCTGCCAGAAGTGGATAGAGCAATCAGGAGTATCAAACCGTTTGCAACGACCACAACCCCTTATGAAAAAGTCTTCAATGTCAGTAATCATTAGGTCTGCTATAATATGGAATACGGAACCATATTAAACTAGGCCTTGCTCCAGCATGCAAGGCAGTCTATACGGCGCAAAAGTAACTTTTTCCTTCAAAAGTCGTAACCCCAAGGAACTGAAAATGGCTATCCAGCGCACATTCTCTATTATTAAACCAGATGCAACAAACCGTAACCTTACTGGCAAAATCAACGCTGTGTTTGAAGAAGCTGGTCTTCGCGTAGTTGCTCAAAAGCGCGTGCGTATGACAGCTGCTCAAGCTGAAGGGTTTTATGCCGAACACTCAGAGCGCGGATTTTTTGGTGAGCTTGTAGAGTTCATGACATCTGCGCCAGTTGTTCTTCAAGTTCTTCAAGGCGAAAACGCTGTGCTTAAGCACCGTGAAGTTATGGGTGCAACAAACCCTGCAGAAGCCGCTGAAGGCACAGTGCGTAAGCTTTTCGCACAATCAATCGGTGAAAATTCAGTTCACGGTTCAGATTCAGTTGAATCTGCAGCGCGCGAAATCAACTACTTCTTCCGTCCAGAAGAAATTGTTGGCTAAAATTCGGGTCACGAATTTTAGAACTATGAATTAAAAGCCCGCTCAGTTCAGTCTGGGCGGGTTTTTTTATCTCGTATTGTTGGTTACAAATGTGGACAATACAAAACTTATCCCCCTCCCAATATTATGCGCCATAATGCTTGTCATCCATCCCATTAGGGCGGCTCGCGACCGACGTGTCGGGGTGGAAGAGTG
>CAYGPD010000053.1:0-18388 GCA_964351655.1 uncultured Hyphomonadaceae bacterium | reverse complement strand
GGTAAACTTTGTATTAGGGACTTGATTGGCAACCTGTTTGGGCATAAGAGCGCGCCTTCTTGTTTTATTACAGCGTGTTCATAACCATTGACTCACGACGCATTTCGCACGTGAATAGAGAGGTGAGGGTTTGGCAGTCAAGATGATTAGTCGTAAAACCTTCAAGTTTGGTAATGAAAACGGCTCAACTCCTAGCAGGACTAACAGATAGATGTCACTTGCATTACAACAAAATGTTGCTGATGGCGTACACATGAGTCTTCGGGAAGAACTCAAATCAGAACTCGCAAAAGCCGAGACTGGTGGACTCGAAACACGTGCCGCAACTCTTCGACTTGTACTATGTGCTGTACGAGATCGTGATATAAAAGCGCGCAAAAAAGATGAATGCCGCGGATGCGAAGATACTGAAATAAATGCGATTTTGCGTCACATGATTGCGCAACGTGAAGCGGCTGCAGATGAATATGATGCATCTGGCAAGATAGAACTTGCTGAGCAAGAACGTGAAGAAGTTGACGTTTTAAAAGAGTTCATCCCAAAAAAATTAGATGATTCACAGATCCGCCTTGCAGCTGAACATGTCGTGCGAGAGCTTGGTGGAGAGTGCCTTAAAGATATGGGGCGTTGTGTCACTGAACTAAAAGCACGTTTTCCGGACCAAATTGAGTCAGCGGCTGCTAAATCGGCTGTAAAAAAATTGCTGTTATAACCAAAAATACAAATTAGTATGGTTAATATAATAACTGACGCGGTAGCTATCCTTTGAAAAAGATAGGGTTCGAAGAGGTGTGATGCGGTTTTCTGAAGCTTTCATAGATGAATTAAAAGACCGATTGCCAATATCCGGTTATATTGGGCGCAAAGTTAAACTCGTGCGCTCAGGAAAGAATTTTAAAGGTCTTTCGCCGTTTAAGGATGAAAAGACGCCATCTTTCTATGTTGATGATGAAAAGCGGTCATACAGATGTTTTTCTACTCAAAACTCTGGCGACATAATTGCGTTCGTTCAGGAGACTGAGGGACTTAGCTTTCAGGAAGCTATCGAAAAATTAGCGTTAATGGCTGGCATGGAGTTGCCAACAGAGAATGCTGCGGAAAAAAAACAGGTTAAAAAACGTAAATCTCTTTTTGAGCTGATGGATGCAGCCGTCAGCTTTTATGAAGCACAATTGCGAAGCGAGTGCGGTCAACAAGCGCGAGATTATCTGCAAAAGCAACGAGGACTGGGTGAAGGAGCGTGGTCACGTCACCGGATAGGTTATGCGCCTGAAGGTTGGCAGACGCTGCATGATCATCTAGTTGAACAAGGTGCTACGGCTAAAGATTTGCTTGAGATTGGATTGGTGAGGGAGTCAAAACAACCAAGCAAACCACCATATGATGCCTTTCGGCACCGAATTATTTTTCCTATTCTTGATCCAACGGGGCGACCTATCGCTCTTGGCGGGCGTGCACTGGAAACGGCAGAGATACTCAAAGAAAAAGGTATTCCCAAATATGTAAACTCGTCGGAAACGCCGTTGTTTCATAAATCGTCGGTGATTTATAATTATGGTCGTGCACGGGATGCGATCTATAAATTGTCACGTAGTGCCTCCTCCGATGACCCATTTGCACGGGGGCTGATTGTTTCCGAAGGATATATGGACGTAATCGCAATGGCGGAAAATGGCTTTTCGACAGCTGTTGCGCCGATGGGAACAGCGCTAACCGAAGAACAATTGAAAATGTTGTGGCGTGTTGGTCCTGAACCAATCATGTGTTTTGATGGAGACGGTGCAGGACAAAAAGCTGCAATGAGGGCTGTGGACCTTGCTTTGCCTTTGCTGGAGCCTGGAAAATCCGTTTTTGTAACTTTGCTTCCTCAAGGCATGGATCCAGATGATCTCCTGAAAACGGAAGGCGGAAAAGACGGACTGCGCGACCTTCTAAGAAATGCGCGTCCTCTTGTGGATTTGCTTTGGGAAAGAGAATTAAAACGCGAACCGTTGGATACCCCAGAACGTATTGCTGGTTTTGAGGCGCGTTTAGACAATGCCGTGGCTTCAATCGTTCATGAAAAAGTTCGCATGGCATACGTTCGAGAGTTGAAAGATAGACGTTATCAATATTTCCGTGAACTGAGATTTTCAAAACAAGAGCAACGATCTTCAAATAATTGGACGAAGAATAAGTGGGATGGAAAATCCAATTCTAAATTTCGCGGCAAGAATGTTGCACAAGGTCCAATTGTAAAATTATCTGACACGCGTGGACTTGCGGGACGCACCGGACTTGGGATGATTATTCGTGCAATAGACAGTCCCAATCTGATGATTGAGGCAAAAGAGATGTTAGCAATGGCTGTTTTTAGTGATGAAGATGTCTCAACACTAAGAAATGCAGCATTAGATGTGCAAGAATTTGGGGAAAAGGTTGACCGCGACGCAATTGCAGCCCATTTACGGAGTCTTGGCCGCACACGTTCTGCGAAACTGCTCGAAGAGTATCCTAATCAGGAGCCCATAGATCCCGCCACTGTTGCTGGACGTGAATGGCTCGCTGCACTGGAGCGTTTCCCAACTGTTGCGGCTCTGAAAGACGAGGCGGATAGCGAGAAAAATGCTTTTGCTTCAGCTAACGGAGTCGAGGAACATAAAGCGGAATGGGCACGTCGAAAAAGGTTGGTGGCGGAACGACAAGCATTGAAAGCGAAGTCACAGGAACTTATCGACGATACTACCACAAGCAACTCACAGGATTGAATTGCCACACACGGCTTGGGCGAGCCGGGGTTAAGGGCGGGAGATTTGTATGACCAAAACAAAAGCCGACAAAACCGATAAAGAAGAAGTTGCTGAAAACCAAGATGGTCCAGTACTTGATCTGTCGAATGCGAGCGTAAAGAAATTTATCGCTGCTGGTAAAGCGCGTGGTTTTATTACTCACGAAGAATTAAATAAAGTTCTTCCTTCAGACGAAGTTAATCCGGATCAGATTGAAGACATAATGTCTGCTCTCAGCGAGATGGGAATCAACGTTGTTGATTCTGATGACGATGCGGAAGATTCCGACGATTCGCAAAATAGCGATTCTGACGATGATGAGGGAACTGGTACGCGTGTAACGAAAGCGAAATCAACAGCTGCCACGACTGGCGGTCGTTCAGATCGCTATGACCGTACTGATGACCCTGTGCGTATGTACTTGCGCGAAATGGGAACTGTTGAATTGCTTTCTCGCGAAGGCGAAATTGCAATTGCCAAACGTATCGAAGCGGGCCGTGATGCTATGATCCGTGGGCTTTGTGAAAGCCCGCTTACGTTTGAAGCGATTATGGTTTGGCGTCAGGAGCTTGAAGACGAGCGCGTATTATTGCGGGATATTATCGACCTTGAGGCAACATATGCTGCTGAAAATGGTGGTGTTCCTGATAACTCTGCAGCTGCGGTGGCGCTTGAAAAAGGTGAGCCGGTTGTAAAAACGCCTCAGCAAATTGAAGCAGAGAAAAAAGAAGAAGAAGAAGCGGCAGCAAAAGCAAAGCGCATCGAAGAGGGCATTGAAGAGCCTGAAAAAGATGATGAGGATGATGACGACTTCGATGATGGCGGTGCTATGTCGATGTCTGCTATGGAAGCGGAATTACGTGAAGGGGTTACGGAAATTCTTGATAGTGTAGCTTCAGATTTCCAAGCTTATCGTCGTTTGCAGGAAAAGCTCGTTACCCGCCACATGGAAGGGAAAGAGCTTTCGCCGAAAGATGCTGAAACATATGTTAATCTTCAGAATGGCATCATTGATAACCTTAAAAAATTGCACCTCAATAATGCTCGTATTGAAACGTTGGTTGAGCAGCTTTACGCCATCAATAAACGTTTGATGGGGCTTGAAGGCGCGTTGATGCGTCTGTCTGATGCGCATGGTGTGCCGCGCAAGTCATTCCTCGATAATTATTTCGGTACCGAGCTTGAGCCAGACTGGGGTGATCGTGTTTCCCAGATATCTGCTAAGTGGAAGAAATTTATTGCAGCAGAAAGCAATAAAGTTGAAGAAATGCGTGCAGATATTTCTGGTCTTTCCCAAGAGATGGGCGTGCCGATTGAAGACTTCCGCCGTATCGTTGCGACAGTTCAAAAAGGTGAACGTGAAGCGCGTGTGGCGAAAAAAGAGATGGTCGAAGCAAACCTTCGACTCGTTATCTCTATTGCTAAGAAATATACAAACCGTGGCCTCCAGTTCTTGGATTTGATCCAAGAAGGAAATATCGGTTTGATGAAGGCGGTTGATAAGTTTGAATACCGTCGTGGTTACAAATTCTCGACTTATGCCACATGGTGGATTCGTCAGGCTATTACGCGGTCTATCGCCGACCAAGCTCGTACAATTCGTATCCCAGTGCACATGATCGAGACGATCAATAAAATCGTGCGTACTCAGCGTCAAATGCTTCACGAAATTGGCCGTGAGCCAACACCAGAAGAGCTAGCTGAAAAGCTCGGCCTGCCACTTGAGAAAATCCGTAAGGTTCTCAAAATCGCGAAAGAGCCAATTTCTTTGGAAACGCCGATTGGTGATGATGAAGATAGTAACCTTGGTGACTTCATCGAAGATAAGATGGCATTGCTTCCTGTGGATGCTGCTATTCAATCTAACTTACGTGAAACGACAACACGCGTGCTCGCATCACTTACACCACGTGAAGAGCGCGTACTGCGTATGCGTTTTGGTATTGGTATGAATACAGACCACACACTTGAAGAAGTGGGGCAGCAATTCTCTGTGACACGTGAACGTATTCGTCAGATTGAAGCGAAAGCTCTACGTAAGTTGAAACACCCAAGTCGTTCTCGTAAATTGAGAAGTTTCTTGGATACATAGATCAACAGCTTGGAATTCCAAGTTTAAAGCCCTCGCAGAGATGTGGGGGCTTTTTTGTTTTTACTGCTTTCGTAAGAAAGTATGGGTTAACTATCTATCTTTACTTTGTTAACCATAAGTAGGCCCATTCATATGGGCTTCAGGATTATAGCTGTATATCGCATCCTGTGATTTTATTTGCGTCACTTTTCGTGTGGTGCCCTGGCTAGCAAGAGCATCAAATTTATGAATGGACTACATTATCTTCAGGCTGAATATTTAGACCTAACATCTAAAAATAGCGAGATGTCTGCTTTTATAGAAAACCATTGCTTAGATGGTATTTGGTTTTGGGATTTGCAAAAGCCCGAAAATGAGTGGATGAATGCTAAATTCTGGCAAACACTTGGATATGATCCGGATGAGAAACCACACCTTGCTTCGGCGTGGATGGATATTATCAATAAAGAAGATTTAAACGAAGCGCAGAAGAATGCGGCCAAGCATTTTGAAGATCCATCACATGATTACGATCAAATAGTACGCTATCAGC
The DNA here is from genome assembly GCA_964351655.1 of uncultured Hyphomonadaceae bacterium. GTDB lineage: Bacteria > Pseudomonadota > Alphaproteobacteria > Caulobacterales > Hyphomonadaceae > Hirschia. The sequence goes on along the minus strand of CAYGPD010000053.1, from coordinate 12,996 downwards.
ATGCTAAAGGTCATATTGTTTGGATACGTTGTCGAGGTGTCGCAATCCGTGATGAGAAAGGGGTGCCTATCCGCATGCTCGGAGTGCATACGGATGTCACCAAGCTCGTCGAGCAAGATACTACGCTTTCCGTAAAATTAGAGAAACTTGCTGAGATAGAAGCACTAAATGAGTTGGTTCTAGATTACACCGACTCTGGGATAATGTGTTTTGAAGCAGTATATGATAATATCGGTGAAATCTGTGATTTTGAGTGGATTGTCGTCAATAAAGCAGCGTCGCAAATGGTGAGTTTGAGCCGTGAAGATCTTATTGGATATAGAATGCTGCAAGTTTTACCTGGCAACAAAGAGGCTGGGCTATTTGATGCTTACAAAAAGGTTGTTGAAACGGGCGAAGAATTCACAACGGAAATTTTTTATCCTCATGACAATATGGTGGAGTGGTTCCGTATCCATGCAGTAAGAAGCAAATCGAATGCTTTCTCAGTTACTTTTACACCGATTACAGTGTTGAAAAAGCAACAAGAAGAACTAGAGTTTTTAAACCGTGGCCTTAAAGATTTTGCGTATGCGGCAGCGCATGATTTGCAGGCACCATTGCGTCAATGTGCTATGTTTGTTGAATTATTCAACGATGAGCTAGAGCAGAACAAGATCGAGCTTCCAGAAGATGCGCAATCTTGGCTGGGGGAACTAAAGTCTAGCTTTTCGCGTATGCGTACAATGGTGAAGAGCCTTTACAGTCTCGCAAATCTGGAAAGTGATAGCATCGCTTTTGAGCCTATACGAATGAACGACATCGTGGATTCTGTTAAAATGTTGCTTGGACAGGATATTGTGAGAAGCCAAGCAAATATTGTCGTTTCCGATCTTCCGATGGTTTTGGGGGCAAAGCCATTGTTGATTCTTTTGATACAAAATTTGTTTGCTAATTCGATTAAATATGCAGGTAGCAATCCTCCGGTTCTGCGTATTCATAGTGAATATCATCAGGATAAGAAGGTTCATATTTTTCAAATTGAAGATGAAGGCCTAGGAATCTCTGAAGTAGATGCAAAGAAAATTTTTGAACCTTTCAAGCGAGGCGGCAAAGTTCAAGAAATTGATGGGGTAGGGATGGGTTTGACAATTTGTCAACGCATTGTGCAGCTACACAAGGGAAGATTGAATTTAGACACTGAATACACTTTAGGTGCGCGGTTCGTATTAGAGCTGCCCTCAATTGAATGATTGCAGGAAAAGATGACAAAGCGAATTTTATTGGTGGAAGATGAACGCATAGATCAAATGTTTATCGTGCGTGCTTTAAAAGCCGTATCGAATGATATTGAAATTGATGTGACTGAGAATGGCAAAGAAGCTCTAAATTCAATCGACGAGCATGGAAATCCTGCGATTATAGTTACAGATTTGAATATGCCTGTCATGGATGGACATGAGCTTTTGGATACAATTCGGGCGAATACGAAACTTCGGAAAATACCGATTATCGTGTTATCTACGTCGGATGAATGCCAACAAATTGAGTTATCTTACGAAAAGTTTGCAAATGCCTATATTGTAAAGCCCAATAGTTCTGGTGCTTACGATAGGATTGCGCAATCTCTTTACTCATTCTGGTTCAAAGAGGCCCAGTTACCTTTGCATTGATGCTCCAGCATTTACGCTTCTTTGAGTTTTTCTTTCTCATGAACGTAAGATAAACGCCGTATTAGCGGCGGGTTCAAATATATTCTTGTAATTTCAATCCTGTACTTATGCATTTTTAATGAAAGCAGGGGCTGTTTCATGCAAGACTATTTAAATCAATTAGATATCAACCAATACATGCCAGGTGCTATTGGGGTCGCGACAAATATACTTTTGGCAATTGTAATCCTCATTGTCGGAAGTTGGATTGCTGGTAAGGTCAGTAAATTTATACGTGGTATGGGTGAGAAGCACGAAAACTTAGACAATACCTTATTCAAATTTTTAGGTAGCGTTGCGCGTTATGTGGTTCTGGCGTTTGTGTTCATTGCTGTGTTGGGGCGGTTTGGCGTTGAGACGACTTCCATTGTTGCGCTGCTTGGTGCGGCTGGTCTAGCTATCGGTCTCGCGCTTCAGGGGGCGATGTCAAACCTTGCGGCAGGCGTGATGCTTATGTTGTTCCGCCCTTATAAAGTCGGCGATTTTATTGATGCAGCAGGACGCTTCGGAAATGTGACTGAGATCGATTTATTTACAACAATCTTACAAACTTTCGATAATCAGCAGATTATCATTCCAAACAGCCAAGTGTGGGGTGAGCAAATTGTAAATCACTCCCATCATGCAGTGCGCGGTGTAGATATGGTTGTATCGGTTGCCTATTCTGAAAATACTGATGAGGCACGCAAAGTGATTGATGGTGTGTTGGCTGCAAATGCTCACATCCTGCAAGACCCTGTACCGTTTGTTGAAGTTGAGACTTTGAATGAAAGTTCAGTAGATTTCCGTGTCCGTCCTTTTGTAAAGGGTGAGAACTATTTTGATGTACTGTATTCTGTACCTGAACAAATGAAAAAAGCGTTGGATGCTGCGGGTATCGAAATTCCATTCCCTCACCGGAAAGTTATCATGGTGAATGAAACGAAATAGTAATCGTTGCTGTCTCTCTTGAGGGAAGATTAAAATAAACGAAGGGCCGTGCACTGAGTGCACGGCCCTTTTGTCGTGAATATTGGGGGTATTTTGCGCTTATTTTCCAAGGATACAAATATGTTGCGCTGAAGGACTGCTATTTGCAGATGCTTGCAGGCTTGAAATTGTAATCGCGGCGATCGCTATCCAGAAGCTTAGCGCAAACGCCAATCCGCTTAATCGTGAAATCATTGCTACTCCTCCATCAGATTGACCATTCTTTTGGGTCGTATTTATCTTTAGAGACTAAATGATGCGGGTAATGGTTAATAATCACAATAGGTGCAATGGTTAATTTTTAGATATGGTATAACTTTTGCGCAAGCAAATAATAGTTGGGATAGTGTATGCAGGCCATATTCAACGTAAATACAAAAGGGCAAGGTTTGTATGATTTTACTGATACAGTCAGGTCGTTTATTGCAAATAATAGTGTTGAAACAGGACTCTTGACATTATTCGTGCGCCACACGTCTTGTTCTATAGTCATCCAAGGAAATGCGGATCCAAGTGTTTTACATGACCTTAAAGCATTTTTTATGAGGCTTGTTCCAAGTGCAAGTGACGCTTCAATGAATTGGATTACGCATACGGCGGAAGGGGCGGATGATATGCCGGCACATATAAAATCAGCAATATTACCCACTTCGCTCTCTATTCCGATCGTTGATAAAAAGCTTGCTTTAGGTATGTGGCAAGGGATCTATTTGTTTGAGCATCGAGACACTGAGATGAGCAGGAGTATTGTTGCACATATATCGAACTAGTGTGCGAAAGGAATTTAAAACAAGTATAGGAAACGTCTTTATGCAGATGAACCAAGTCACACTGCCACTTATTGATTATGACAAGAGTGTTGCGTTTTATAAAATGCTGGGTCTGCGTCTTATTGTGGATGCGCCTCCACGGTATGCGCGATTTGAATGTCTTCCTGAAGATGGGCAGGGAGAGCCAGCTACGTTTTCTATAGCAGCAGATGGAGGACTGGCAGTATCGACATCGTATCCCGCATGCTATTTTGAGACGCCGTATGTTGATGATGTGGTTTCGAAAATGAAGTCTGCTGGATATAAAATATTAAGTGAGGCAGACGACAAAAGTTATGGTTGGAGGGAGGCCATAATCGCAGACCCTGCAGGGAATCATATTCGTGTGTATTGGGGCGGGAAAAATCGGCGCTTTCCAGAGTGGCGCATTGAATCAGAATGAAATGATGTAAATGTAGAGTTGGTTAAGATTGCTTAGTTGCGATTTTATGGTGCGCGGCATAAATTCTGTGACATTTCTCGAAATTCGATAAAAAATGCTCGACATTGACGAATGTGTATCTAATTCTACCCTCAATCAATTAGAAACAACGAATTTTCTCGAGGGAATATATGAAATTCAAGTCTATTATTGCGTTGTCGGCTGCTGCTACTTTGCTTGGAGCATGTGCAAGTGTGAGCGATGGAGCGGAAACATCAGCGTCTTCATCTTCGGAAACAACAGTAATTCCTGTATCACAGGCAGAAGAAGTCTTAACGCCGCGGGCCGCACGAATCAAAGCCGATATTGCCTACCTTGCCGATGATAAACTCGAAGGCCGTGAAGCTGGGTCAGCAGGGCATGCGCTAGCAGTAGATTATGTGATTGAGCAATTCAAACAAATCGGCGTTGCCCCTATGGGGGACAATAGTACTTACACTCAATCGGTACCTTTAGTAGCTGTAGTGCGTGATGAGAGCAGCAATACTTTGAAAGTGACCGGAGCAGATGGTGCTTCTTTCGATCTTATTGATGGTGAAGATTATGTGGTTTACGCGTCATCTAGCGCGCCTGTCACCACTGTTTCTGCACCTGTTGTTTTTGCCGGATATGGAGTTGTCGCGCCTGAACATGGTTTAGATCCATACGCAAATGTGGATGTCAAAGGCAAAATCGTTGCGATATTATCAGGTACACCTGGCGGCATACAAACTGAGGAACGTGCGTATTATGGGGCGCAAATTTCTCACGAAATGTCAAAGCGCGGTGCAATCGGGGTTATCACGCTTGAGACACCTAAAAGTGCCCAACGCCGTCCGTTTGCTCAATCTGTAAAAAATGCGACGTCTAGTACGTCTATGAAGTGGGTTGATAAAGACGGGAGTATTTTTACGACTGCACCAAACCTTAAAGCATCAGCTTATGTGTCTGATGCGGGGGCTATGAAGCTTTTTGCTGGTGCGACGCAATCTTGGGAAGAGATTCGCAAGATTATTGAAAATGATGAAGCTAAAGTATCGTCTTTTGATCTACCAGTTACAGCAACTATCGAGCAAAAATCAAAACATACCAAAATTACGTCCGATAATGTAATTGGTATTATTGAAGGTTCCGATGCTGAACTAAAGCACGAGGTCATCGTACTATCAGCGCATGTCGATCATATCGGCATTACACAGCAATCAATGGAGAAAGATGTTATCAATAATGGTGCATTGGATAATGCAGCTGGTGTTGCCACGCTTCTTGAAGCTGCTCGTATCATAAAAGCTGGAGATACTCCGCGCCGTACAATTCTCTTCACCGTGGTAACTGCTGAAGAAAAAGGGCTGCTCGGTGCGCAGTATTTCGCCCAGAACCCAACAATTGATCGCGACCGCATTGTTGCAAATGTGAATTTGGACATGCCGGTGCTAACCTATGATTTCACCGATGTTGTTGCTTTTGGTGGTGAGCGATCAACTATGAAGTCGGCAATCGAAGGCGCTATTAGTGAGTTTGGCGTAACTTTGGGCGAAGACCCATTTCCATCTCAAGGATTATTCACGCGCTCTGATCATTATCGTTTTGTTGAAATCGGGGTGCCGTCTGTCTTTCTTGCAACTGGGTTTGAAAATGGAGGTGAGGCGGCTTGGGGCAATCACTTCGCCAATAACTACCACAAACCCTCAGATGAATTAGACAATGGCCTGTTGTTTAACGTGGCAGATAAATTCGCATCCATAAATGCTAAAATTGCTGTGACGTTGGCGAATCAAGATGTGCGCCCAATGTGGAAGAAGGATGATTTCTTTGCATTAAAATTTGGTGGCGTGATGCAAGAGAATTAATCGGAGTAAATCGAAAGTTTATATCTATAAAACAGCGACTGGAGTTATCTTAGTCGCTGTTTTTTGTTTTGGTTCTTGATGTTGAGCAATGCCAAAATGACTACTTTTGAAGTTTTGTAATGCAATAATGCTGATCTGATTCATTTGCCTGATTTAATGAAATTATGGAGATGAATAGGAGTGGCTGGAGTAAAAATCGCCAAAAAAGGTATCATAAGTGCTTTTTTAGCGCCTAAAAATTAGATAGTTAGCGATTATGAGGTGAATGTAAGCAAAATTGTCGGAGAAATGTCACAAAACAAGAGTATACAAATATGCATGTTAGCAAACAGCAGATATGCATTAAAGAATATATAGCCTTGCATGGATAGCACAAAAGATTTGCAACACTTATAGCAACTTTTATCAGGGTCAGAACCATGAAAATCTCACACATCCTCCCAGCACTATTCGTACTTTCTTCTACAACAATGGCCGGCGCATTGTCTGCTTCAGCTGAAGCTAAAGCTGCTCTTCCTGTGCCAACAGAGCGCGTTATGCCAGCTTACCCAAGATCAGCAGAAGCACGCGAAATTGAAGGTTCAGTAACATTGGCATTTGATGTCCAAGAAGATGGTCTTGTTCAAAATGTTCGCGTTGTAGAGGCAGACCAACCAGGTGTTTTTGATGATGCCGCTGTTGCAGCCATTTCTAAATGGAAATTCGAGCAAGGCGCTGCAGACGAAGGCGTAAACATCGTTGTGGACTTTAAATTCTAAGTATTAAAGTGAAGGAAGTCTCGCTTGCTTGGCGACACTTGTTTTATTCATACGACTAGAAGAAGTGGCGATCAGAAGTGATCGCCATTTTTTTGTTCAACAGCAGTTTCCTGATGTAGTTGATTGGATGGGAGTATTTCCGAAGATATCGACCGGAGCACAACCAGAGAAGGGGCCGAAATGTGTGTCGCCATTTCCAATCACTTCAAAAAACTTAGAGAATCGCGTGTCGGTCAGCATCTTTAGGGTGTTTTTGCAGACTGGGAATACACGGCCTGTCTCTATGTGATGTTCAACATCTAGCGTAAATATCCGCTCCATGCCTTGTGCGCCGCCTTTGTATATTACAGCCTGACCATAATCTTCGCAGGCTGCATCCATTCCGTCCAATTTCATCAAGCGTGCGGTCACGGATGCAAATTTGATGGGGGCGAGCATATCTTGGATTTGCGGGTGTAAAATTGAGAGGAGGCGATGTTCACTGATTCGAGGGTCAACAAATCCGGCATTTTTAGCTATAGAGATGAAGTCATTCCAATATAATGCGCCTGAAAGACATTCACCGTAGAGAATCGGATCATTGACAAGATGTTCAGGTACGCGTCGATCGGCATACACGTCTGAAAAATACAGTTCTCCGCCGGGCTTAAGAAGTTTGTGTGCAGCACGAAAAACTGCGGGTTTATCAGTGCAAAGATTTATCACGCAATTGGAGATGATCAGATCGAAGCTTTCAGGTTCAAGATCTAACTTATCAAGCTGCTCTAAATATCCTTCTAAAAAGCGAGTATTGGGTGCATCGTATCCATATTTTTCTGCATGCCATGTCTCGTATTGCCTCGCGATCGAAAGTTGCTCTGTAGTCATATCAATCCCTGTTACTGAACCGTTGGGGCCGACAAGTTTTGACAGTGCGAACACATCGCGTCCCGCACCAGATCCAAGGTCGAGCACTTTTAATCCCTCAAGTTCTGAAGGTATAACGATACCGCAGCCATAATAGCGAGAAGACACATCATCATGCACGGCACTTAATGCCTCGCGAATATGGAGGGCCGGTGCTGCCTGTGTGCAGCATGCATCTGTTTTTAGATCAGATGAATTTTGTAGGGTTTGGCCATAATAGTCTTTAACTTGGTTTTGTTTCATAGGTGTTTCTCAGGGAGTTGATATGTCGCTTGCGTTGTTCAATTCTCGAGCGGAAACTACGTGTGTCTAAGGAAAAAGTATAATCATCTGATTGTGATTGGCCTGTGATACAAAATAGCCTAGTCACTAGGCATTCAGCTTTGTTGTGGTATAGAAGGGCAAAATTGCTGCATCTGCGAGATAGGCAATCAAATTATATTGTTCGGACATTTGAATATATTGTGCATAGGGCCATATATTGTTGAAAGTAGAGCGGGTTGGATTTTAAAGGGTGATCCATAGTCTGGTTTTACTGTTTGAACTTTGTTGAAAAGAAAGAGTTTTTATATGTTTCTGACTATGTTGAGAGCAAAATTGCATCGCGCAACTGTAACCCAGTGCGACCTTCATTATGAGGGCTCAATTTCTATCGATAAGGATTTGCTAGAGGCGTCAGGAATACTCGTTAATGAACGTGTAGATATATGGAATATTACCAACGGTGCACGGCTTTCTACTTATGCGATTGAGGCTCCAAGTGGTTCTAAAACTTTTGGAGTGAACGGGGCGGCAGCGCGTCATTTCCAATTGGGTGACCGCATAATTATCGCAACCTTTGCTCAAATCGAAGAAGAAAAAGCACGTCAGTATGTGCCGACCGTTGTTATGTTGGACGATGACAATAACATTGTTCCACATGTTGTGTAGGGGTATTTGTGGGAAGCAATAAGCCTCATAAGTCCTCACAGAATAGAAAATATAGTCATCAGACTATTCAAATAGTGGCTGCCATCCTTGTGTTGGCAGCTTTTTTTATTTGGCGTTTGTCCTAGGTCTCAAACAAATATAAGTTGAATTAGGCAATATTTGCCTACTAAATATATTAATGAAGTGTTTTAATCTGTTAATATAAATATCATGCACTTCGTCCCAAGTCTACAATGGTTAATATTGTAGAATAAGTGATTAACCATACAGTTGTATTTTTGATGATTACTTTGTGTTACTTGTCTCAGTAATAAAAAGACTACTTTTTTGGGTATTATATTAGAAAAGGGGGCATGTGGTGAATCCATATGGTCGTTTCTTGGTGGTGGCTAATGCGGTTTCGGCGGCAATAGTTCTCTCGCTCGTAAGCATGGTTTCAGGACCTTTGTTCGAAACTTACAAATCTGCAAACTTTCAGGTTGAATATGCGCCGTATGCAGCAGCAGCAGCAGCATTGATGGTAACCATTGTCGTCTGGCTTGCGCTGACGGATGCAGTATTGCCGTTTTTCTTCCGGTATACGCCTGTGCGCCGAATGATTTTGGGCAAACACTATATGGAGGGGACTTGGATACAGGCTGAAAAACATGTGGGTGCTCCGCGAATGGCAGTCATAGAGATTCAGCCGGCAGGGACAAAGTTTCGTTTCTCAGGCTATGCAGTAGATGAGAATCTCGAAGTTCAATCGAATGTGGTTATGGAATTTTCTAAATTTGATTGGCCTTTCATGACCTACAAATTTAGAAACTCTTTGGCCGATACGGCTGAAGAGGGACGTGAAGGTGTTGGTGAAATCCATCTTGAGGCGAACCGCCACGCACCGCGCTCGTATAATGGTTTTGTTCAGACGGTGAATAGCCTTGGTCGTGTCAAAATCGAAGGTGTGCGCTTAATGAAAGAACGCGAGATTCGGAACTTACGTTCTTTGGAATTTCGCGCAGACGTTATCGATAAATATTGGGGGCTATTCTTCGAGCGCGGCGATCGCAAGACGCGTATGCGTGGTAAAGCCGCTGGTAATTTTAGTACTAGCAATAGCGGCGTACAAGCATCCGCTAACATGGGGGCATCCGCGCCTGAATCTAGGCTAAAGCAAGAGCACAGCAGACAGGAAGCACCAAGGCAGCAGGCTGCAACTAAAACGCAAGATGTAGAGCGCCGCGTGCAAGATATTGTGCCTGAAGATTTGGGTCCAGTTGTGCCACGCAGGCGTGTGTCCGACTGGACGAAATCAGATGATGCGCTGGAGTTCACAGACTTGGATGACTTTTTAGACGACCCTATTGAAGAGGCTTCGTTGGCGTCTCCTTCGTTGAGTCTTGAAATGTCTGGGAAATCTATACTAAAAAAATAGTATCATTTCATATATTTAAATAGAAGAGGCCACTCCCAGAGCTTAAGGAGTGGCCTTTTTTTGTAGTCAGTTTAATTACTATTTTTTGACAAGCTCAAATTGAACATTCATTGTCGAAGTGTATGAAATTTCACCAGCTGCAATAGGTGTGCGGCTTGAATCTGCTTCCTTCATGCGAGCCATCATCATGGGTTGTGGGTGAGGGGTGCTGCTTCCAGCTTCATCCATTGAGACTATCCGAGAGACTCGATATCCCGCGGCATCTGCGTAAAGTTCTGCCTTTTCAAGTGCATCTCGTACAGCATCCTTGCGTGCATCTTTCAATGCCTGGCTGGAATCGTCCAGACCAAATGATATGGAATTGATGGTGTTTCCACCTGCTGATACAACCGCATCTAAGACAGCGCCTACTTTGTCCAGTTTGCGAACCGTTATATTTACAGTATTAGTCGCTTGATAGCCAATGAGTTTTGGTGGTGTGTTGTCACGAGAGCTATAATCGTAGCGAGGATTTAATGAAATATTCCCCGTTTGCATATCTTTGTTCTCGATGCCTGCTTTTTCCAATGCTTTAAAAACATTGCTCATAAGCGTAGCTTGCTCTTTCATCGCTTGGGAGGCTGTATCGGCATCTACGTTCACACCAAGTGAGACAGAAGCGATATCGGGGGCGACCTCAACTTTGCCTTCTCCTGTTAGGTTGAGCGTCGTTTCTTGCTGAATTGTTGTTTTCATTGAAGAATTCTCAGTCGTAATCTGTGCAGCAGCTTGCATCGGCAATGAGGTGCAGGCCGTAGTTAATGCTAGAGCTACTAGGATTGCGGGGGTGCGGTGTTTTTTTAATATTGAGTTTCTAATAATTGTGGCGTGAGGCATGACTTGCTCCTGTCGCGAGTATTGAGAGTTATCTCTATCAGTATTGAGTTCGTGCATTGCGGCAACCATATGGCGAGACTGGAATCTTATAAGAAATTTTGTGCGACTTATCGATTTTTAGCTTCTGGAGCTGAGATTTTTAATTTCAGGGCTTCACGTAGGCGACAAAATGAGTAATGTGCGCCTTCTCCGAGTTGGGGGCCTGTAGCTCAACGGTTAGAGCAAACCGCTCATAACGGTTTGGTTGGCGGTTCGATTCCGTCCAGGCCTACCAAAATTTCTAGTGTGAAACTTATTTGCTAAAAAACTAATTCGGTGCGACGGATTTCTCAAATTCAAAGCGTTTAATCTATTCCTTAGGAATTATTAGGTTTCGTATTATGGCTCGAATAAGTGTGGCACCGCTCTTTGTCGGTAACTCTTCCTGTCTGGAGGAAAAGCTCGCGAGCCGAGAAAATAACTTCAATCTCGTACGATTAGTGTTGGCGCTTGTTGTGTGTTTGGATCATGCGGGCTTGGTCTGGTCGGGGCAAACACATTCCGAAATGCTGCGAATTGGTTCTGTGAGTGGTGGCTTTCTCGCAGTGAATGGTTTCTTCGTTCTTTCTGGGATGTTAATTGCACGATCACTAGAGCGTGGGGGAGTAGGGGTTAATTACTTCGCATCACGCTTCCTCCGGCTTTACCCAGCTTTGCTTGCGCTGGCCTTGATATCAGTTCTTATAATTGGCCCGCTGGTTTCTAAGCAATATTATTGGGTTGGGGCGAGTGTGTTTGATTATGCATTCGAGGTGCTTCGCTTTGGAAACACCATGGGATCTCCTGTGGGATTCTATCCTGAAAACCCTTATCCACTTGAGTTTGATTCACCGTTATGGACACTTAGGTATGAAGTTCTGTGTTATATTGCGGCACCAATAATCTTGTTTGTGAGTATTACGCACCGTGCAACTGTTGCTTTTGTTGGGACGTGTGTTCTTGGTGGGTTGGCGTGCTATTTTGAGCCACATGTGAATTCAATCTTTGGCAATGATGCGGTGGCGGCTTGTCTTCGCTTTGCCTTTTGTTTTGGGGTGGGGATTAATATTTGGTTATGGCGACGATTCGTGACTGGGCATTTCTTTTGGGTGGTATTGCTGGGGGTAGCTTTCGCACTCAGCATTTTCTGGGATGTAGGGGTGGATGTTGCAGCGACTTTATTTGTCGCTTCTTTCGTTATTTGGGCTGGCTTGCTTCCAGCTGAGAAACTTAGAAAAGTTGGCGATGTAGATCTTTCGTATGGTGTTTACATTTGGCACTTTCCTATTTTGCAAATCTTGCGGGGAGAGTTCGTCTGGGGGTCGCCTACGGCTTTGTTGTTGGCGGCATTGATTCTGGTGCTGCCGGTTGCGTGGTTATCTTGGGTGTGTGTTGAGCATCCCGCCCTACGGGCTAAAGGGATGATTACGCGACGTAGAATCGTTAGATAGGTAGCTTAAAAAGGGGGAGGCGATTATTATTGAATCGCTTCAAAATAGGGGGGCTCATATTTTAAAAGCTATTTTGTCACAAAAAGGGTAATTTAGTGGTTGACGGTTCTGGCTGACTTCCATATAGGTCACGGCTCTTCGACGACATTGATTACTTAGCGCATCCGACTGATGTTGGTGAGCGGTTTTCTTTTGACTAAATTGATGCGTTTACGGACGATTTTGAGATAGTTGAAATAAGGTGTTGACGAGGAGTGGTGTGGTCTTTATACGCTGCATCTCTTCGCCGACCACTGAGATTTTTGAGCCGAATTTATTTGGCTTAAGTGTTTCAAATTTAAGTGTTTTCTAGTCTCTTTTGAGGTTTTGAAAATAGCGAAAATAAGTGGTTGACGGGGTGAGATGAGGTCTTTATAAGCCGCGTCTCTTCGCCGACCACGGGTTAATCAGTTGCTCTCTTAGAGTGGCGAAATTGACCGGGTTTTAAATGGTTTTCTTAAGCTCTTTGAGTTTGCAGAAAATTACTTAAAATAAGTGGTTGACGAGCTGAGGGTCGGTCGTTATACACCGCCTCTCTCCGCTGAGGACAAACGGTTCTGCGGGCAACTTAATAAGTCGCCCACCGAGTTGTTGTTTTTAGTTAATTTCTGGCACTGAGGTGCTCAACTTAGTCTTCGGACGGTTCGGAAATTAATTTAAAAAAGTTCTTGACGGATATGGTGCTGGACTTTATATCCTGCACCTTCGCCAAACGCTGATGTGGATGCATCTTCGAGCGGTTACAATTAAGGGTTCGAGCCCACAACATTCCTGACCCCTAAGTTATTGGGGATTGTTTGAATGTTTGATTTGTAGATGTTTGACATTGTAAGATTGGAAGAGAAACGCAGGCGGCGTCGTGCT
>CAYGPD010000052.1:0-18766 GCA_964351655.1 uncultured Hyphomonadaceae bacterium | reverse complement strand
ATACTGAATTCCACAGAGAATCGACCTTTTGGCCGAAACTTTGTCTGATTCAAGCAGCCACCTTGGAATTTGATTGTCTTATCGACCCTCTGTCCCCAAATATCGATTTAGCTCCATTTCTGGAGTTAATGGCTGATACATCTCGCGTAAAAGTATTTCATGCTGCCCGTCAGGATATGGAAATTTTTACAAAACTCATAGGTACACCGCCCGCTCCCATTTTTGATTCGCAAATTGCGGCTATGGCATGCGGACTTGGTGATTCCGTTTCGTACGAGAATCTGGTTTCCCAACTTCTAAAAGCCAAAATTGATAAATCATCCCAATTTACAGATTGGGTCCGTCGTCCTTTGACAGATAAACAACTCAATTATGCTCGCGGAGATGTAACCCATCTGCGTCATGCTTATGTTATTTTAAAAGCTAAGCTGGAAAAATTGGATCGTATGAAATGGATTGAAGAGGAAACTTCTATCCTCGTCGATCCAAATACATATGACACCAATCCCAAAAATGCTTGGAAACGAATGAAAATTCGTAAACCGCGCAAAGACTATTTAGCGCTTATTGCAGCCGTTTCTGAATGGCGCGAAACTGTTGCTCAGGAAATGGACAAACCACGTTCACGTGTCCTTAAAGATGATGCTGTGCAAGAAATCGCGCAACAAAAGCCAGCGGACGAAAATGCGATGGAGCGTCTGCGCGCTGTGCCCAAAGGCTTTGTTAAATCACGTCATGGGCAGGCCCTTATGGAGACTATACAAGCTGCCCTGCAGAACCCAGACGCCTATGCACCAGAGATAGAGCGCAGACCTACCAGCACACAACCTCCGGGGGCTGTAGGTGATCTTCTGAAGGTGTTGTTAAAGCATGTTTCAGAAGAAGCAGATGTTGCTCCACGCTTAATCGCCAATGCCGCAGATGTAGAACGAATAGCTTGTGACGATGAACCCGACGTCCCGGCAATGCGCGGTTGGAGACGTGAAGTGTTTGGAGATCTCGCCATGAAACTCAAAGACGGAAAAATCGCAATCGCGATTTCAAAAACAGGTGTTAAAGTTTTCGACGTTTAATCGTAAAAAAAACAAACACCTAAAACTTACAGCTCCGCTTGCTCTCCAGAAAAGCTCAAGCGGGGCTCCATGCCTAAAATCACTGCTGCTTGCACCAGACGCTTACGAATCATTTCCGACACTAGTGCACGCATTTTCTCATCTACATCAAAATTGACGCTTCCGCCGCGTATTTCCAGCCTTGAATATTTTAACAAATCGGCTGAACGCGCTGAAAAATGTGCACCTAGGCGCATCAATGCCCCTAGTCCACGCGCTTGCCCTGCAACTTCGCCACTTAATAGCCGAGCCGAAATTGAATGTTCAAAACTGCGTTGATAACGACTAGCTACCGCTAAAGCGACTGCCGCGCGCTCTTGGTGCGTCCAACCAGTTAAGGGCGCTGTAACTAAAAATTCAAACGCCATTTCAGCACGATAGTCAGGGTGCATCCTCGACCCAACATCCGCTGCTAAGCACGCAGCTTCAGCCAACCTCTCGGGAAGAGTAAATTTTGCAGCCTGTTTGAGCCACTGCGCCAATGTCGCTCCAAACTCCCAATTTGATGGTGTGTCCGCAATCATCGCTTGCATACCAGTAATCAACGGATCTTTACGTTGTGTGCCTTCATCCATTTTTTCAAAAACCAAGCCCTCACGTACCCCATATGAGCTTGTGACGACCGTTTTGAAATTTCCAGCCCGCAATACACCATTCAATACCGCAGCTGCTGAAGGCAGAGTTTGCGCACGCTTGGATGAAACGACATGCATTAGAGCCAGCATTTTTTTATCTGGAGCTTGAAGCTGTTCGGTTAAGGTCAATAATTCTTGTGCATCAATATGATAGGCTTGGAGAATACGTAATGGATATTCATTTATCTCCATATGCATGCGCGCAATAGCACGCCACGCACCGCCCACCATATACAACGTATCCATCGAATTATTAAGCTCAGCAGAACTTTCCAACTCTGCATCAATCTTTTTACGTAACTTCTTCGAAAGAGTTACAAAACTAGATGGGCCAGGCGTTGAGCTTTCTGCCTGCTTCAACCATTCAGGAGGCAATAACGCTAATGGCCCCAACGGATAGGTCGTTCCATTTGTGTAATATCCGTCATTGATAATCGACAATTCAAGACTTGAGCCGCCAAGGTCCCCACTTACACCATGAGCAACCGGTTGTTGCGCTATGACTCCTGTTGCTGCCAATCGCGCTTCATCTGCTCCCGTCATCACTTTGATACTTAAACCAATTTCTTCACGTACACGGGCGCAAAACTCTGCTCCATTCGTAGCATCTCTTACAGCTGCTGTGGCAAAGGGCAACTCTTCATCTACCCCCTGAGCTTGCATAGCAGCTTTAAATCGAGCAAGAGCAGCCAGTGCTGCCTCCAACCCTTCCGGGTTTAAAACACCGCTTTCTGTCAGCCCTCGCCCAAGTCCCGCCAGCACTTTCTCATTGAAACGCGCCTGCAATGCCCGCCCGACAACATCATAAATTACAAGGCGAACTGAATTCGAACCAATATCAATCACACCAACACGACGTGTTTTTGTAGTGAATTTTGGATAAGGCGATTTATTTAAAACGTCAGCTAAATTCATCCTCTAACCTTAAGCCTGTGGCTTTAGTTTCGGTGGCGGCGCATATTCTAAAGCACTGCCTCTGCCTGAAAGGCTATGATTTCTCATAAAATATTCATGCACATTAAACGGGACTTCATCACTTTTTTCACTCTCATCAAGAGTATCAATAACTCGAAAAAATTCACCATTAGACTGAAGCGACCAACTTTGCATTCGGTCATTCAAATTCGCAATCATAATTTGGTCTAGAATTTGGCGATGTACCGTAGGGTTCTCAATGAGAGTCATTGCTTCGACCCGACGGTCTAAATTGCGCGGCATCCAGTCCGCAGATGTCATATACACTTTCGCATTCGGAGATGGCAAACCATGCCCATTCCCAAAACAAACAATACGCGAATGCTCCAAGAAACGACCTACAATAGACTTTACTTCAATGGAATCCGATAATCCCGGCACGCCAGGACGCAAGCAACAAATACCGCGAATAACAAGCTCAATTGTTACCCCTGCTTGACTGGCTTCATATAGCTTGTCGATAAGTTCTGGGTCGACAAGCGAATTCATTTTTGCCCAGATTGCTGCGAGACGCCCTGCTTTTGCATGTTCTATCTCATCATCGATATGCTGCAGCATGGCTGATTTCATATTCAAAGGAGACATGAATATTTTTTCCAGCTTATCTGGCTCAGCATTACCAGTTACATAGTTGAATAGACGCCCTGCATCACGGCCAAATGCAGGTGCTGCTGTAAATAGCGACAAATCAGTATAAATTCGTGCTGTTATGGGATGGTAATTACCTGTTCCAAAGTGCGTATATGACCGCAATTCACCATTTTCACGACGCACAACAAGACTAACTTTTGCATGCGTTTTATACTCAACAAAACCGTAAACAACTTGAACACCTGCCCGCTCTAAATCACGTGCCCAACGCATATTCGCTTCTTCGTCAAATCGAGCTTTAATTTCTATCAACGCTGTAACGTTTTTACCGGCTTCAGCCGCTTCAATTAAAGCAGCAATAATTGGGCTATTTTTCGATGTACGATACAGCGTTTGTTTAATCGCAACAACATTCTCATCTGCTGCAGCTTGGCGAATAAAGCCCACCACCACATCAAAGCTCTCATAAGGATGATGGACAAGAATATCTTTCTCACGAATGGCAGCAAAAAAATCACCATTGTGTTCGCGTATACGCTCAGGAAAACGAGGCTCATGTGGCTCAAACAACAACTCTGGGCGCCGCTTATCAATGATATCCCCTAGCTGAGATAACCCAAGTATACCATCGACATCCACTACATCTTGCTCTTCAGCACCTATCGCTTTAATTAAAAACTGTTTGAGCGCATCCGGTGCGTTGGCTTCTATTGTCATACGCACTAGACGCCCTCGACGACGACGCTTTAGCAAAATCTCAAACTCGCGAATGAGATCCTCCGCCTCATCTTCCACCTCAATATCACTATCACGCACAATCCGGAAAACACACCTTGCCTTTTCTGCGCAATCTGGAAACAGCATATTCAAAAAGTGCGGAATAGTGTTTTCTAAAGAGATAAATCGACGTGTAACTCCACCATTTTTATCGATTTGTTCCGGAAGCTCAATGAAGCGATCCACTTGAGTAGGGATTGGAACAAGAGCTTGAAATGGTGTGTTTGCGCCTTTTTTTTGCAACGTAAACCCAATTGCAAAACCAAGGTTTGGAATAAATGGAAAAGGGTGTGCTGGATCAATTGCCAGGGGCGTAAGCAGAGGAAAAACCCGATCGGTGAACATCTCTTTGAGCGCATCACGTTCAGAAGACTGCAACTCATCATGCCGGATAATTTCTATACCTGTTTCTTTCAGCTCTTTTCGTAGAGAAACACACAGACGCTGCTGATCAGCCATCAACGCACCAGCACGTTCATTTATTCGCTCAAGTTGTTCACTTGGGGTAAGTCCATCCAAACTCGGTTTAGTTACGCCAGCTCGCATATACTCTCGCAAACCTGCCACGCGAACCATATAAAATTCATCTAAATTGTTCGCGGATATCGACAAGAATCTCAAACGCTCTAGCAAAGGATGACGTAAGTTTTCTGCCTCTTCCAAAACGCGATAATTGAAATTCAACCATGATAATTCACGATTAAAGAAACGTGCAGGCGAGTTTTTAAGGTCATCCATTGTATTCTCAGACTTAGTTGAAGTTTCATCAAGGGAGACTACGCGAGTCGGGCGTTTACGGCGGGTGGGTTTGCGAGTTTCCGTTTGTGATGTCATGTTCTTTTGCCTATCGTTGACACATAACTAATCTGCATCAAATTGTTGTTCCAAAGCTTTTAGTGCTTTGCCAGCTGTTTTTTTGTTGAGCGCCTTACCTTCTGCAACTTGCTCCAACTTCTCTACAATTTGATCAATAACAGAATAATCTCTGCCAAGTCTTAGTGTGAGATAATCCGCTGTTGCATCCGGTAATTTCATAAAACGAGACTTACATGCAGACACTAAACGGATTTTGAATGTCTTCTCATCTAATGATGCAATTTTTACGACAGGTAAGGCAGAAAGACGAGATTGCAGGTCTAAAGGGCTCATATTCCAGCTTGAAGGATCTGTTGAGCCTGAAAAAAGCAGAAAAGCACCGCGATTCTTACACAGATTCATCGCGGCTAACAGCAGAGTACCATCTTCACACAAATCAGCATTATCTACGACAAGCGCCTTAACGGACAAATTCGAAACTTCATCAATACCAGCACGTCCCAGATCAAGACCTGATACGTAAGCAGCGCCGGTGTCTTCTGCCCATTTGCGAAGAATTCGTGTTTTGCCTGCACCACCTTCGCCAATGACGCACATCTGCCTTTCCGGCCAATACTCCCATCTTGAGAGCGTCGTGCTTACATCTTCGATCGCTGGCGTAGGCAAAAGGGGTTCTAAATTTTCGTCCAATTTTGGAAAATCTAGAACTAATTGCTGTGTTTTGGTAACCTCTTTGGGAGGATGTACGGATGTCATTAGAAAGTAACAGACTCCAGCAACCACCCATAATTGTCTGACGAGAGTAGCACCCCACTTGCTCTTAGTTCGGCAGCAAGCTGATCAGGACGTCCAGCAAATGAAAAAGACACATCTGCACCTTGAATTGTGACGTTTTCAACTAGGACATTTTTAACAAGGCGAGAATTCTTAAGCGCTTTTTGAATGCTCACCCAATTTTGCTGATTTTTAAAGCGCGCTATCGCAGATACAGACGTCTCACCTGTTGCGCGTACAATGTTTTGCGATTTCCATGTCCCCTCAAGATATGAAATCGCACCTGCTTTAGCATCTTTCAAACTCGCAAATGGTCCAGCTGTTCCAAGAGGCAAACGCCCATTATTCTCACTGCGTACATCATAAAGATCCACAAAATAACGAGTGCCCGCTAATCTTGCGCGCGCGACTACCCCCCGCATTGCTGAAACACGGTTTGCATCTGCTGCGATATCATCCCAAACGACGTCATCGAGATAGATTGCCTCTGATGTTACATATGGTGCGAGAACATTATTATCGGCACTATTTCCCCACACCATGGCCCACTCATCTGGATTTACACCTGAATCAACTTCCGGAATTAAAAGCGCCAAAGATGCCTGACTATCTACAAACGGAATATCATAGACGCGAAGAAATGCCTTTACTGCCCTCTCGTCGAACTTGACAGCAAGAATACCAATATAATGTGTTGCAGATTGCTTTTCGTCTTGAACATCAACCGCTGCAGCGAGCCTTGAAGCTACACTGCTATTAATATTCATTCCTTGAGCACGCGCACGATCTTCTGGCGCAGTAATTCGTTGCAATAGTCGATTTGCCCCTTTTACTCTTGCTTCATCAAAGGCTTTCGCCCTTGCTTCTATAGTTGTTGCCGCAGTTGCATCCACGGCAATATCTGTCACCAGATATACATCAGCGTAACTTGCACCTATGGCGAGCCAAAGCATCGACACAGCAGCAACAAAAGAGCGAGCAAAACGATTCATGGTAAATCTGATACCAGTCAAATGTGCCAGATCAAAGACGTTTTGCACATCTAAAGACGGAAAAACACATTGATTTATTGCAATGGATGGCCAAACCTTCCCAAAACTTCGATTCCGCCACTGGCGAAGCCCTTCAGCACATGTTAATGGCGCGACCCATGACAACCAATGATAAAACCCCGCTCACCTATAAAGCCGCTGGCGTCGACATTGATGCAGGCGATGCGCTTATAGATAAAATTAAACCTCTTGCAGCGATGACTCGTCGTGCAGGCGCGAATGCTGACCTTGGTGGTTTTGGCGGCGTCTTCGACCCTAAAGCTGCTGGATTTAAAGATCCTGTGCTTGTGTCTGGAACAGACGGTGTTGGCACAAAGCTTAAATTGGCTTTTGAAACCAACAAGCATGACACCATTGGAATCGATCTTGTCGCGATGTGTGTCAATGATGTGCTTGCCCAAGGTGCCGAGCCGCTTTTCTTCCTTGATTATTTTGCGACGGGACACCTTGAAACAGGTGTAGCAGAACAGGTCGTGACCGGAATTGCCAATGGTTGCAAAGAATCAGGCTGCGCACTTATTGGCGGTGAAACAGCTGAAATGCCCGGCATGTATCAAGACGGCCATTACGATCTTGCAGGATTTGTTGTTGGTGCTGCCGAACGTGGCTCCCTTCTCCCTGATACGGATGCAATGAAAGCGGGTGACACGCTCATCGCCATTGCTTCTTCGGGCCCCCACTCAAACGGGTATTCATTGGTGCGCCGTGTCGTTGAGCGATCAGGTCTTGCACTTACAGATGCATCTCCATTTTCTGACGGCACCTTAGGAGAAGCACTCCTAACACCGACAAAGCTATATGTATCTGCGTTAAAACCTTTGCTCAAAGATAAGCTGATAAAAGGTTTAGCACACATTACAGGTGGTGGGATAACTGAAAACACACCCCGCATGTTGCCAAAGACATTAGCGCCTGCCATCGACTTTGATAAAATCCAAATTCTTCCCGTGTTCAAATGGATGCAGGAAGTTGGTGCTATTGAAACGGCTGAAATGCGCCGCACATTCAATATGGGTGTAGGCATGATAGCAGCAGTTGCACCAGATAACGCACAAACTGTTGTGGACCGCCTAAATGCAGCTGGTGAAACAGCATATGTGATTGGCGAGCTGGCAGACGCATGAACGCGCCTGTGAACGATCTTCCTGAACACAACCCGACACGGTTGGCGATCTTCATATCTGGCACAGGCTCTAACATGGAAGCCCTGCTGGAAGCATGTGAAGAGGATGATTATCCAGCCAAACCTGTCCTCGTGCTTGCCAATAAAGCATCCGCTGGCGGACTTGAAAAAGCTAAAGCGCGCGGCATTCAAACTGTCGTCGTAGATCACAAGGCCTTTGGCGGTGATCGTGAAGCATTTGAACACGCTATACAGGCAGAGCTAGAAAAGCACGATGTTGAATTTATCGCGCTTGCAGGCTTTATGCGTGTGCTTACGCCGTGGTTTATCGGCAAATGGGAAGGGAAAATGATCAATATTCACCCGTCTCTTCTGCCCAGTTTTCCCGGCCTGCACACACATCAGCGCGCTATTGCCGCAAAATGCCGCCTTCACGGGTGCTCGGTGCACTATGTGACAGCAGGTGTCGATGAAGGGCCAATCATTGGACAGGCAGCTGTGCCCATTTTCCCTGACGACACGCCCGACACATTGGCAGCGCGTGTGCTTGTGGCAGAACACAAACTCTACCCCGCATGCCTAGAAGCTGCTGTAAGTGATGATCAAAACTCATCTTACGTACAAATGAGCGATGATCCAGACGCGCCCTTTATTATCTCAGCGCCTTAAGCAACCAGATACAAACAAAACTATCTGCACGAGGCAAATGCCTCTGCAGGTATAAAAGGTATTGCCGCGAAGGGCGCGAGGCGCACATTCAGTCAGCTTAGTAATACTGGCACAAGGCCAGCGAGGAAGTGCTGCCCGAAGGCGCGCCTCGTAGAGTGGTTTAGCCTATTCCAAGACCGCTAGGAGAGGCGGGACATAGTCCCCTCAAACATCTGACGCGCGCAGGCGAAATGACACCCTTGCACCGGTTTCTCCCCGGCCCTGCCACCTTCCGAATACACCGCTGCACCCGATGGTTTGGCAAGCCCACTCTTCCACCCCGACACGTCGGTCGCGAGCCGCCCTAATGGGATGGATGACAAACATTATGGCGCATAATATTGGGAGGGGGATAAGTTTTATTCTGACTAACTAACTAAATCATGCATAGCAACTTTAATTAGAGTAAACACTGCCGGAGAGAAAATATACAAAACTCCCCACGTACCTAATGCGCAAGCAAAATACCTTCCCAATAGAGGAAGCTTACTACTTTCAACATAAAAAGCTCCCATAAAATTTCGACTATATTTCTTCAACAATTTGTCATCTTCAAACTGCGCGGCAATACCGTAAAATTGACCATCTATTCTATCGTAATTTGAATATTTACTGTCATCAAAAATCGGTTCATTGAGTAATCCAGAACAAATACCCTCTACTAATTCTGTGGGATATTCTTCCTCAGGAGCCAATTCGTACAAACGATTGAAGAATGCGCGTACAGTAATAGTGAGATGCTTCTTCTTACCATAATGTGGACCAAAATACCCATAATCTCTAGACGCTGCTATCATTGAATTTAACGCATCCGACAGCTGACCGTTATGCATGTAGTTTACTTCAAATTTTTCGAGCGAATATGCATGACGCACAATTCCAGGACATGCAAATCTAAAGATTAAAAACGAAATTAGGAGTAGCCAACTACCGTAGTAAACTTCTCGAATAGTTTCCGTCACATTGATACCAATAGTGTTGAGCTCGTCACTATTGGAAAGGAAAGTATCGATAGTGTCATTGAAAGCAATCAAATAGCCAAACGCTGGGATAATTGCTAAGGATCTCATCGCAGGCGAAGCATAAATAGCTGTAGCAAAACCCCAACTTGGAATAAAATTGTCCTTTAAATATCTATAATATATTGAATTTATAAAAGTTGTAGAATTCATTTTGTCAAACATATCCCTTGAAATGCAACTACCTTTTCAGAGAAAAAATAAACGTTCAATACAAACATATTGTCACTCCGCATTTATTGCGGAGCCTATTTCTCAACATGCCTCATGTAGGAGCATGGGTTCCGGTCTTCTCAGCAAGCCTCGAAACCGGAATGACAGGTGAGTGCTTGCGGGATTGGGTGCCTGTATTGTCGCGTCTTTACAAAACGAAGGCTTGTGTGATGCCTTATGTCACCCCACAATTATTGCGGGGCCTATCCATCGACATTCCTATTGCTGAGACATGGGTTCCGGTCTTGCCGTCTGCGCCGACAAACCGGAATGACAGTGGAGTGAGCTGCGCTTTCATAGAGGTATGCTCCCTTAGCAGGGGCGCGCCTTCTTACATGCTGTGGGAGAGTGTATCGTATAGATCTTGCCAATGTGGATTGTTGCGTTCAATCAAATTGATTTTCCAATCTCGCTTCCACTTCTTCATACGCTTTTCCTGCCTAATGGCCGTTTCGATATTATCGAACATTTCATACCAGACAAAAGTCTTGATATTATACTTGGCTGTATGGGCGCACCCAATGCCTTGCTTGTGTTCCCATATGCGCCACTGCAAAGAGTTCGTTACGCCAATGTAAAGCGATCCATAATGCTTTGATGCCATCATATATAATGCGTATGCCATAGGTCCCCTCAACACTACAAACGCATAGAAACATAAGATTTCTTGGCTGTCACCTTACACTTGTTGTGGGTGCCAGTCTTCGAGTTTTCAATATTGAAAACCGGTTCCGGTCTGCCGTCTGCGGCGACAAACCGGAATGACAGTTTAACAGCTATGATTTAGCTCTCATTTGTTCGGGCAATTCATTGCCGCTAAGTTTGCCGTCTTTATTTTTGTCTTTATTGCCAAAAATCCAAAGATACACAGATACAAGCTCATCGGCATTGAAGGTTTCATCTCCGTCCGCATTGAATTTATCCCATGCATCTTTTGGGAAAGATGATTTACTTTTGCCTAGCCATTCTACCTTGGTAAGGATTCCATCTTTATTTTTGTCGCGAAAGTTGAACTGGCGGTCAGCCTCAAACAGCACGTATTCTTCGGCTGTAAGCGCCCCGTCGCCATCGGTATCTGCTGCTGGTAGCGGCAAAGGGTTTGCAGCATTGGCAACGCCTACTCCCAAGCTTGAAATCAAAAATCCAGCTATGATTGTTTTTCTCAATAACATGTTTCACTCCCAATAAAATGCACCGGCGTCTTTCTTGATCACGCTCTGGTTGAGATTATCATGATAACGCACAAAACATCTGTCAACGATATTCATCATATGTATATTGCGGCTAGCCACTACTTGCTGCTGTTGGCGGGTGCGGAATGACTACAAACAGTTTACGTCAACGACTGCCAGATAGATTCTTAATCGCTTTGCCTATGCCATCGACGGTGAGCGGGTACATGCGCTCGCCTATAATTTGGCGGATCATGTGGTTGGATTGTGTATGCTGCCAATAGCGTTCGGGTTCTGGATTTATCCATGCGAGTTTAGAATACACATCGGCTAGCCTTTGCAGCCATACAGCCCCCGCCTCTTCATTCATATATTCAGAGGCACCGCCAACCATCGCGATTTCATAAGGTGACATTGCTGCATCCCCCACAACGATAACTTTATAATCATGAGGATAAGTGTGAAGAATATCCCATGTGTTTAGACGCTCAGTCCAACGGCGGGAATTGTCTTTCCACACATAATCATAAAGGCAGTTATGAAAGTAAAAATACTCCATGTGTTTAAATTCTGCGCGGGCAGCAGAGAATAATTCTTCAACAAGTTTGACATATGGGTCCATAGAACCGCCAACATCAAAAAAGATGAGTACTTTGACGACATTGCGCCGTTCGGGACGCATTTTAATGTCCAGATATCCAGAGCGTGCTGTCGCATCAATTGTGTTTTTGAGGTCAAACTCTTCTTCGGCACCAGCGCGGGCAAACTGACGTAATTTTCGCAATGCCATTTTGAGGTTTCGTGTGCCAAGCTCTAAACTGTCATCAAGGTCTTTAAACTCTCGCTTATCCCACACTTTGACAGCGCGTTTATGCCGGCTTTCATTTTGTCCAATGCGAATGCCTTCAGGATTATAGCCATAAGCCCCAAAGGGCGACGTTCCAGCTGTGCCTATCCATTTATTGCCGCCTTGGTGACGCTTTTCTTGCTCTTCTAAACGTTTTTTGAGCGTCTCCATAAGCTTGTCCCAGCCGCCGAGCGCTTCGATCTGAGCTTTTTCTTCGTCGGTGAGGAATTTCTCTGTGAGCTTACGGAGCCAATCTTCTGGGATATCTGTTTCCAGTCCCTCATTTACGCTCTCTAGGCCTTTGAATACATGGCCAAAGACACGATCAAACTTATCAAGATTGCGCTCGTCTTTGACCAAGCTAGCCCGAGCAAGATAATAAAAGTTCTCTATTTTTTTATCCGCAAGGTCAGCATCCATCACCTCAAGGAACATAAGATATTCCTTGACTGAGACGGGTAAGCCCGCTGACTTCAACTCATAAAAAAACTTGATAAACATATCGCGCCAATCGGCTATTGAAGATGGGTTTAACGCTCACGCCGCGCCATAAATGCTAGACGCTCAAAGAGATGAATGTCCTGCTCGTTTTTGAGCAATGCACCATGTAGAGGCGGAATGGTTGTGCGTGTATCTTTCGAGCGCAGCGTATCAGGGTCCATATCTTCCGACATAAGCAGCTTTAGCCAGTCTATAAGCTCAGATGTAGATGGTTTCTTTTTAAGTCCTGGAACATCGCGCATCTCATAAAAGGTTTCTAAGGCCGCTGCGACGAGGCGTTTTTGAATATTAGGAAAATGCACATCGACAATTGATTGCATTGTGTCTGGATCAGGAAATTTAATGAAGTGAAAGAAACAACGACGCAGGAACGCATCCGGCAGTTCTTTTTCATTGTTAGATGTGATTATCACAAGCGGACGTTTTGCGGCTTTGATGGTTTCGCCTGTTTCGTAGACGAAAAACTCCATACGATCTAATTCTTGCAATAAATCGTTTGGAAATTCGATGTCGGCTTTGTCGATCTCATCAATCAGCAAAATAGGCTGATCTTCCGATACAAAGGCTTCCCACAACTTACCGCGTTTAATGTAATTGCTGACATCCGCCACTTTGGGGTCACCCAATTGGGAATCGCGCAAACGCGATACAGCGTCATACTCATACAAACCCTGTTGTGCTTTGGTGGTGGATTTGATGTGCCATTCAATTAGAGGACGACCAAGTGATTGTGCAACTTCATGGGCTAAAACTGTTTTACCAGTTCCCGGCTCCCCTTTGATAAGAAGCGGACGCTCCAACGCAATTGCGGCATTCACTGCGACCTGCAAATCTTCAGTGGCGACATAGGTATCAGATCCTGCAAATTTCATGGGGCATATTCCTTTATTGACACGATTGGACAATAGGTATGATGCACCGCAACATCAATACTCACCTAGGGTAAGCACAAATGTCTGTTAGATAAAACTTGCATTTTCCTAGCCCAGCGGGTCTTCGGGCTCTATTTGATAGAGCTCTATCGTCTTTCCGTCTGGATCAACCTCTTTAAGTGCGACCGGATATCCCCACAGGTTTGCAAGGTGTCGCAAAACTCGCCACGTATCATCTTCATCCAGCAATACACCTTCTGAGACATGGTGCGTTAGGTTGAGGCACCGATCTCCGGCAAGGTCTACGTCACAAACTTGAATATTCGGGTCGGATCGCGACACATCATAATCACGAGAGAGCGCGCGCCGTACCTTCAGATATCCGCGCTCATCATGAATAGCCGCAACCTCAATTTCCTCTTCATCGCTATCATCGACGATATGAAACAAACCTAATTTGCGGATGAGATGAGGCGAAAGGTATTGCAGGACAAAACTTTCATCTCTGAAATTAGCCCAAATATCTTTGAGCACTTGCATATGATTGCCCTTGCCTGCGAAATCAGGAAACCATTCCAGATCTTCTTCGGTTGGCTGAGTACAAATGCGTTCAATGTCTTCGCACATGGCAAACCCTAATGCATATGGGTTGATGCCATTAAATCGCGGATCATTATAATCTGGCTGCATCACAACACCTGAGTGAGAATGCAGAAATTCCATGAACTGACCGTCGGAAATTAGACCCTTTTCATGCAAGCGCGTCATGATGCGATGATGGGTATAGGTCGCGCAGCCTTCATTCATCATTTTGGTTTGGCGTTGCGGATAGAAATACTGCGCTATTAAACGCACTATCCTGAGTATTTCGCGCTGCCATGGTGCAAGGCGCGGAGCCGTTTTTTCTAAGAAGTAAAGAATATTCTCTTCTGGAAGCCCCAATATCTCACGTTGCCTAGCTTCCATCGCATCATCAATGCTTACCTTTTTTCCCTCTCCCTCAGGTACGGTACGCCAAAGATCATTAAACAATGCCTCCCCATGTTCACGCCTTACGCGTTCACGGTCTGCTTCATCAGCGAGACTAAGTTTTCGCTTACGTGGGTAGCGATGAATACCATGCGATTGCAGCGCATGCGCGGCATCTATTACGCGCTCAACTGCAGCTGGCCCGTGTTGGTCTTCGCATTTGGCGATATAGGCTTTCGCAAAGGAAAGGTAATCAATAATGCCGCTCGCATCTGTCCACTGCTGAAAGACATAATTGTTCTTGAAAAAATGCGAATGACCAAATGCAGCATGCGCGATCACCAGTGTCTGCATGGTGGCGGAGTTTTCCTCCATAATATAGCAAACGCATGGATCAGAATTGATGACGATCTCATAGGCTAAGCCCTGAAACCCTTTTCGATACATGCTTTCATTGTAAGCATAGTGTTTTCCAAAGCTCCAATGATGATAAAAAAGCGGCATACCAGTTGACGCGTAGGCGTCTAGCATTTGCTCAGACGTAATAACTTCAATCTGGCTAGGGTATGGGTCCAGCCCCATTTCTCCAATCGCAATGGACTCTATCGCATTATAAACTTTATCAATAAGCGGGGCGTCCCACTCGGAACCTGTAAAGAGCAAATTTGCGTCTTTATTTGCAGGAATAGTATCGCGGGTTTTCTTCTTTTTTGTTTTAGTTTGTGCGGTCATATTATACCTCACACTTTCTTACATAGATTTAGGTTTTCGCCTTAGCTTTTGCTGTGTCTTGCTTCTTAAATAGATCGGCAAATACAGGAAATATTTCGCGGCGATGCATAACTTTTCGCATTGCAAGCTGTCCGCCAGACGCCACCAAATGATGGTAAGCACGCCATAACCCTGTTTCCTCATCAGAAGACATACGAAACCGCACTTGATCCTCATTTCCTACTTCTAGATAGGCATAGTATTGGCAAAGCGGCAGAATGGTTTCTTGCAGCATTGTGACTGTCTTAAGGTTGTCAGAGGGGAGATTGTCACCATCAGAAGCTTGGGCTGCATAAATATTCCACTGATCAGCTGGATAGCGCTCTTTAACCGCCTCCAGCATAGCATCCAACGCAGTGGAAACGATAGTTCCGCCACTTTCTCTGCTATAGAAAAAGGTTTCTTCATCCACCTCTTTGGCTTCATGCGTGTGCCGGATAAAGACAACTTCAACACGCGAATACCGCGTTTTCAAAAAGAGATAGAGAAGACTATAAAAGCGCTTTGCCAAATCCTTCATATGGCTATCCATAGAGCCAGATACATCCATAAGACAGAACATCACAGCCCGAGCAACTGGCTGAGGCACACCTTCATATCGACGATATTTGACATCCAGTGGGTCAATGAAGGGGATAAATTTTCGTCGTCTCATCAAAGTTGCGAGCCTTTCTTCGCCCGCTTTTAATTTAGCCTCCGGTGCATCAATTTCCTTTAGCCGCGCTATTGCTTCTTCTGCTTCTGCAATTTCCTCATCACGAGGTCGCCGTAGTGCTATCCGGCGAGACATGGAATTACGCATGGTGCGCCCAATAGCAATTGCAGACGGCGATCCAACAGATTGAAAGCCTGCACGCTCAGGGATAACTTCTTCAACACCCATGACCTGCCTTTTGGCCAAGTCAGGCAACTCCAAGTCTTCCAAGAAAAGTTCTAAAAACTCTTCTCTTGAAAGGTTGAACGTATAATCATCCTCACCTTCACCGCTATCAGACGCTTTATTGCCACGTCCTGCCCCCTCTTCTGGGCGTGCGATACGGTCGCCTTCCAAAAATTCCTTATTCCCAGGAAGAACGCGCTCCCTTTTGCCACCATCTTTGCCTTTGCGTAGGCTTGGCTCATGCACACCGTCTGCGGGGATAACAATATCCCCGCCTTTTCCAGCATCTTTGATTGAGCGCCCACTTGATGCTTCTTTCACAGCTTTTTTCACCAACGCTTTAGATCGTTTCAAAAAACGCTGTCGATTGGTGAGGCTTTTGCCTCCTTCTCGTCGTCGGTCGATAATATGCATATAGCTTACCCCGCTTGACGTACGCGCATATACCACTCAACAAGGCGTCTAACTTGGCGCCCTGTATAGCCGCGCTCAATCATACGATCGACGAATTCATCGTGTTTTTTCTCACTGTCTGAATCTTTCTTAGATCCAAATGAGATAACAGGAAGAAGCTCCTCAACCTGCGCGAACATCCGCCGCTCAATCACTTCTCGAATCTTCTCATAGGATGTCCAACTTGGGTTTTCACCCGCATTGTTGGCACGTGTCCGGAGAGAGAATTTTACAACCTCGTTTCTAAAATCTTTCGGGTTGGCAATGCCCGCAGGTTTCTCGATTTTAGATAGCTCTTGGTTTAGAGATTCTCTGTTTAAAAGCTGGCCAGTGTCAGGATCTTTAAAGTCCTGATCTTCAATCCAAGCATCTGCATAATCGACATACCGATCAAACAGGTTTTGTCCGTAATCATGATAACTCTCAAGATACGCTTTTTGGATTTCATGCCCAATGAATTCAGCATAACGCGGCGCAAGCTCACCTTTGATGTAATCTAAATAGCTTGCTTCTACTTCCTCTGGGAATTGTTCACGTTTGATCGCTTGCTCCAACACATACATGAGGTGAACAGGGTCGGCAGCGACCTCTTCTGTATCATGGTTAAAGGTAGCTGAAAGTGCCTTAAAGGCGAAACGTGTGGAGATACCATTCATCCCCTCGTCTACACCCGCCACATCTTTATACTCTTGCATTGTGCGCGCTTTAGGGTCGACATCCTTTAAGCTGTCGCCGTCATACACGCGCATTTTGGCGTATGGCGTTGAGTTTTCATGTGGTTTTAATCGAGACAATACAGAACATTGCGCGAGCATTTCCAATGTACCCGGTGCGCATGGCGCTTCAGATAACTCTGAATTTGCAACCAGCTTCTCGTAGATTTTCACTTCCTCTTCAACACGCAAACAATAAGGTACTTTGATCACATAAATACGGTCGATAAAGGCTTCATTTGTCTTGTTATTTTTGAAGGACTTCCACTCACTTTCATTGGAGTGCGCCATTACAATACCCGTATAGGGAATTGCACCGATATTTTCTGACCCCACATAATTGCTTTCTTGTGTTGCCGTCAGCAAGGGGTGGAGCATTTTAATAGGCGCTTTAAACATCTCAACAAATTCAAGCACACCTTGATTGGCGCGGTTTAAACCACCTGAGTAGGAATAAGCGTCGGGGTCATCTTGAGAGTGGAATTCAAGCTGGCGAATGTCCACCTTACCAACCAATGAGGACACATCTTGATTATTCTCATCCCCTGGTTCGGTTTTAGCAATCGCTACCTGACGTAAACGCGACGGCATTAATTTAGCGACTTTGAATTTTGTAATATCACCGCCAAATTCATCAAGACGCTTGAGCGCCCAAGGGCTCATCAGCCCATTCAACCTCCGCTTAGGAATATTATATTCCTTTTGAAGTTGTTCTCCATAAGTTTGCGGATCAAATAGCCCCAATGGACTTTCAAAAATGGGAGAGAGATCATCGCCTGCTTTGAGGACATAAACAGGGTTTTCTTCCATCAAAGATTTAACGCGCTCAGCTAGAGAAGACTTACCACCACCCACAGGGCCAAGTAAGTATAGGATCTGCTTGCGCTCTTCTAATCCCTGCGCCCCTTGGCGGAAAAATGCCACAATGCGCTCGATGGTTTCTTCCATGCCGTAAAATTCTTTAAAGGCAGGATAGACGCGAATTGTTCTATTCATAAATATCCGACCCAAACGCGGGTCTTTGGCAGTATCCACCATTTCCGGTTCACCAATGGCGGCCAGCAATCTTTCATGTGGTCCGGCATACATAAGTGAGTCGCTTTTGCAGCCCTCCAGATATTCCTGAAGGCTCATCACTGTTTCGCGACGGGCTTCAAAGGCGCGGGTGTAAGAGTCAAAAAGTTCGCTCATTAAATTCGCTCCGTCATTAGAATTGAAAATTGATTTTGGGTTGTATGGTAACGAGACCGTCGCCCTCCAAGGCGGGTAATGTTTCGACCAGACCCAAAAGGTCCAGAAGTTCCAACCTGAAGCACTTTGGGCATGACGCCTCCTGTTCAGACAAAACTCGTTACATCTGAATCATGAGGGCAAAATGCAAAATTCCAAAGCGAAAATTACATATGTTACAAGGTTGTGATCGAAAGGGAGATACGCGTTAGACGTGCGTGAACGCTCTGGTAAATATACCGGATTTTGAAGCAAAAGCTTCATGGATTACTCACATAGTCTGCGAGCAATCTGTAAATAATGAAATAATATCTTGCAGTTTTAATGCCAATTTCATGGCAGATGCGTGATAAATACCACGACTTTGGCGCATAATGTTTAAGGTGCCCAAAGAGTAGTCAAACGATCGCCCGCTGCCTTTTGGAGTATTCGAATCGGCAGATTATCGTCACCATTTTCATACACTTCCCGCTTATCCACTCCCGTGACTAGCAGAATAATTTCACGCGAATTCGCGATCGCATTATAGGTCAACGTCATACGCTCTAATTCGTCTCCAGTCA
>CAYGPD010000051.1:0-19144 GCA_964351655.1 uncultured Hyphomonadaceae bacterium | reverse complement strand
CATCGAAACGGCTGACGAGCTTAGATATTTGCAAGAGCAATCAACAATTCAAACTGGGCAAGGGTTTTATTTCTCCCGCCCGGTTATTGCTCAAGAGCTTATTGAAATTGCACAAACTAGCTGGTGTCTCGCGGGAAAATATCGTTTGGCACCACACCCTGATGCGTTTGCTATGGGGGGATGTGCAAAAGCGTGGAGAAGACGCAGGAAGATAACACCTCCGACAAAGCAGTCAGACGTTAAATGGGGAGAGTGCGCGAGCTAGTGGCCTAACTCGCGCGTATTATCGCTTATTTATGCGGGGTGAGGAGGAATTTCTCACCTGTTGCTTTGCTTATGTAATCGCTGACATGAGATGTTTGCAGCGCCTGCACGAGCGTTAGCTCTTGCGTGTAGTTGCTGGCAAATGTGGTTTTCAATTCCTTGGCAACGCGCGTGCGTAGGCGCACATTGACGTCTTTGCCTGCTTTGGCGAGGAAGTTTGGTAATAGCCATCCACCTACACCCCACGCCATGCCATAGCTTCGTGAGAGTGTGGTTGGGGAAGTGTCCAAGCCGCCATAGAGATAGACCTGCTTGTGTTTGACAGAGCCGTATACACTGTAAGCGCCCGGTGTGCGTGCGGCGGCGGCTTCCATTGCTGTCAGAATGCTTGAGGCGAGTGTGCCGCCGCCTGTGGCATCAAATGCGATTGTTGCACCTGTCGCGTGTATGGCGTCCGTCAGGTTTTCAATGAAATTATAATCGCTGGAATTGACGATATATTTTGCGCCAAGGTCTTTGAGAATATCAACTTGTTCTTGCTTGCGCACGATGTTGACCAGATCAACGCCGTCTTGAATGCAGATACGATTGAGCATTTGACCAAGGTTGGATGCAGCAGCCGTGTGCACGAGCGCTGTGTGACCTTCCATGCGCATGGTTTCGACCATTGAAAGGGCGGTTAGTGGGTTCACAAAACTTGAGGCACCGTCTTTTGCTGTGTGGCCGTCTTGAAGAGGGAGACAGGCATGGGCATCTACGACGACATATTGGGCGTACATTTGACCGCTGAGTGCGGCGACGGTTTTACCCATAAGGCTTTGTGCATATTCACTTGAGCCAGCTGCGACCACTGTTCCTGCGCCTTCATTTCCGAGGGGAAGGGCTTGGCCAATGCGGGCTTTCATTGCCTTCATGCCCTCTGGTGATACTGGGGCGGTTAGGACTGTGTTGGCACCTTCGCCAGTTGTTTTTGCTTCTTGCATGCTGGCCCAGCCAAACATAACAGCTTGGTCTGATGGGTTGATAGGGGCAGCTTCTATGCGGATGAGAACTTCGTTGTCTTTAGGCGTTGGGATTGGCATTTGGCCAAGGCCTACACGTAGCTGGCCATCTTGTGTGACTGTCGAGTGCATTTGCAGATAGGACGCTGGTAGAGTGTGTGTATCTGTATTCATGGAGAACCTCTCGATTAAGTCTAATTGGGGAAGGGCGATATGTGTGTCACAGCATAAACGTGCCTGCCAGCTATTCGTTGCAGAGGGTATCAATTCGCGATACCTTCTTGAAGTGTTCTCTATACATAGGATGCGGGGATTGCTTTACGACCCAAAGACTTAGGAAAAGCCGATGCATGAGCGTAAGGAAGAAAGATATCTCATTGTATTTGATGGGAAATGTGTTTTTTGCTCGGGCTTTGCTCAATTTATCACCAAGCATGATAAAGCGGATGTTTTCCAGTTTGTGACAGCCCATTCTGCTATGGGGCGAGATCTATATCTCAAACATGGTTTGGACCCTGATTTAATGGAGACGAATATCGTCATTATGGGCGATAAAGCGTATATAAAAATGCAAGCTTTAAGTGCTGCTTTCTCACAATTGGGCTGGCCGTGGAAGATTGCAAAAGTGCTCGATATCTTTCCGCGAGGTGTGATGAATTGGGTATATGATCAGATCGCACAAAACCGATATCGGTTCGGTCGCCAAGCTTGTCCTATGCCATCGCCAGAGTTGAAGGCGAAAATTATCGAATAGATTTTCAGATATATCGTGGGTCAAAGCTTGATATTGATGCGTTATCCAATTAGTTATCATGATAACTAATTGGAGTTAATATGACTGATCATCTTTTTTTAATCGCGAAAATTACACCAAAATCTGCGTTTTATGCGCAAGCAAAGGCTGCGCTAGAAAGCATACTGCCAGC
Organism: uncultured Hyphomonadaceae bacterium; assembly: GCA_964351655.1. GTDB lineage: Bacteria > Pseudomonadota > Alphaproteobacteria > Caulobacterales > Hyphomonadaceae > Hirschia. The sequence goes on along the minus strand of CAYGPD010000051.1, from coordinate 16,953 downwards.
AACCCATGAAGAAGAGGGCTGTATTCAATTTCATATGCACGAAGGCATTGGAGAAGCGGCGGGGAGCTTTTTTCTGTATGAAGAATGGTGTGATGAAGCTGCTTTGGCTCTTCATTACGAGCAAGACTACACGAAAGCTGTTTTTGCATCCTATCAAGAATGGTTAGCCCAAGCGCCTGTGATCTCCAAAATGAGAAAAGTGGGAGGTTGAGCGGATGTTTTTCCTGAAAGAATTGCCATCAAAGGAGACGCTTGAGACCTATGCAAAAACCTATCCGCAGATGAATGTTGAGGCTGTGCAAGCGGGTTTGGTATTAATGCGGCGGGCCAGTCTTTTAGAGCGTGAAATTGAGGCGTATTTTTCAGGTTATGAACTGTCTCAATTGCGTTTTCATATCTTGATCGTGATTGATCGGGAAGTTGCACGTGACAGCCTTACAATGACGGAAATTCTTGCTCGTATTGATGTGTCTAAACCTGTGATGACGCGCACGCTTTCAGGGTTGGAAATGCAAGGTTTGATTACGATTAGGGGGGATGAAAAAGATAAAAGGCTAAAGCATGTGGGCTTGACGCAAATGGGCAAAGATAAATTGCATGCTGTGTTGCCTGGCTATCATGCGTTGATAAATGAGGTGATGAATGAGGGGGAGCATGTCTTATAAATATAAGCGTTTAGGGCTGATATGGATGTGTGTATATCCGTTGATAACGTTTTTGCTTATGGGGTTTCGTTGGCTCAATATTGGTCTGCCATTACCGCTCATGACCTTGATTTTAACTGCGATAATGGTGCCGACGATTTATTTTCTAATCGTGCCGTGGGCGATAAAGCATACACCCCCGCAAGCTTAGAAATACCATCAAGCTGCGGGGAGTGAATTGAATTTACGTTATTATTTCGTTTTTCCGGTAATGTCTCGGTATAAGGTCCAGACCATGCGTTCTGTGGTGATGAAACCCCAGTTCCATGCGTCATGGTAGGCCGCTAATGGGTTTGCTTCTTGGATTTGTTCAAGGGTTTTGCCAGAGGCGACAAGGTTTTTGATGATGGCATGAGTATCAGTCAGCATTTTTATGCTGGCTTCCAGAGTTGCCTCATTGGAAAGATCGCCGTGTCCTGCAATGATTTTGGTGTCTGGTTCTGCTAGATCTACGATAGCTTGCATGCCTGCAATATAGCCTTTGACGCTGCCGCCATTATCAAGGTCGATGAAGGGGAAACGGTTGGCAAATAAAAGGTCACCCGCGTGGATGACATTGGCTTCTTCAAAATGCACGAAAATATCGCTATTTGTGTGTGCATCCGGTGCATAATAGAAGCGGGCTGTTTGGTCATTCATCGTGACTGTATCGCCAGCTGTAATATTCACAGTTGGCAAAGCGCGTGTGGGATAAGGTTTTGATTTGTTGCCGGTTAGCTCTGACTTTGTTGGGGCCATCATAGCTGTGCGCACATTGGGATGTGCCATGATAACAGCGCCTTGCTTGGCAAAATAGGCATTGCCGCCGACATGGTCGCCATGCAGGTGTGTATTGAGGATAAGTTCAACATCTTGCCCACCTGATACGGCACGCTGTGCATCATCAATGAGGGGAGTAAGGTCACCCATTTGGGTGTCGATCATAAAGACGCCCTCATTGCCGATAAGGATACCGACATTGCCAGCCATATCTGTTTTAAGCTCGTAAATACCGTTTCCAAGGTTGGTTGTGGTGACGGTTGGAGCGTCTTGTGCGAGTGCGATAGGGGCAGTGAGTGGCGCGATCAAAGCAGCGGCTAAGGCGATTGATTTAAGGCGCATATGTGTCTCCCATGACTTTATGAGCGTGATTTTCGTCAACTGCAAAGAAATGGCAAGTGAAAAGAAGCGGACTTTATCGCTTCATAGCCAAAAATGTGGGATAAATAGAGTTCGCGGCATACTGAAAAGCATGTTAGCAGAAAGCCCCCAATAATTGGAAACTGCATATCGTGTCTGACATAATTTTAGATATTCCATCACCAGAAATACTTATATCTCAAGGCCCTGTGTGGAATTGGATTGCGCAGCTAGCGGATGAAAACTGGGCAGTGGCATATGATGTTGTGCCCAAAGATCTGAGCCAAGCATTGCTAGATCAGGTGCGTGGATTTCATAAAGAAGATATTTTGCTGCGTGCAGGTATTGGGCGGGCAAATGATTTAACTGTGGACACGAGTATACGTCGCGACAAGATACGGTGGTTAAGTCATCAAGATAGTGTGCAGAGTCAATACCTTAGCATAATGGAAAGTGTGCGAAATGAGGTGAATAGGTCTTTGTTTATGGGATTATTTTCTTATGAAGCGCACTATGCTGTGTATGAGCCGGGTGGGTTTTATGCACGCCATTTTGATGCGTTTAAGGGGGTGAAAAATCGCGTGCTTTCAACAGTTTTCTATCTCAACCCTGATTGGGTGGAATCTGATGGCGGTGAACTAAATATTTATGCCGACGTTGAAGATGTGAAACCAATAGCAAGTATTCCACCTGAGGCTGGATCATTGGTTATGTTTCTCTCTGAAGAGGTGCCGCATGAGGTGCTCGAAGCACGTAATGACCGCTATTCAATTGCGGGATGGTTCCGTGTGAATGATCGACTTGGTGCGCCTGTTTTGCAGGTGGTTGAGGATGGAATTTAGTTTACTAAAGATAGCATTGTACTCACAAATTTTATGGTGGGGATATTGCGCGCATCGCGCCACGCAAACACGCTGCTTTTATTAAGAATTTCGCTGCTTGGTGAGAGGACAATAACGGTGGGCAAGCCTTCCAATTCTTCAAATCCAAGGGCTGCATGCAGGCTTTGATTACGCGTATAGCGGCCAACATCTATTTGTACGATTTCAAAATAGGGGTTCAGTAGAGTTTGCACGTCGCTGTGGGATAAGGTGGCGGATAGCAAGCGCGCATCGGGACACCAATTAGCACCGAACAAAATTAATAGTGGAACATTGCGAGAGAGGGACTTTAGGCGGCTAGCTTCAAGTTTTGCAGCACCATCTTCAGTTTCATTATATGGTGCGTCCGGCATAGTAACGATAATGTTTTCAAGGGATTGAGACATTGTTTGAGTGCCTTTAGTGTTCTGTACGGTGTTTGACGATGTGCAAAATATTGGTTTGAATATCGCCCAATATCAGCTCTCCCCAAAGCGCTCCATAGACATTTACGGGGGTAGACATGGTATATTGAGTATCAAGAGTCAGGCGCGTTTGGTTTTGGCTTATTGGCTGTAGGATATAGCCGCCTTCTTTGATTTTTAAGTGGGCACCATCGGGTGAGATATGGCGGTCTGTATATTTGTGTACGGAATCATTGGGAAAGACGAAATTCCAGCGCAATGCATTGTTTTCTTCCCAGTGAGAAATGTGTTCTTCAAATGTGATGTCATCGCCCCACGCGGCTAAGCGCTTAGCATTTAGACCTTCACCGACAACAATTGCGGCGCGCGGACGATGCACTTGTAGTAGGTTTTGGGTGATATTCCAGCGGCCTTCCTGATCACGAATATCATCCATTTTTAATAGATGTGGCCAGATATCTTGGGGCGCGGCATTGATGATAATGCTGCGTTCTACGCTTTCATGCGCGGTGGGTGCGTGTGTGCTTGAATCTATCCCTAGAACTAAGAAGGGTAATATAATCAATATTGTAGAGTGTAGCTTTGTGCGGGCGCGGTAGCGATTATGGAGTGCTTTTACAGTAAGGGCACCAAACCAGGAAAACAGCCACCAGAGGGGGGTGAGCATGGCAATGCATATTATGCCTTCCTGAAAGAAGACTGCACTTGAGGCGAGAATAACTAAGACGAGTGCAATAGGAATGCTGGTCGTGAGCTTTGGTTTCTGTCCGCGCGGGTCTAACGCCAGATATAAAACTGCGCCGAGGCTGTAGGGTAGAACTAACAGGACACTCACCCCAATAATGGAGGAGGCTGCATCCTGACTTGTTGTTTCGGCAATGAGATAGAAAGCGAGGCTGACGAGTAGGGCGATGATAAATACAAGGATAAGGCGCAGCGCTACCCAAGTGGGATTTGACCTTTGGGGAGGAACGGGAGGCGGTTGATCTGAATTTTCCATAACGCTGCCTTATAGCGCCGATACGGCGTGGATAGCGTGTAGGGTACATGAAGCTGCTAGCGCGGCTAGCCCCTAACTTGCCGCAGGGGATGTGGCTGGTTGGAGGGGGGGCTGGTGAGGCTATGGTCAGCCGATGGTGGACAGCAGGTAAGGCTCTGCTCTGCTCTGCTCTGTTCTGGGCAAGGTTGGGTTTAGGTGTTTTGCTGCGCATGATGTGGGGATGGGATGGTCTTGAGTGCTGTTAGAAAATGCGTGTCCGTTTTGTAAATGGACATGTGTTCTTGTTCAAACAGCCCTATTTCCACGTTTGTATAATGTCGGCAACTTCGGATTTGACGATGATGAGTGCTTCGGTTCGCGTCATGGCATCGATCTGTTTAAGGTCTTCAAAATCGGTTAGGTTTCGACGTACAAATGTGCGCGCGCACATTGCGGTCGCCGTTTTGATGTCGATACCGTCAAATTCTGGTGTGCTGGCCATTTCTACGATTTTGTCGCGATACTCTACGGGACATTTGGGAAAGAATTTCGACATATGCCGCAGCAGATTTTTCTCAGAATGGGTCATAACATAACTGCGCTTTAAAAAGAGAAGAGTGATTTTGTATAGGTGTTCAGACCCCGAGGAAATAGGTTAAATTTTTGAGGTGCTGATCAGCAAAAGCAAAAGAGATAAGCGGAGCATTGCTGCTCCGCTTAAATATTGGGTTAAGTGCTGGATTTGTTTTTCCATTTGACCTGATAGAGATCAAGACGACGGTCACGGAGGTTTTGCACCGTACCAGACCGACGCGACGCAACGAGTGTCTCAATATTGAGATCAGACATTACCACCATTTCAGTATTTGGTGCTGAAGTGGCGGCAATACCATCACGCGCGAATGGGAAGTCACATGGCGTGAGGATACATGACTCTGCGTAGTTGATATCCATGTTGGTAATATCTGGCAGGTTGCCGACGGTTCCAGACATGACGACATAGATCTGGTTTTCAATAGCGCGAGCAGCACAACAATAGCGCACGCGGTTATAACCTTGACGATCATCTGTACAGAATGGGACGAACAAAATGTTGATCCCCTGATCTGTTAGATTACGCGAAAGCTCTGGGAATTCGGAGTCGTAACATACGTTTACGCCGATTGTGCCGCAATCTGTTTCAATTGCAGTGAGTGTATTGCCGCCGTGAATGTTGCGCCAGTATTTTTCAGATGGCGTGATGTGTATTTTCGGTTGAGTGTGCACCGCGCCGTCACGCAGGAACACATAGGCCATGTTGTGGATCTCGTTGTTCTCAACGCGTGCAGGGTGTGTGCCGCCTATAATATTGATATTGTAAGACACAGCCATTTCGCTCATCGCTTCGATGAATTGCTCAGTTAATGTGGTGAGGAATTCGATATTCTCACTACTTGAAGACTGGTCTTTATTGAGTGAGATCAGCGGCATTGTCAGAAATTCAGGGAAGCAGACAAAATCAGACCGATAATCTGAAGCAACATCAACGAAATAAGCGATCTGGTTGATGAACTCCTCAAATGTGGAGACTTTGCGCATTTGGAACTGCACTGAACATACACGGACATTTGATTTTATGAGGTCTGGTGCGAGACTGTTGCGCGGCTTAGTTTCATCATAAAGCGGGTTTTCCCAGACCATGAGGCAGGCATTGCCGCCAGATTCAAGATCGAGCGGGGAATAGTTGCGAAGCACTTTGATGAAGTTGAAGCCATTGCGGACTTGAAAGCCAATGACATGATCTTTGATCTGCTTATCTAGCGCCATTTCAACGTATTTTTCAGGTGTTACAACTTGCTTTTTGCGTTTAGCAAAGTTTGGCATACGCCCACCAAAGACAATACCTTTTAAGCCAAGTTGAGTACAAAGCTGTTTGCGCGCATCATAGAGACGCTGCCCAATACGCATGCCGCGATATTCAGGATCGACCGTAACTTCCATCCCATAAAGATACTCACCATCTGCATTGTGGCGCGCTGCGAAGCCGCCGCCAGTGATTTCTTCATATGTGTGGTCTTTGAAAGCGATGTCGCCATTGACGATGAAGGTTGCGCAGTGACCAATGACTTTTTCACCATCAAGAACAAGGAACTGACCTTCAGGGAATTTGTTGATATGAGCGGCAAGCATCTGTTTTGAGAACCCGTAATCTTCTCCGTAAATGCCGATACTGAGTGCGTGGACTTGATCGAGGTCTTGACGTTTGAAGTTGCGCAGAGAGATGTTTGCTTTTTGAATGTTGTTCGTGCTCATGACGTAAACTTTATGGTGTGTTGAGGGGGAATAAATCGCTGTTCACCATTGGGTTTTTTAAGCGCTGGATGGTGTTGGGATCCGCGCTCAATTTGAGTGATTTTTGAGCGCTTGTCCATTGTTTTGTTTGATAATGTGATGTGAGGGCATGCGAGGCCGCGTGCAGCAGGCCTGTTTAGCCTAAATATCAGCTATAGCGCAGCAATAAATGGAGGGAAGAGCAGACGGGTTTAATCGTCTGCTTTTTCGGGAAGATCATCATGGGATGTGCTGGCGATGTCTTCTAGCTCATCCTCACTCATGCTGTCATACATATCTTTGGAAGCACCTTTTAGATCACTGACTTTTGTTTCGCCGCGCTTTGCTGAGAGAGCTGCACCAGCAGCACGTTGTTGAGCTTTTGATTGGGCGGGCATGGCTAATCTCCTGTGAATTTGGGGTATAGATACGCAACGCGAAGCGGGTGGATTGTGTTCCATATTGTGCGCGGCATTGGGAAATATTTGCGGGCAAAGGGTTGGATTTGAATAATTACGCACGACATAGGCTCCATGATATATATTGATCCTATGGATGGAGCGCGAAGATGATACCGATTTCGATACTGGACCTCGCGCATATTGTGGATGGCAGCGATGCGGCCCAATCTTTTCAACATTCGGTGGCGCTTGCGCAACATGCTGAAAAGCTGGGGTTTGAGCGCGTATGGTATGCTGAGCATCACAATATTTCAGGTGTGGCGAGCTCGGCGACATCGGTACTGATTGCGCATATCGCAGCGCAAACAAAATCTATTCGATTGGGGGCAGGCGGTGTGATGCTGCCAAACCATTCGCCGCTTGCCATCGCAGAACAATTTGGCACGCTGGAAACTTTACATCCTGGACGAATTGATCTGGGGCTTGGCCGTGCACCCGGCGGGGATATGGCGACAGCGCGCGCTATGCGCCGCAATATGAGCGCAGGCGATCGCTTCGGGCAAGATGTGGCTGAGTTGTTGAAATATTTGGGAGATAAAGACCCAGAGGATTCATCGGATGTGACCGCGATTCCGGGTGTGGGAACGCACGTGCCAGTGTGGATATTGGGATCGAGCTTGTATGGCGCGCAATTGGCGGCGGAGCTGGGCTTGCCTTATGCGTTTGCATCCCACTTTGCACCTCAGCAATTATTTCAGGCGGCAGATTTATATCGCAAGGCGTTTTATCCATCCAAATATCTGGACAAGCCGCACTTCATGTTTGCGTGCAATGTGTTTGCAGCAGATACCAGCGAAGAGGCGCATTATCATTTCTCATCCATTGTGCAGGCATTTGCGGCGATGGTGACGGGAAAACGCGGATTGCTGCCGCGCCCCGTGAAGGATTTGGAATTGCCGGACATGGTGCATCAGCAGGTTAGCTCTATGTTGCAGGCGAGTGCTGTGGGCACGAAGGAAGAGGTGACGGAGCAATTGCAGCTCTTTGTCGATAAGCTGGCACCCGACGAGATTATCATCTCCTCGGGCTTTCATGATCCAGCGGCGCGCTTGCGATCGATGGAATTGGTCGCCGAGTTGAAAAATGATCTGGTAATCGGGCAATAAACGCACAAGAGGAGACGCGACATGAGCAAGACTATTTTGATTACGGGCGCGACCGACGGGATTGGTTTAGAGACGGCAAAATTGCTTGTGGCGCAGGGCCATAATGTGGTGCTGCATGGGCGTAGCTCTGACAAGCTGGATGCAGTTGAAAAGACGCTGCGTACTATGAATGGCGGCGGTGAGATTTCGCGCTATGTGGCGGATCTTTCCAAGCTGGAAGATGTGCGCCGGATGGCGAAAGACATCACAGCAGATTTTGCGCAATTGGATGTGCTGATCAATAATGCTGGTGTGTTGAAAACGGCTCAAACGCGCACTGCGGATGGGTTTGATATGCGCTTTATGGTCAACACGATTGCACCCTATTTGCTGACGCAGAAGCTTTTGCCACTTATGCCTCAAGGTGGGCGCGTGGTGAATTTATCATCTGCAGCGCAAGCCCCCGTGAGCATTGCGGCTTTGCAAGGCAAGGGGCAGTTGGATGATATGGCAGCCTATGCCCAGAGCAAGCTGGCGATTACGATGTGGACGCGCGAATTTGCAACCCGTTATGGGGCAAGCGGAGTGGTGTTTAGTGCAGTAAATCCGGGGTCTTTGCTGGCGAGTAAAATGGTCAAAGAGGGCTTTGGCGTTGCTGGTAATGATCTTGGTATTGGGGCTGATATATTGGTGCGCGCTGCCTTAAGCGATGAATTTAGCAATATGTCCGGCAAGTATTACGACAATGACAATCACCGCTTTGCACCCCCACAAGCAGACGGCCTAGACGACACAAAAATGCGCGCGATTGTGGAGGCTATTGAGGGGATTTTGGGTTAGATGGTTGGCTTGACAGCGTTTTATCTAGGTGAGTTAAGTAGACGATTATAGCATTGGGGGGGAAGAAATGAGTGATGATTTAAAGTGCGAAAGTAACCAAGAGCCAACTACATCTGACAAATTAGAGTTCTGGAAACAAGCAATTAATACACAGATGCATTTCAACGATCTTTGTGTGAGGTCGAGACAGTTGGGATTGACCTTTGTTGTTGCTGCGCTTGGTTTGAGTGTGGTGCTACTATCCAACTATTCAGACGCTAAGATTGAGGTGTTTAGCTTTAATATTCATGTGGCAGCTTTTTTGATGTTTATATGTGTAATCGCGGTATTTGCTGTTTGGATACTTGATTTAGGAGTCTACCACAAAATGCTTCAAGGAAGCGTCTCATTCGTTGAAGAAATGGATAAAGCTGGGTTTTCTTCCCCTTATTCTGGAATACCTTATGGCATGACACAGTTTATCTCAGCTTACAGTAGAAACAAGAGACCGCCATTGAAGAATGGGAGGCTGAGTCTGGTTACAGATACTTCTGCGAGAGGCAAGGTTAGGAATTTTTACATTTTAATCTGTGCAGTATTAATACTAATTGGAGTTTTGATAGCAGTAACGGTCTAATATGAAAAAAAAATATATCATTTTTGATTTAGACAATACCCTTTATAATTGGGTTGACACGATTATACCCGCTATTCGAGTGATGGTAGAAAGTTGCGCTGCAATTACAAAAATTGATATTGATCAAATCTACAGCGACTTACAAAAAGTCAATCAGAAGTATGGTACCGTAGAACACCCTAATTCATTGTTAGAGGCTCAGTGTATTAGACGATGGTCTGGATCAAAGCAGGATTTGGATGCAGCTTTTTATGAATTTAATCGTTATCGGAAGTTGAATACGGTCCTGTATGAGGGAGTTGATTCTACCCTAAATTATCTTAATCTGTCAGGATATGGGTTGGTCTTACTGACGGATGCTCAAGTATTTGCAGCTGCTGATCGAATTGATCGGTTGGAGTTAGGACAGTATTTTGATCATATTTATTGTGTAGCCTCTTCAGGGGCTGGTCTCGACTTTCAACTCGATCCATGGATTTATGGCAAGCTAAAGGGGCTGCAAACAAAGCTAATTAACAAACAAGATGTTAAACCCAATCCGAAATTAATAGGACGAATATTAAATGATCTCTCGCTCCAGGAGAAGGATGTTTTCTATGTCGGCGATAGTTTGTTCAAAGATATCTCAATGGCTAATGCTTCGAATATTAGAAGTGTTTGGGCAAAATATGGAACGTCCCATAAAAAAGTGAATATGGAGACTTTGTTCAAAATATCACATTGGTCGGACGGTGAGATAAAACAGCAGCAAGACTTTATTCAAAGAAAGATAGCTATTCCCGATGTTGTTCTGCATGAGGGGCTTCATGAAATATTGAATTTTTTAGATACTCCCCATCAAGCAATGAGAGCTTGAATATCTGATTCCGTTTACTCTGCTGGCCAACTCTCACCGTGGCATTCAAATGTTCTGTTTTTCCTTTGGTTTTTTACGATTCATGTGGTGATTATCGGGAATTCGATATCAGTTCCACCCCACTAATCCGTTACGATCGTCTTTATCACGCTGGTGATTTGGGTGGTGGTGAGGTGTTTGGCTTGGCCTGTGGCGTAGGTGAGGGCGATGCCGTCTAGGAGGCTGACGCAGGTTTCAATTGCGGGCTGGTTTTCGCTATTTGTGATGAGATTGACGAAAAAGGCGATGGGGCGTTTGCCCGCGTCTGAGAGACGATGTCCCATGTCTGCCAGCTCTGTATCACGGGCGGCGGCGAGGGTTAGCTCTATGCGGGCAATAAAGAGGTGGCGGGCCTCGTCTATCGTGGTGACAAGCATATTGGCAACGTGATCTATGGCGGCGGTCATGCCTTGCTTGGCGACGATATCGGCAAAGCTGACTTGCAGAGCATCACAGTCCTTCTCAAGCTCTTGTGCGAGGTGTTCTGCGGCGGCACGTAAAAGGTCGTTTTTCTTGGGATAATAATAGGTGGTAGAGCCTTGCGGGATGCGCGCCTGTGCATCGACTGCGCGATGGGTGAGGCCGATAATTCCTTTATCTGACAATAGTTTAACGGCTGCCTGTAGTATGAGTAGGCGGCGATCTGGCTTTGAACTTGACATTAAACCTCTACAATTGTAGTGAAAACTACTTCCGATGCTTTTTAACTCTATATGGTAATTTAAAAGATGACACAAACACTTCAGCGTTTGAACCCTGCGTCTATGCCCGATGCTGGGCAGATGGGGTATTCTCAGATCACAACTGTGGAGCCGGGAAGATTGGCGTTTATTTCTGGTCAAGTGGCGTGGCGCGCAGATGGGGCCACCCCGCCGATTAGTCTTGAGGAGCAGACGCGGCTGGTGTGTGCAAATGCGAAAACAGCGCTGGAAGCTATTGGAGCAAGCACACAAGATTTGGCGATGGTGCGCATCTATATGACGGATTTAACGCCGGAACGTTTGGATGCAGCGTTCCCTATTGTCGTGGAATGGTTTGACGGGGCTGCGCCTAGCTTGACGGGTGTGGGTGTGTCGGCATTGGCGGGCGCGGGGCTACAGATCGAAATGGAAATGACCGTTCGCTTACCAGACTGATTTTGAAGAAGAGAGAGACAGACGACATGCACTTACACGGGGGAGGAAAAGTGCATGTCGCTGCTCGAAGCCAGTCATTCTCTCGGGGGCAATTTGAGAATGCTGGGAAAGGGATGCAACTCGGATACTGGTAGGTTGGGAGGGACCAGTATCCGAGCGCTGGGACGTCTAGCGGACCGTGGGGGGACATATATCCGCTAGAGTTCTGTGTGTGCTATCGCTTGTAAACGACGTGTTGCACGTGTGCTTTAGGGCTATATGTGACCGGGGTTGCGTCTCTTACGACGACGCGCTTGTTGACCACTTTTTGCGGGACAACTTTAGTAACCACGACAGTTTTAACGGGTACTGCGACAACTTTTTGAATATGTGTATGCCCTTTGGACACAACATGGCGGTGCGTGGTTTTTGTGGGGGTAATTTTCACGACTGCGGGTGTATTTACCACTATTTTAATGGCAGTATCTGCAAGGGCTGGGGCTGTGAAAGCCATGCTGAGTGCGCCAATTATCGCAAGAGATTTTATAGACTTGAAAGACATAAGAGCCTCCTTTGGGGTGTCGATACAAGTCTAACGATAGCGGGGGTGCGAATCCGTCGCAAAAAATTATAATTTTATAAAATTAAACGCATTTTAAAAATTATTCTGGTGAATTCAATGCGTTATGGGCTGAAGCGCGAATGGCCTGATTAAGCGGCGCGAGGGCATGTCCAGCAGAACGCACCCAACGCCAGACTAGATGAGATGAAAATTCCGCATTCTCTTTTAAAACAACAAGGCGACCATCCGCGAGATAGGGGGCGACACCATCTTTAGGAAGTAAGCCCCAACCAAGCCCTTCAAGACAGCCATCAAGGAAAACGCTAAAGCTGGGAAGTTTATGCATGGGCAATATAATGCCTTTGCCTACATGTTGCGCGGCCCATTTATCTTGAAATGTATCATGCGGCGAAAAGCGAAGGCTTGGCGCAGAAGTAAGCGCTGCTTTGGTGAGGCCATCTGCAAAATAGCGGTTGAAGAATGCGGGGCTGGTGCAGGCGACATACTCCATGCTGCCAAGCGCGATTTCATCACAGCCAGCGACGGTGTGATTTGCAATGCCCAATGCGCCGACAACTTCACCTGTTTTGAGAAGCTCACTGGAGACTTCTTGGTCTTCAATGATGATATCGAAGAGAAATTCATCGCTGTTTTGTGCAAGCGCTGTCATGAACCATGTGCCCAAACTGTCTGCGTTGACGGCAATGCGAACGGTGACGCGATTGGTGGTGTTGAGGCCAAGTTCTTTGGTGAGGTCGCGCTCTAACAGGGCAATGGTCTGAAGATAGGCGTGAACTTTTGTGCCCGCATGCGTGGCTGTGCATGGGGAAGCGCGGCGGATAAGGACTGTGCCGAGCTGGTCTTCCAATAGCTTAACGCGGTGGGAGACAGCAGAGGGGGTGAGGCCCAATTGCGCGGCAGCAATTTCAAAACTGCCTGTTTCAATAACGGCGGCAACTGCGCGGGCTGCTTTATGAGAGATCATGCATGAATAATTTTCATCTTAGTTTATATTTATGAGTTTTATTAATTAGAAGCATTGGCTTAGTCAAACCCGCAGGAGGTGCTTGATATGAGTGCAATGCTGACAGGTTTTTCATTGAGTATGAGTTTGATTATCGGGATTGGCGCACAAAATGCGTTTATTCTGCGCCAAGGCATGCGCCGCGAACATGTGTTGCCGGTCGTGCTTGTGTGTGCGTTTTCGGATGCAATTTTATTGATCGCGGGTGTGGTTGGTTTTGGTGTTCTGGTTGCCAAAATTCCATGGATTGTAGACGTGGTGCGCTATGTGGGTGTGGGGTTTTTGGTTTTATACGGCGCAATGAAATTTCACGCGGCCTGGAAGGGTACGGGTGGCATGGATATAACGGAAAAAGCTCCGACCTTGCTACTGCCGACTATGTTAACGGCGATTGCGCTGACATGGCTTAATCCGCACGTGTATTTGGAAACGGTTATGTTGCTGGGGGCTGTGGCGGCGCAATCGGATAACAAAGTCGCGTTTGCAACGGGGGCTGTGATGTCGTCCTTTGTGTTCTTTTTCTCATTTGGCTATGGCGCAAGATTGCTGACACCCTTGTTTGTGAAGCCCGTGTCATGGCGCTATTTGGACTTTGGAGTGGGCGTTTTAATGCTGTTGATTGCGGCTAAGCTCTGGTTTCATTAAGGGGTGTGCACTATGTGTCCTCTAACGTGTTGAAGCAGTCGTGGAATGTGATGAAAAATCTTGTTGAAAATGTTGTCGATGTGCCGAACTTGGAAAAGCTGAAAGTGGCGCAACCCTCTACGCATAAGCCGCGCATACTTTTGCTATACGGGGCATTGCGGGAGCAATCTTACAGTCGCCGTGTGATTGAAGAGAGTGCGCAATTATTAGAGCGGTTTGGCGCGGAAACGAAGATTTTCAACCCCAAGGGGCTGCCGCTTGTCGATGATGATGGCGCGGATGCTAGCCACCCTAAAGTGCAAGAATTACTTGAGCTTGTTCAATGGTCTGAGGGGCAAGTGTGGTGCTCGCCAGAGCGCCATGGGGCGATGTCTGGTGTGATGAAAACGCAGATTGACTGGATCCCGCTATCCATGGGGGCAGTGCGCCCGACGCAGGGTAAAACACTGGCTGTGATGCAGGTGGAGGGAGGATCGCAATCCTTCAATACGGTCAATCAATTGCGGGTGCTGGGGCGGTGGATGCGGATGCTTGTCATCCCTAATCAATCGTCTGTAGCGCGGGCCTATACTGAATTTGATGAAGAGGGTCGCATGAAGGATTCCTCCTTCTATGAGCGCATTGTGGACGTGCTGGAAGAGCTGGTAAAATTCACGCTGCTGACACGAGACAATAAAGATTATCTGGTCAGTCGGTATTCAGAACGCAAAGCGGAAGCAGAAAAACAAGCCCAGCACGCGGCAACGTTAAAAGGCATGTAAAAGCGTTTGCATTTGGGGCGTTGAATTGCCCTAACGGTAAGCTCTCAAAGGTGTGATCGCGCTTGATTTGATGCTTTGGGGCGCGGGCATTATGTATGGCTTATTGAATTTACACGATACGCCAACGATGCGAAATGGAGCACTGAAATGAGTAAGTTTGCCAAAATGCCAGCAGTCTACAGCAAACAGCCCTCAAAGCTGCTCGTATATCGCTGGGGCGGTGCGTTTGGGCCGTTTAAGGTGAATATTCCTTGCGGAGAATGTACGCTGACCAAAGACATTATCGAGACGACGCTGGAAGATGAACTTAGCGGCACGCATGTTGAGGTTGAGTATAAAGACTGGCTGACATATCTGCCAGAAGCTATGTTGAAGGGCGCACGTCATGCGCCTGCGGTGTTGCTCAATGGCAAGGTGATTTCTCAGGGTGAAGCGATTAATCGCGGCACGCTGGCGGCGGCAGTGATGGTGGATCATGTTGATCGCTTTCCCATTGAAGGCAATCACGTATTTGGCAAGAAAAACTGCGGATACTGCACAAAAGCTAAAGCGCTGCTAGATGAGCAAGGCATCGCATACACTTATCATGATGTGGTGGAAAATCCTGCTGCGCTATATGAGATGATCACCCGCGCTAAGCAAAATGTGGGCGGCAAAACGCCGATCACAACGCCGCAAATCTGGCTCGATGGCAAATATGTTGGCGGGTATGACCAGCTTGCTCAAAAGCAAGACAAGGTTGCAGCTGAAGCCGCTTGATTTGAGGCGATGCGGCCCAGCTATCGCGCTGGGTGAGCTGTGGTTTGCTAGTAGTGCGGCGGAGGCTTGTGCGCGGCAGGGGCGTTTGCGCCTGAGGCTGCGCTTTCTTCTATGCGCTCATTCAAATGCTCAATCTGACGCTTGAGCCGATCAATCAATTTCCATTGTTGAGTCACTGTGGTGTTTAGCTCTTCAATCGTCTCGTCTTGATAGGCGATCCGCATTTCAAGCGCGTCAAGGCGGCTAAGGGCGTCTGAGATATCTGTCATGGGGAGGGTTTAGCGCTGGATGAGACACGGGGCAATGGAAAAGGGGGATTGGCACAAATTTATCCTACACACGGCAAACGAGCGTAAGATGCTCTTCATCGCAACAGGCAGGAGAGATGACCTGCTGGGGCGGTAAAGGTATTTGACATTGTGAGTTTTAAGGGCCCGCGTGTAGGGTGCATTAAGCGCTAGCGAATGCACCATTTCACACCTCACGAGGCGGTGCATTCGCTGATGCTTAATGCACCCTACACGTTACTAAGGGCAGAGGCCCAATCAAGTAGTTTAGGATGTTTTTTTAGGCGAAGAATAGAAGCGTACTTTGTGTTTCCCTTGTGAAGCTAATTTTGCCTTCGAAGGGAAGATGTCAATGAGATGGTCGGCCTTTCTAGCGCATTCTTTTGTTAATGTTACTATTTGTTGAGCAAAGTGTTCACACTCATTAATTTTGATAAAAATTATCGATGGGGCATTCGGTGGTATTATAATGGAACCTTCAATCGAGTTAGGAGTGATCTGCGCATATGGAGATGAGATTTCGTCAACTTCGCGTCTCATTTCATTGTAGTGGTAAACGCTTGCTATCAATTGATTTCGAAACCTAATAGTTTCTAAAATATCATTTGAAAACATGTCAAAAATCAATCTGCTTTCAAAACAATTATATAATTCCGTATTGAATTTATAGTGTTTTTCTAGTGTGATAACAACAGGAGACAGAATCGGCCACAAAGCACCTTGGTGATTTTTAGGGATGCTGTTTTCTAAGTGTCTCTCAATAAGACAAATGTCATTTCGAATTTCTAAGATTTGCCATTGTATTTGTTTTAACATGCGTGCGTTGGATGCCGCATGTTGTTCTTTAGTAAAATAGTATTGGATGAAGAATGTTGATGATGCACCGATGGCAACTCCAAAGAGGCTACTAAATATTGTGGTAATGTCTTCCACCAGTTACACCTCCCGCAACAACGTACAAACAAGAACCACTTTCCAGATTCCTTCTCAAGATACAACCTAAAATTATCTTTCATCTCGAGCTGGACTCGGGATCCACTAAGCTGCTCGGCTGGCGTTGACGTGTATGCAAAGTGGTCACGCCAAAACGTTTTTGTATGAAGTCGCGAGGTCATTCTTAATTGATGCGTGGATCCCGGATCGCGCTTTGCTTGTCCGGGATGACAATGTGAGTGGGTGGCAGTTGGGGCTTCGTCTTATGATGAGGCGTTGGGCTTGAAATAAAACAGCGTCATGCCCGATGAGCTTGCGCATCAGGGCATCCAGCTCCTGAATTTTCAAAAATGTGCGTGGTGAGAGATTTGGTGATGGCTCTCCAGCGAATTTTATTTGCGTTCGTGCATTAAATTGATCCACTGGATCAATTTATCGTCACGCGATCAGCACTCACCCAGACGGCTGAGCCGTCGGGGGTGACATCGGTGCTGTTGTTGGCGAAAGGGTGCATTCGCTCGCGCTTAATGCACCCTACGTTTTACCCTTAATCAATCGGTTCGCGTTTTTCGC
>CAYGPD010000050.1:0-19914 GCA_964351655.1 uncultured Hyphomonadaceae bacterium | reverse complement strand
TCGATAAGTTACAAACCCATCTCCACCATTATTTCCGTGACCGCACACTACGATGACGCGCCCATCTGGCCAGCTTTTACGCACCATTTCAGCACACGCTCGCCCGGCAGCGTCCATCAAGCTTGCCCCGGAAATCCCCATTTCTGATGTTTTTCGATCAGCCTCGTTCATCTGATTAACGCTAATAATGCGCATGCTGCAGTCTCTCCGGAATCATTTTGAAGTATAAGAGTATGTTCACAACCCTAAAATTACTCAATTTTGATGCCAACACGAAAAAGCGCGAAAGTCTATTTACGCTTTCAGCATGGAAGCCCGCTCCGATTGATGTCCACAAGCATTTAAACATCTAAAACAAATTAACTTTATTCAACTTCGTGCTATGGTATTGAGGGTGCTTATGATTTAAGCTGAACCGCCCAATTATTAGGCAACACAGCTTTCGCATCGAAATTCTACAGGATTTCGCTACTCATCGCAGTCGTGTTCACGCATACATGGGGCAGGACTCGCCCAACGTTTTAAAAGGGGCCTCAAATTTATTTTGGCCTATCAAGGTGTGATTGAAAAATGAAAAAAATCGAAGCGATCATAAAACCATTCAAACTCGACGAGGTGAAAGAAGCACTTCACGAAGTCGGTCTTCAAGGCATGACCGTGATTGAAGCCAAAGGTTTCGGACGCCAACGCGGACACACTGAGCTGTATCGTGGCGCTGAATATGTCGTGGATTTTCTTCCTAAATTGAAGATTGAAGTTGTTGTCGCCGATTCCCAACTTGATGCAGCACTAGAAGCCGTTTCTAGCGCTGCCCAAACGGGTAAAATTGGGGATGGAAAAATTTTCGTATCTGACATATCCGAAGTTGTTCGTATACGTACAGGTGAAACAGGCGAACAAGCAATCTAACCTGTACCAGACAAAAGCGAAACCAACTTCTAACCAAATGTCCCAACCAACCATAATTTAGAATATGACATCCGCCTATAAGCGGACGTTAGACCATACACTAATAGAGGAGTGACCCCGTGTCCGAGAGTGTTTTAAAACTGATCAAAGAAAAAGACGTTCAGTTCGTCGACCTACGTTTCACTGACGTAAAAGGTAAATGGCAGCACGTTACATTTACAGCTGATGCCGTGGACGCGGCTATGTTTGAAGACGGAACAATGTTTGATGGTTCTTCTATTGAAGGCTGGAAAGCAATCAACGAGTCCGACATGGTCTTATTGCCAGATGCATCGACCGCTCATATCGATCCGTTTTTCCAACAGACGACTATGGTCATCAATTGTGACATCCTAAACCCTGGCACAATGACAGCTTACAACCGTGACCCGCGTATGACTGCCAAGAAAGCAGAAGCTTACTTGAAGTCAACAGGGATTGGTGACACGGCATATTTTGGTCCTGAACCAGAGTTTTTCATCTTTGACGATGTTAGATGGTCTGTTGCACCAAACAACACAGGTTACTCTTACGATTCTACAGAGCTTCCTGAAAATACAAACAAAGAATACGAAACAGGTAATATGGGCCACCGCCCAGGTAACAAAGGTGGTTATTTCCCTGTGCCGCCAATTGATTCTTGTCAGGACATGCGTTCTGAAATGCTTTCAGTTATGGCCGAACTTGGCATGAAGCCAGAAAAGCAGCACCACGAAGTTGCACCTGCGCAACACGAGCTTGGTATGGTTTTCGGTACCTTGATCGAAATGGCGGATCGCGTTCAACAATACAAATATGTTGTACACAACGTAGCTGCATCATATGGCAAAACAGCAACTTTCATGCCTAAGCCGATGTATAAAGATAACGGTTCTGGTATGCACGTTCACCAATCAATCTGGAAAGATGGCACTCCAACTTTCGCTGGTGACGGATACGCTGATCTTTCAGAAACATGTCTCTACTACATCGGTGGTATTATTAAGCACGCCAAAGCATTGAACGCGCTTACAAACCCAACAACAAACTCATATAAACGCCTTGTTCCAGGATATGAAGCACCTGTTATGCTTGCTTATTCAGCACGTAACCGCTCAGCTTCTATTCGTATTCCTTACGGTGCTGGCCCTAAAGCTAAACGTATCGAAACACGTTTCCCTGACCCGTTGGCAAACCCATACTTAGCTTTCGCAGCTCTGCTTATGGCTGGTCTTGATGGTATCCAAAACAAAATCCACCCGGGTGATGCTATGGATAAAGATCTATACGACCTTCCAGCTGCAGAAGCCGCTGCAATTCCACAAGTATGTGGTTCATTGCGTGAAGCACTTGAAGCTTTGGACAAAGACCGCGACTTCTTGAAAGCTGGTGGTGTATTTGATGACGACCAAATCGATGCATACATTGAGCTAAAAATGCACGAAGTTATGAAACTTGAGCTTCACCCTCACCCGGTAGAGTTCGACATGTACTACAAAGCTTAATTGCTTAGAGTTCGTTAGAACTTGATGGTTACACTAAACGTCGAAGCTCTCCGCTTCGACGTTTTTTGTTTTTCAAGTTTGCCTTGAAAAATGCTTCTTTGTATATGATTGATACCCTTAGTTTCCCTCTTGCGTTAATAAAAGACGATACACATGATACGACTGGCACTCACCATCGCCATATGTACAACTCTTCTAACAAGCGCCTGCGCAACCCGTCCCCCTGAGCAAACTGATAACGCTTGCAAATTTCTGGGTGAAAACAAAGCTTGGTATCGCGCCCTGAGATCCAGCTCAAAAAAATGGGGCGCTCCTATAGGTCTGCAGCTCGCAATCATAAAACAAGAGAGTTCGTTCGATCACAATGCAAAACCCGCCCGCGGTAAACGTCGCCTGCTGGGTATCTTAGCTGGCAAGCGTCCATCATCAGCATACGGTTATGCTCAAGCGCTTGATGGAACATGGAATGAATACCAGCAAAACACTGGAAACAATGGTGCAGAACGTGACGACTTTGACGATGCAACAGATTTCATCGGTTGGTATGTTAGCAATACCGGCAAACGCACTGGCATAAGCCAATACAATTACAAAGGCCATTATCTCGCATACCATGAGGGTGCAGGCGGATATTTAAGAGGCTCATGGAAATCGAAAAAATGGTTGGTAGAAGTTGCCAACCGGGTGCATAGCGATGCAACAAAATATGAAAATCAGGTACAAGGTTGCAAGAATAAATTGAAGAAACGTTGGTTTTTCTAAAGATGACATACTTTTAAATTTATTAAATCACAGATATTGCACCCATAATTCACGTTAACCACTTTTCGCTTCGTGCAAATGCGGCCATGTTCACAAATCAATACATGTAGAAATCATGACGACGTGATAACGTAGACAGGACACAGAATGGCCGCCAAAGGACAAGCACTCAGCGATGAATCAAATGCCTATTCCGCCAAGGATATCGAAGTCCTAGAAGGTTTAGAGCCAGTCCGCAAACGTCCCGGTATGTATATCGGGGGAACCGACGAACGTGCTTACCATCACCTTTTTGCAGAAATTCTAGACAATTCTATGGATGAGGCCGTTGCCGGTCATGCATCCCGAATCGATGTGCATCTACGTGCAGACGGCTATATGAGTGTACGAGATGACGGTCGCGGTATCCCCGTTGACCCGCATCCAAAGTTTCCGGGCAAATCCGCACTAGAAGTGATTATGACAACCCTCCACTCAGGTGGTAAGTTCTCCAATAAAGCCTACCAAACAGCCGGCGGGCTCCATGGGGTGGGTATTTCCGTGGTGAATGCACTATCTGAGCGTCTGGAAGTAGAGGTTGCTCGCGATAAGAAACTATATTTTCAAGCCTTTGAACGTGGTCATTCAATGGGGCCCATACAACAAGTTGGAAACGCCCCCAATAGACGCGGCACAGTAGTCAGTTTCAAACCCGATTTTGAAATTTTTGGCACAAAGCTCAAGTTCAAACCGGCCCGCCTCTATCAAATGGCAAAAGCGAAAGCTTACCTTCATCAAGGTGCTCAAATACACTGGAAGTGTGACCCTGAACTTCTTAATGAGAATGACAAAACGCCAACCGAAGCCGTATTACACTACCCTAATGGACTTGCCGATATGCTCAAGGAGATGGCTGAAGGCAAAATCATGGTCACGGCTGACATCTTCTCTGGCCGTGTAGAGTCAGACAATGGTGCAGCTTGTGAATGGGCAATCTGTTGGTCGGCCAATGGATTTGGTGAAGAGGACGGCATAACTCGTTCTTATTGCAACACCATTCCAACACGAGACGGTGGAACACATGAAGCAGGAATGCGCGCAGCTATCACCAAAGGTTTGCGCGCTTATGGAGAATTAACTGGCGTAAAAAAGGCCGCACAAATTACCGCAGAAGACATTTTAAGTTCTGCTGGTGCACTTCTATCCGTATTCATTCGAGAGCCTGAATTCGTAGGACAAACCAAAGATAAATTGTCCTCTGCTGAAGGAATGCGCGTCGCTGAAAGTGCCCTACGTGACCGTTTTGATCACTGGCTCACCACATCCCCAAAAGAAGCTACTAAACTACTTGAATGGGCCATAGAGCAATCAGACTTGCGTATGCGCCGACGCAAGGAAAAAGAAGTGTCTCGTCAGTCAGCAACACGGAAACTACGTCTTCCAGGCAAGCTTGCTGATTGTTCGAGCAATTCAAAAGAAGATACAGAGATATTCATCGTTGAGGGTGATTCAGCTGGTGGCTCAGCCAAGCAGGCGCGTAACCGTAAAACGCAAGCAATCCTCCCCCTCAGAGGTAAAATTCTAAACGTAGCCTCTGCCGGCACAGACAAATTGCGTGCAAATGTGGAATTGAACGACCTTTCTACAGCTCTTGGAACAGGAATTGGACGCAAATTCGTACTTGATGATCTAAGGTATCAGCGCGTCGTAATTATGACGGATGCGGACGTCGATGGAGCCCATATTGCGGCCCTCTTGATAACATTTTTCTACAAACAAATGCCTGAGCTCATCACATCTGGCCGTTTATACATGGCCATGCCACCACTCTACAAGCTCGCTGCCGGAAACAAATCAGCGTATGCGCGAGACGATGAGCATAAAGATGAACTTATGCAAACAATGTTTAAAGGCAAAAATGTAGAAGTATCTCGCTTTAAAGGTCTAGGTGAGATGATGCCCGCACAGCTCAAAGAAACCACAATGGATCCTAGTAAACGCACGATGGCCAGAATAGCATTGCCAGATGGACTTGAAGGTCCAGGAGAGTTGGTCGAAACATTAATGGGTAAAAAAGCAGAACACCGCTTCAAATTCATTCAAGACAATGCAAGCTTTGTCGAAGAGCTGGATATCTAGCTCTTCTTCCAGATTTTAAACCAATCTGCAAACTTCGTGATACCTTCTTCAAGCGAAGTTTTAGGAGCGTAACCCAACTCAGATTTAGCACGAGATATGTCCGCCCACGTGCGTTCTACATCCCCCATTTGCATGGGATGAAACTCTTTTACGAGCTCTTTACCAAATGCTTTTTCAATTGTGGTAACAAGATCCATCAATTTTTCAGGTTGATCATTCCCCAGATTATAAACACGGTGTGGAACTTTCAATCCAAGTCTAGAAGCTGGCTTATCCAAAGCTGCTAGAATTCCCTGAACAATATCAGAAATGTAGGTAAAATCACGGCTCATCTCACCATTATTAAAAATTTGCACTGTGTCGCCACGAAGCAATTTTTCAGCAAATATCCAATATGCCATATCAGGTCGGCCCCACTCACCATACACAGTAAAGAACCGTAATCCTGTTAATGAGATACCGTATAAATGTGCATAAGAATGCGCCATTAATTCATTTGATTTCTTAGTCGCACCATAAAAAGATACCGGGGTATCCGTCATATCTGTTTCTGAAAAAGGTAATTTAGTATTCCCTCCATATACAGATGATGATGAAGCATACACAACGTTTTCAATACTATGGTGACGTGCAGCCTCTAGTATATTGAAATACCCATTTAAATTCGAGTCAGCATATACCTTGGGATTATCGATGGAATATCGTACACCTGCTTGCGCCGCTAAATGAAGTATGGAACGAATATTTTTACTAGCAACCAATGCGTCCAAAGCTGCATTATCTACTATATCACTGTTGTTAAACTCAAAACCCGCATCATTTTTGAGTTCATCCATACGCGCAGCTTTTAATCCACGGTCATAGTAGTCATTGATATTATCAACACCTACAACTGTGTTACCACGTGCCAACAGCGCTTTGCACGTGTGAAATCCAATAAATCCAGCAGCGCCAGTTACAAGAATGGTCATAGGCTTTTTCTCATCCCTGCTCTTCCGCACAGCATCAATAAAAGACTCGTTTCACAGAGTACCCAAAGCTAGGAAAAGCGCAAACTAACTTCGTCTATTCCCACTCAATCGTGCCTGGTGGTTTTGAAGTAATATCATACACAACACGGTTTACCCCGCGAACTTCATTGATAATACGTGTAGCGCACCGACCAAGAAAGCCATGATCATATGGGTAATAATCGGCTGTCATTCCATCTGTTGAATTAACGGCTCGAAGCGCCAGCACATTATCATATGTACGCTCGTCACCCATCACACCCACAGTTTGAACGGGAAGAAGCACAGCAAATGCCTGCCAAATCTTATCGTATAATCCCGCTTTACGAATTTCATCAAGATAAATTGCATCCGCTTTTTGAAGCACTTTCACGCGCTCACGTGTGACTTCCCCCGGTATACGAATAGCAAGCCCAGGGCCTGGGAAAGGGTGACGCCCCACAAATGCCTCAGGCAGACCAAGCTCACGGCCAAGCTCGCGGACTTCATCTTTAAACAGTTCACGTAACGGCTCCACCAGCTTCATTTTCATACGAGCTGGCAAGCCACCCACATTGTGGTGAGATTTGATAGTGACTGCATTGCTTCCATCAAAAGATACACTCTCAATCACATCTGGATAAAGTGTGCCCTGCGCCAAGAAATCTGCACCACCAACTTTTTTGGCTTCAGCTTCAAAGATATCGATAAATGCACCGCCAA
The DNA here is from genome assembly GCA_964351655.1 of uncultured Hyphomonadaceae bacterium. Classification (GTDB taxonomy): domain Bacteria; phylum Pseudomonadota; class Alphaproteobacteria; order Caulobacterales; family Hyphomonadaceae; genus Hirschia. The sequence goes on along the minus strand of CAYGPD010000050.1, from coordinate 12,890 downwards.
TAAATTTACGCTTTTTCTCAGGGTCAGATACACCGTCCAAACCTTGAAAGAAAATATCTCCCGCATCAACGTGAACGAGAGGAATGTTGTAGTGATCCTTAAACAAGGTAACCACTTCGTCAGCTTCGCCGTAACGCATCAATCCAGTGTCAACAAAGACGCACGTAAGTTGCTCACCAATAGCTTCATGGAGCAGTACTGCTGCTACGGAAGAATCAACACCACCGGAAAGGCCGCAAATTACTTTGCCGTCGCCAACCTGCTCACGAATGGCTTTTACCGCTTCTTCGCGAAACGCAGCCATAGTCCAGTCACCCTTCATACCAGCAATGTCGTGCACAAAGTTCTTTAACATTTGCGCGCCGCGTGGTGTGTGAACGACTTCTGGATGAAATTGTGTTCCGTAGAAATGTCGGCTCTCATCGGCTACGACCGCCAAAGGTGCATTTTCTGAAACCGCAATAATTTCAAAACCGCTCGCTATTGCTGTTACACGATCTCCATGTGACATCCAAACTTCTTCAGTCTGATCATCACCCTCACCGAACATGCCTTTAAACAGTTGAGACTGAGCTTTCAGAGATATATGCGCTCGGCCAAATTCTGCATGATGCCCGCTCTCAACTTTTCCGCCTAATTGTTCCATCATGATCTGCTGACCATAACAAATCCCGAGAACCGGAACACCTGCCTCAAAAACGAAGCCATCTGCGCGTGGACTACCTGCTTTGGGTACACTTGATGGACTTCCAGACAGAATGATCGCTTTGGGATCATATGCCTTAATGAAGTCAGCATTCGCTTTGTTGTAAGGGTGAATTTCACAATACACGCCGATTTCGCGAAGACGGCGGGCGATGAGTTGCGTCACCTGACTACCAAAGTCGATGATGAGCGCTTTTTCGTGATGGGAATCGTGCATATCTTTCATGGCAAGCCCATAGCGCGACTTTGCCCTTTTGCCCAGCCTATTCAACTTATTGATTTTGCGCTTTAGTGATTTTTCAAGATTTTTTGGAAGAATCCCTATGCAACAATCTCGCTTACCGCAAACAAGTCAAGAATTCGCACAATTAGGCGTTCATCAACTACGTTCCAATAACGCTATCTCTGCGCGACAAAATTTGGAAACAGCTATTAAAAAAGGTTTCACCCATCCAGATGTTTGGGTCGCCCTTGGACAGGCATGCTCGAAGCTAGGAGATAAAACCAATGCACTTAGCGCATTTGAAACTGCCTTAAAGCAGTCTCCTACACATATGCGTGCTCTCTTAGCTAAAGGCGAAATACTCGAATCCCAAAACAAACTGCGAGACGCTACCTCATTTTACAAAGCAGCATTAAAAAATGCTCCGCCGCCCGGCGATATTCCTGAAGATATTCGTCCTGCCTTCATGAAAGCTTTTAAGCTAATTGAAGAGCAAAATGATCATTACGAGCGAGCCCTTCTCTCTCACCTCCCTCCTCATACCGCGCTCTTACAAACTGCACCTCGTTTTGCGAACTCCTTGGATATATTGCTAGGTCGATCGAAACCATATTTTCAACAGCCTACGCGATACCACTTTCCAGAACTTCCTCAGCGTCCAATCTTCGACTCACAAGAATTTGATTGGGTATCTAAGATAGAATCTCAAACCGACGCTATTCGAAATGAACTTCTTGTTGTTCTGCGTGATCAACAAAACCTTACTCCCTATGTTCAAGCCAAGGATTCAGACGTAATCCTCAGAGATAACACACTCGTCAACAACCCTGACTGGAGTGCGTGCTACCTTTGGAAAAACGGTGAAATTCAAGAGGAAATGGCAAATAAATGCCCTACGACAATGCAAGCATTGTCTCAAATACCGATGGACTTCTTACCGAAACAAACACCTTCTGTGCTATTCTCTGTACTTAAACCTGGTGCCCATATCCCCCCTCACCACGGTATGCTGAACACACGATTAATCTGTCACCTACCTCTCATAGTCCCAGATGGCTGCGGTTTTAGAGTCGGTAACAAACACGTAGAGTGGGAAGAAGGAAAGCTACTTATTTTTGACGATAGCATTGAGCACGAAGCTTGGAATAAGGGAACGGAAACGCGCGTTGTGCTCCTATTTGAAATTTGGAGACCTGAACTCTCTCAAATAGAGCGTGATCTCATAACCAAAACATTCACAGCCATCTCAGAATATGAAGATCACGTCCCAACCTCTTAATCACCATGGCAAGTCATCGAGATCAACATTGCCACCACTGATGACAATGCCAATCTTATCACCTCGAATACGTGAACGGTGATTGATTAGCCCTGCAACCGCAACAGCACTACTGGGTTCTATTACAATCTTTAATTCAGTCCATATCAAGCGCATCGCTTCAATTATCTCACCTTCAGACACCTCAATCACATCGTCCAATGTCTGACTAAATATTTGAAATGCCATTTGCCCTAACTGTCCACGCAGTCCATCAGCTACTGTATCAACAGTAGCATTGACTTGCATTTCTCTACATTTCCATGAACGTGCTGCATCATTAGCTTGCTCAGGCTCAACACCACATACAAAGATATCAGGCTTTATATTTTTAGCTATGACAGAACACCCTGATAGCAAGCCTCCACCGCCAATCGGTGCTAGAAGCGCATCAAGATCAGGATATTCACTTAAAAACTCAAGTGCGACCGTTCCTTGCCCAGCTATAACTTGTTTATCATTATAGGGATGTACCAGCACAGCACCAGTCTGCTGCACAATCTCGTCGACCCCAGCTTCACGCGCGGTTATCGTAGGATCACAGAAAGTAATCTCTCCACCTAACTGCTTTACAGCCTCAATTTTCACACGTGACGAATTGTGTGGCATTACGATTTTTGCTGAAATTCCTTTATTTACAGCCGCTAAACACAGCGCTGCCGCGTGATTTCCTGAAGAATGCGCCACCACGCCTTTCGCAGCTTCTGCCTCACTTAACGCAAAAACAGCATTGTGGGCTCCACGTGCTTTGAAAGCACCAACGTTTTGAAAATTCTCGCACTTAAAGTAAGTGTCCACTCCTAGAATGTCATTTAGTTTTGCAGACACTATAACAGGAGTTTGAAGCACATAGGGCTTTATGCGTATTGCGGCTTCACGAATATCTTTGGCTGAGACTATTTCATGTGATTGCATTGAAACCAAAACGCATTCCTCCAATTACAACGTAAAGCGTTCACCGATTGCGCGTTGCCGAAACCTATTTAGTAATTCAGCTAATTCTTCTGGATCTCGAGTCCCTGTTTCGATAAGAATTCCGTCTCCCGTATCGCCGCTATCTTGACGGCACCAGACTCCTTGCTGGCCCTTGAGCGTTTCAGCTCTAAAAGATGATACTTCAGACCACTTCCACGTTTTTACAGCGCCATATACGCCCCGCGTAAACTGATCGGTTTCTAGCAAAACATAAGAGCCTCCAGTACGGATATGCTCTATCCCAAACCAAATGCCCGGCAAAAAGACAAAAATAGCAAAAAAAGCCAATATGCCTTTTCCTGCTATAATGAAACCAAGGGAAACTAGAACAAAGAACACATTCAAGCCCGTCATCAAAATGCTAAAAATCCAACCATTCCTGAGTTTTATCATATCTGGCAACGGGGCATTATTAGGCGGAATATCCGAAAACAAGAACAAATCTCCCAATGCAATCAAATGGAAAAATCACCAACACTTACGCAAATTGAACAAAGGTAGTTTTTCATATTCCGACACGAAACAACAGTCGCAAATCACCCATTTGCAAATCATAATTGAGACTTATTTTCAACTCCCTTAGCTGTCATCAAGAACTTAAACATGATTAAGGCGACATATCTTCAAGTTATTGCTAATGATTAATTATATTAACCATTCGCCACTCAATAATCCTCCGATCATTTTGAATTTCATGTTGAAACACGCTCCACGCCTTCTTCCTAAATCCAGAACCAAACGCCTTTTTTGTGCTGTTGCTAAAGGAGTTGCGTTCGCTGCTCTTTCTTCGACCCTTTCCTTCGCTGCAAATGCAGCTCCCAAATCTGAAGTTCCTGTGCAGCCAGCTTATGGAGTGTCTCAAGACAACTTTCCTCTCTGCTCACCAACTTTAATCGCAAAGCAGGGGCAGGCTTGGTCACAACAGGATGTTGATGGTGATGGAAAACCAGACACTTGCCGCGTGCAAGATCGCTACGGGTATACGTCACAAGGAGACCCGATCTGCTTACCTACGACCAAGGATGAAAGCGGTGATGGTTGGGGCATTGATGACACGAATAAAGACGGTATTAAAAATGCCTGTGTAATCGCACCGCCAAAGCCCGCTCAATTCCCACATCATTGGGGCGTAAACGAAACCACAGCGACGCCCTATTGCAGTCCTCACACATCTGACTTAGCAGGCACCAAATGGGCTCAAGAAGATACAGACGGTGTTGATGGCCCAAACGACTGCATAACAACCAAGGTCAACCTACCACCTACGCACCTTTGGGGGATAAATGCTGATTATTTAGTTCCAAACTGCAGTCCTGAAACATATGAAGCTGATGGTTGGGGCTGGGAAGATACTGACAAACACGATGGCCCCAATTCCTGTAAGATTACAGCATCAGCACCCGTCCATGCATATGGCATACATACACCAACAGGGGCTCCATATTGCTCACCTCAATATTACGAAGCAGATGGTTGGGGGCTCCAAGATACTGACGGACGATCAGGACTAAATGTATGCCGTGTCCATGCGAATGCCCCAGTACAAAACTGGGGATTTGACGGCACCCATAATCTCCCCCTTTGCGCACCTGATCACTACCACGCTTCTGGACGCAGTATGCAAGACACAGACAATGATGGAATTGCAAACAGCTGCGTCATACAAGCAAATGACCCAACAGATAAGGTCGTACTCGACAGTTGTATGAATTTGGGGAACGCGTTGGAATCCGATAATGAGGGGGATTGGGGCTATACTATCGAAGATGCCCATTTAGATACGATAGCAGACAAAAATTTTGATGCTGTTCGTATTCCTGTAAAATGGTCAGCGCATGCAAGCAACACCTTCCCTTATACGATAGACCCATCGTTTTTTAATCGAGTAGATCATGTCGTAGATTACGCTCTCGCGCAGGGGCTAACAGTGGTACTGGATATTCACCACTACACTGAATTCAACGAAAACCCAGCAGCGCATTTAGAGCGTGTTAAAGAAATATGGAAGCAACTCTCAACACACTATGCGACACGCTCAGAAAAACTTATTTTTGAGATATTCAATGAAGGTAGCAACAACGCGACGCCATCCATAATCGACAAGCTCAATTCTGATATCGTTAAAATTATCCGAGATGACAACCCTGATCGATGGATAGTTCTCGCAACAGGGCTATATGGTGGGATCGATGGACTCCTTGCAGGCACTCCGCCTATTGATGACAAAATCATTGCCTCATTCCACTATTACGAACCTTATTGCTTTACACACCAGCTCGCCTCATTTGCAGCCGAATCTACTGCACACTGCCCTGCGGGTCCGCTCACATTTGGTGAAGATAAACAAAAGGCCAAAGTGCGCGACGATATCGCCTCTGCTGCGGCATACGGTAAAAAGCATAATATCCCTGTCTTCATGGGAGAGTTCGGTGTCTTTGGCGGTATTCCTATAGACCAACGCGTCACATGGACAAAATTTGTAAGACAAGAAGCAGAAGACGCTCAAATGTCATGGTGTAGCTGGGACTTTGCAGCATCGTTTGAAGCTTATGACAACGTGCGAAATAGCTGGATATCTGAAATTCTAGAAGCGCTTAAAGGCCCCCAGCCTGCAACCGCAACGAAGCGTATCATTCAAGCAGGCAGCTCCATTCTAACTTCTCCGCCCACTCCTACCTCTACACCTAAATCTGTTGGTAGATATTTGGATTCATCCAATATATCCGCCAACGATTTTGATGATGCTTTATTAAGTATCCGATCAGCTTTCGCGGCGCATCAACGCCATGAAGAATCCGTCCGTTCCAGCGGTACGCGGCGTCAAGCGAACTGATCCACCTGGACGTCGGCAAGACTCCAAGACCCGCTCACCTTCCTCTGTGAGTTGCTTTGACCGGATTGCACTTGGTACGACATCTTCTTGTTCAAAATCACTTCGATCCGCCAAAAACGCTGCAACTTGGTCTTCATTTTCTTCCATCAAGAATGAACACGTTATGTACAGTAATCGACCACCTGGTTTCACAAAATTGCAGGCATTGTGAAGAATTTCTGATTGTTGCTGACGACGTAACTGCAACGCACGCTCTGACACCCGCCATTTAGAATCGGGGCGTCGACGCCATGTGCCAACTCCCGTACAAGGCGCATCGATTATCACGAGGTCCATATTATGCTCAAGATCACTTAAGCCGACATCTTCTTGTGGGTGACGAAGCTGCACATTACGAACACCATTGCGTTGCAATCGTGGTATCATTGCTGATAGGCGGCGGCCCTCGATATCATAGGCGTATATCTGCCCCTTGTTCTGCATGGTTGAGGCCATCGCAAGCGATTTTCCGCCTCCACCCGCACAAAAATCTAGAACTTGTTCACCCGGTTGCGCATTCGCACCCGCTGCTGCTAGCTGACTACCAGCATCTTGAACTTCTACCCATCCCTTTGAATAAGCGGGTATGCTCTCGACAGAATTAGCACGAACAGATGGATCAGGTGCCGGCACACGATACCCGTTCTTTAAGAGTGGAATAGGCTCCGCATGCACTGACCGAAGCGCTTTTTCAGCCTTCTCTACGTCAGCTTTCAATGTGTTGATACGCAAATCAACAGGTGCGCGTACAGCCATTGCTTGCGCTTCAATCACGGCTTCTTCGCCGAAGGCACGTTCCATCATTGGCGCCATCCACTCAGGATAATCTCCACGCACATGCGCAGGCGCTACTGGGTCGGGAGCCATCACAAGGCGCTCACGTTCATCAAGCGTCAAAGCAGATGGTGCATGCTCTTGATCAAAAGCTTCATCAACGCGGCCAATATCCCACTTCCAAGAATGCGTAAGCGCCCCCAATACAAGCGCACGCGGTTCATCAGATCCCATTGCATGCGCAAGAGAAAGTTTGTTGCGCAACGCATCAAGCACCAACCCCGAGACCCAAGCGCGATCTTTCGACCCAGCATATCTCGCACGCTTACCCCAGTCTTTAGCTGCCGACTTTACTGGTTGGTGTCGTGTTAGAACGTCTGTCAAAACACTAATAGCCGCGTCTATTTTACCGCCGTCACGCATTCGGTTTAAACCTTTTAAATATTATTATTGTATCGGCCGTTACACCTTTAGATTCAGCAAGGCGGGCCTCGATGCTTCCAGAGAACCGACCCGCATGCAAAACCCCTAGGGCATCTGTAAGCAGATACAAGTGGAAAGAAGCTGTTGCGCATGCTTTCTCAAATTCATCCAGATAAAGCAATGCATTTCGCCGAATTTCCTCATTTGAATGGATTTCAGCGGTATCGATAAAGAAAGTGTGCGTGAGGTAGTTGCGGTATTGAATGAAGGCTTTGACATTATTGGCCCACACAGGATCTTGTTCGACGAATATCCGCTCGACACGGCGATATATAGCTCCCAAGGTTTGGCCCTCTAATTCATCACGTGCTGCTCGTGATGCCAAACCTTCAGATTTCACCATCGCCCATACAGTATTCTCCAGCGTCTGCTCAAAAGCCTGCGCTCGGAAACTCGCTTCGCCAAATTTGCGAAACACATCATCAACTTCAATCTCAATAGTCGCATCACTCATGCGCGTGACATTGCCCGCTAGGCTCTTAGCCTGCAAGTCTATTCCAACATAAAATAAAGCAGCCCCGAACGTCTACGTCTTCAAAAGCGTATATGGACTTTCAGGATGTAACAAACAGACACCCAATCCCAGCCCAGCAATAAGCAACACTAAAATCACAATTGGCACAAAGAATACTTTTGTGCCCGTCACAAGCGACTGATCATCCGAAACATTAGTTATGGAAGCCGTTGAAGAAACGCATATTTCACTCTCACCAACCGCTTTGTCTACTTCTGCCAGTTCAGGCCCATCAGCACTCAGCTTTCTTCCATATTTCACGCTTTTCGCCACATCACGCCAAGCCCGCCCCGCACGATGTCCGATCAACTCAGCCTCAACAATCAGCCGGTCCGCAACATTCTTTGGCAAAGGCGTTTTATCCAAACGAACATAGATACAATCATCTAGGTTGGTAACGAATTTTGCACCCGATTTTGTGCTATGACGTGACCACAATATAACTTTTTTACGGCCCACATCCGCAAATGTCTTGCGTTTGAAACGCTCGATAACAGGCTTAATATTTTGTGTCTTTAAATAACCCGCCAAAGATGCCGCAACACCTTTGTCAGCCTCTGCACATATAATGTGAAGCGCCATTCCAAACCCCTACTCATTCATCACCAGTCTTTTGTTTCAATCTGCACTGGAGGATTAGGAATTGCGATAAATGGCTCAATACATCGCTCAAAAACAAGATACATGCTTAAAGCCACATCATTTCTGACCTTAAAATGCCCAATAAAAAACGGGGCAAAGTTTCACCACTGCCCCGCCTCACAATTTTCAGTTCTAAGCCTAGTTGCCTATAGTTATTTGCTATTAGTCACTAGGAAAAGAATAGTTTGGAGATTCGCGGGTCATTGTCACATCATGCACATGGCTTTCTCGAAGCCCTGCACCCGTAATTTGAATGAAGCGCGCCTTTTCGTGCAACTCTTGAATATCAGCAGCCCCGACATACCCCATCGCCGCCCTTAAGCCACCTAATACTTGGTGAAGTATAGCTGAAACTGGCCCCTTATACGGCACTTGCCCCTCAATACCTTCTGGAACAAGTTTCAAATTGTCTTTAACTTCACCTTGGAAATACCGATCAGCTGATCCGCGCCCCATAGCGCCAATCGAACCCATACCACGGTAGGATTTGTATGAACGTCCTTGGAATAAGAAAACCTCACCTGGCGCTTCATCCGTACCCGCAAGCATAGAACCTAACATCGCAGTGTTGGCACCTGCTGCAAGCGCTTTTGCAAAATCACCAGAGAATTTAATTCCGCCATCTGCAATGACAGGCACACCTTGATCACGCGCTGCTTTCGCAGCATCTGCGATGGCAGTAAGCTGAGGTACACCAACCCCTGCAACGATACGAGTCGTACAGATAGAACCCGGCCCGATCCCCACCTTCACAGCGTCAGCACCTGCATCAATTAATGCTTTCGCAGCATCATATGTCGCGATATTTCCAGCGATAACCTGCGTGTTGCCAGCCATTTTCTTAACAATTTCAACTGCCTTTATTACACCAGCTGAATGCCCATGCGCCGTGTCAACAACAATCACATCCACGCCAGCGGCAATCAACGCTTCCGCCCGCGCAATCCCATCTGCTCCAACTCCTGTGGCCGCACCAACTAGCAATCTACCATGTGTATCTTTAGCAGCATTAGGGTTAGAGGCCGCTTTTTCCATGTCTTTTACGGTTAAAAGACCAACGCAGCGTTCCTTATCATCGACGACGATCAACCGCTCAATCCGGTGTTGGTGGAGCAAACGGCGCGCTTCTTCTTGAGAAACACCTTCACGAACGGTAACCAACTCAGTCGTCATAAGCTCAGATACAGGCATTGTCAGATCGTCATAAAAACGAACGTCACGATGTGTAATAATACCAACAACCTTGCCACTCTTACCTTTTTCGACGACAGGAATCCCTGAAAACCCATATTCATCTTTGATCCGCTTCACATCTTCCAGCGTAGCATCTGGAGACAAGGTTACAGGATCAGCAACAACACCACTTTCAAACTTCTTTACGCGCGTCACTTGCTGAGCTTGTTTTTCAATCGTCATATTCTTGTGCAAAATACCGATACCACCCGCTTGAGCCATAGCTATGGCAAGGGGTGATTCTGTAACAGTATCCATTGCTGCTGAAAGCACTGGTGCATTAAGCTGAATATTGCGCGTAAGTTGTGCCTTGATACCTACTTGGGCAGGCAAGACTTGTGACGGACCTGGCTCGAGTAAAACATCATCGAACGTTATGGCCTGGCGAATTTTCATGGATGAAGCTCCCTTTTTGGCCTAATAATGGGTTCAGTCCAATAAGTGAAGCCCCCAAATCACCTCTCGGGCAAATTCTTCATATTTATATCAAAAAGAACACATTCGAAGTGCCTAAAAAAGTGGTTGTTTACAACTTTTGCTTTTTGAACCCAAGCGCAATCGCAAACATTTCAGGACTACCAGACCGACTCGCGGGAGGTTTCCAATATTTAACTTGAGCAAAATTGTCATCAAGCAGCTTTTTCAAACCACCTTGTGCTCCACCCTGAAATACTTTCGTACAGAAATTTCCACCCACTTCCAGATTATCAATTGCAAATTGCGCTGCCATTTCAGCCAATTGTACAGTTCGCCAATGGTCTGTTTGTTTATGCCCTGTAGTCGCAGCAGCCATATCTGACAACACCAGAGTAGGTTTACCCTGAAGAACTGACATCATTTCAGCAATAGCTTCAGGATCATTGACATCACCTTCAATTAAGTGTGCGCCGTCGATATGTTCAACAGGAAGCAAATCTATACCAACAACCTGATGGGCACCGCGCTTCATCAATACCTGCGTCCAACTTCCAGGTGCACACCCCAAATCAACAACACGTTGGGTATTTTTCAAAAGTCCAAATTTTTCGTCGATTTGCAATATTTTATAGGCTGCGCGCGCACGCCATCCTGCTTCTTGAGCACGGCGCACATATGGGTCATTTAACTGACGTTCAACCCAAGCCCGAGAGGACTTTTTAGTAATCCCACCCTTTTTAATTTTCTTCTTGGTACCAAGAAAATTCTTTTCACGCGCGAGTTCGGCATCTGCTACGCTTGGTCCTTTCCAGCGACGTTTGCCATCGTCAGGCTTTGCGTCCTTGGGCGTGTCGTCATTCATATGTGTACCATCAATCTTCGTCTAAAATATTGCTTTGAGATAGCCGCTTAGCTAATTTATCTTGGTTGTAAAAGGAAGTTACTTCCTTTTGGATGATTTGTCAGTTGAAGGTTTCTGATCATGATTTGAGACCACTTTCTCCAAGCTTTTCTCACTAAGCTTTTTCTTTCTTTTTGGCTTAGAGTTTCCAGACAGGTTAACTTTAACATCAGCGCTATCTTCAGGACGTGAACGTTTCTTCTTTTGAACCTTCTTGGGGCTATGGATGAGAGATAACAATACCCCTTCTCGCAATCCTCTATCTGCAGCTCTCAAGCGCTCAGATGGCCAAACCTGCCAGACTGCATCCAATATAGCACAGCCAGCTAAAACGAGTTCCGCACGATCAGGACCTATACACGGCTCCATTCCACGCTTCTCCGGTGTAGCATAGCGCAATTTATCTCGTGCAGCGTCCATTCCCTCTTGACTTACCCAAACTCCATCCACGGCAGCACGTGTGTATTTGGACAATCCTAGATGAACTGCAGCCAAACTGGTCACTGTACCTGAAGTTCCCAAAAGTTGGCCTCGTCCCGCCTCGAACAAAGGCCCGAATCTGGTTGCTGCATCATTTTCTCTTAACATATCAACGACATATGAAACCAATTTATCATACCAAAAAGGATCATTCCCTGACGCTCTTTCAGGAAATGTTTCAGATAAGGTCACAACACCTACAGGAAAAGAAGCCCACCCTAAAATTGGAGGCCTTGCAGCACTACCCGATACACCGCGACGGTTGGCAGCCTTCGCATCTACCCAACTCAACTCAGTTGACCCGCCACCAATATCAACAACTAACGTAAAATCCTTGCTGTCATCGACGAGATCCAATGAGCCTAACAGAGCAAGCTTTGCCTCTTCTTTTGGACTAATTGTTTCGAGTTTTAAACCCGTTGCCCGTTTGACCTCTTGGACAAACTCCTGTCCATTAGTGGCGATACGGCACGCCTGCGTCGCAATACATCTCACCTGACATTTGTGGTATCTATCAATCTTAGATTTGCAGATTTTAAGTGCTTCAATTGCCCGCGACATAGAAGCGCTTGAAAGCTCACCTGAGCCCGCTAAGCCTTCCCCTAATCTTACGATTCTGGAATAGCTATCAAGCACGCGGAATCCTTCTCCCGCGCGGTCTGCAATGAGCAGTCTACAATTATTTGTTCCCAGATCCAAAGCGGCGTAGGCCCCAGATCTGCTTTTAGCGCCCGAACCTCTATAAGGTTTCTTGGGGGCAGATGCATTCCGTGCCATTGGGCAATCCAAATTTTTAAGTTGAAGCCACCATAGCAAGTTTCATGATGATGAACAGCATTAGTGTGATTTCTATACAAAAATCTTACAAGTATCGGCACAAAAACCGGAAAATAAGCACAAAAAAATGGCCCGAAGTTTCCCTCGGGCCATCTTAAATTACATGCGTTCGTTAGTATTTAGCGAACTGTAAGTACGATTTGTGCACGGCGGTTAAGCGGCTCACGAACACCATCAGCTGTTACTTTAGCTAGGCCTTCTTCACCTTTACCGTCTGTTGTTACAACAGAAGCATCAACACCACGTGCAACTAATGCATCACGAACAACTGCTGCACGACGTGCAGATAGGCGTGCGTTGTATGCTTTGTTACCAGAAGTATCTGTGTAACCGTCAATCGCTGCAACAGAGATAGAACAACCATTCTCTAGTGCACGACGTGTCGCACTGTTTACAACTTCTTGAGCTGGACCAGTAAGAACTGAACTATCCCACTCGAAGTAAACTGCGAAGTCTTGAGATTGAGCCACACAATCAACAACCGGAGCCGTGTCAACAACTTCCGCAGGTGGCGGA
>CAYGPD010000049.1:0-20675 GCA_964351655.1 uncultured Hyphomonadaceae bacterium | reverse complement strand
ACCAATGACTGGCCCATATATCGCGATGGTTATGTTGTTCTGCATTTTCATAAGCGCAGTCTTTAACAGGCTCGACACGGAGAGGAAAGAGAGAAGAAGTAAATCCTGTTCATAATGAATAGGAAATATCAGACAGAAGGCTTATCTGCCTTGGCAAGTATCTGTTTTGCTTTGCTGGTGTCTTTGTGCATTTGGGCAATGAGCGGGGCTAAACCATCAAATTTGGCTTCAGGGCGCAAAAATTCCACAAACGCAACTTCAAGCTCTTTACCGTAAAGGTCGCCATCAAAATCAAATAGGAAAACTTCAAGCAGCGGATCACGATCACCCGTTGTGGGTGTGCGGCCAAAATTTGCAACGCCCTGACGCCATTCTTGCTCGCCTTCAATACGCGTCCAAACTGCATAAATGCCATGCTTGGGGTGCTGATAATCGGACAAATACATATTGGCTGTTGGAAATCCGATTGTGCGGCCACGTTTTTGTCCGTGCACCACATTTGCTTCAATGGTCCAATAATCCTTCATCATGAGACGCGCCGACTCCATATCACCTGAAGCGATAAGTGCCCGAATTTGCGTCGAAGAGATTTTCAATTCTTCACCATGCGCACCGGTTTCACGGTTACGCGGTGTGATTTTTTCAGTGACCAGAACCTCAAACCCCAACTCTTGGCCATAGGTTTGAAGCGTTGAAACATTACCCATCCGCTTTTTGCCATAACAAAAGTCATATCCAACAGATACGGCAGACACACCTAAGCCGTCATGTAGGACAGCTTTTGCGAAGTCAAAATCAGTACGCTGTGCCATTTGTGCGTCGAAAGGTAGCGCAAAAGCGACATCCAAACCGCCCTGTTCAAGTATTTTGACCCGTCTTTTTAGACTCATGATTCGTTTTGATGGTGAATCGGGACTAAAAAAATTAAACGGCGTTGGATCAAACATTAACACGCCAAGGGGCACATTTTTACTTTGACACAGCTCTCGAAGCTTTCTGATTACACCACGATGCCCCACATGCAGACCATCGAAATTACCAATAGCAACCCCTGCTCCCCGAACACTTTCAGGCAGATTTTCAAATGTATGAAATAACTTCATATTGGATCGCCACTCAAAGTCGCACAGGTCTACAAGAAGTTTAGGTCTTGTTTTGGCTTGGCACCATTACTTTGGCAATTCCCTGAATCACGATTTTGTCGTCGACAGTACATTTAACAGATAAAGTGACACGGTTGCCGCGTGGCTGCATTTCAGAAACTTCCGCTCTTACCAATACCTTAGAGCCGATTACGACCGGACGTTTGAAGCGCATATTCATTTCTGTGAATATCGCACCTGGGCCTGGAAGATCATTTCCAAGGATAGCTGAAATGTAAGACGCGGTCAGTGCGCCATGTGCAATACGCGTTCCGAAAACTGTCGTTTTTGCATATTCTTCGTCCATGTGAAGCGGGTTATGATCACCAGACACACGGGCAAAATCAATAACGTCCTGCTCTGTCACAAGGTGCTCAGTTTCGTGAGCCATTCCGATTTCAAGCTCTTCGTATGTCTTACCGGATTTCATTTTTATAACTCCAAATCACACCGCAAACGCAGGGTCTAATACGTTAACGTTAATACGGGAAATCATTATTTCCCTTCACGGTTTATTTGCCTTGTTCAGTTATGACTAGCCCCAACAGAAAACTTTAGCCGCCCTGAAGGAGATTCCCATGGCTGTCGATCTGTCGATGCCCGTTTTAGTCGTCGATGACTATAAAACGATGATTCGTATTATTACGAACCTTCTTAAGCAACTTGGATTCCAAAACATTGAAGATGCTGCGGATGGCCAAGAAGCCTTAGCCAAGATGCAAGGCAATAATTATGGTCTGGTCATATCTGACTGGAACATGGAGCCAATGACCGGATATGAGCTGCTACGCGAAGTTCGCGCAGACGACAAGCTTAAAGCAACTCCGTTCATAATGGTGACTGCAGAATCTAAAACGGAAAACGTGATCGCGGCTAAAAAAGCTGGCGTAAACAACTATATCGTAAAGCCGTTCAACGCAGCCACACTTAAAGGTAAAATTACCGCCGTACTCGGTGAATTTTAAGACCCTTGCCGGGAGAAAATAAACCGATTGGGAGGGAAAAATGGCCGCAGCAAATGAAGTCGCAGATCGTGTCAAAGGAGCTATCAATTCATTGAGAGCTAGCAATGTACGAGAGCGTCCTTTGGTGGAAGTTTTAGAACTATCGCACCAACTTGCAGACGCAATGAAATTTTTCTTTGGATCTTTAGATCAAACGATCCAAGGAGAATTTAAATATATCGCGGATTTCATATCCAAGGCAAAGGACGAGATATCGGACCTCTGCCCTAATGAAATCAGTGGTAAACGCATTCCGGGAGCATCTCTGGAGCTGGACGCTGTTGTTAAAGATACAGAAGAAGCGACAGAAACAATCATGACAGAAGCTGAAACGCTCATGTCAGCCGAGATTGATGACCCCGTTGCATACAAAGCCCAAGTTGATGCCGCGATGATGCGCATGATCGAAGCATGTTCATTCCAAGACCTTACAGGCCAACGCGTGAACAAAGTTGTGACAACACTTCGTCACATCGAAGAGCGTGTGACGCAATTTTCTCTTGCTCTGGGTGTTCAAGACGCCAAGCGCGAAGAAACAGCTTCAGAAAAACGTGATCGCGAGCAATTACTCAATGGCCCTTCCCTGAACGGTCCTGAAGTAAAGCAGGATGATATCGATGCGATGTTTGGCGCGGCAGAAGATGTCAGCCAAGATGATATTGACGCTTTGTTCGACTAAACTCAGAGCACAAACTTAAGAGTTTTTCCTCATACCCCGAATATCAAATCGGGCTAGAGATAAGTGTATATAGACCAGACCTCACCAAATGAGTGCGGGCGCTGCATAAGCAGCGTCCGCGTCATCGTTTTCGAGGAGCAAAGCGGCGTCCTCTAAAAAACTTTCGCTTTCATCCATAAAATCACCGTGGATGCCGCCACCAATGAATAGACAGTCCAGACCTTCACGCACAGCGCCGCGTGCATCTGTTGCAGGCCCATCACCAATAGCGAGGATTGAATCTCTGCTCGGCTTATAACCGAGGAGTTCTTCAAGTTTTTTATACGCAAGATTATAGATAGGTGCGCCCGGCTTACCCGGACGGATGACACGACCGCCGAGTTCTTCATATATTTTCGCCAATGCACCCGCCGACGGAATCAGATCATCACCATAGCGAAACACAAGGTCTGGGTTTGCGCACAACATATCAAGCTCACGTGCAGCCAGTTTTTTTAGCTCTTCGCGATAATCCTCCGGCAAGTCTTGAGGGATTTCTCTCAGACCCGTGCAGGAAATGAATGCGGCTTGATCGATCTGCGTTGTATATTCCATCGCAAGACCTTGATAGAGTGGATCATCGTAATCTGGGCCTATGCAATAGGCTGGCCCCGGCATGCGTCTTTCTAATTCGGCGCGCGTGGCATCACCAGACGTAACCACTGCATCGTAACAATCAGGCTCCACCCCAACCTGCTCAAGGCTCATTAAGACACGATCTGCAGGAACGGGAGCATTCGTAATAAGCACAACGGGTCCACGAATTTCACGAAAACGGCGTAGAGCGTCCACAGCCTCTGGAAAAACTTCACGTCCGTTATGGATCACACCCCAAACATCACACAGAATAGCATCGTATTCGTCTGCAAGCTGATTTAAGTGTGCAAGCATGGGGAGTTGGGACATTGTGTAACTGCTCTTATCTGTTGAACGTCAGTAGTAACCAGAGAACGATATACGCGTATCAGCGCAAACCCACAGATTTCAAGCTGTGGGTTCCGTTTTTCTGGTTAAAGGAGTTGCGGACTTTCGTCCAGCATTTGCCTAAGCGCCGATATTGCTACCTGCTTTGACACGACGGATAAATTCCGGCGGTGGCGCTGTTTCTTCCAGCAAAGACCCTTTAATTGGACGAGGCGCTCCAAATACGTGCCCTTGGCCAAAAGGAATTTCAAAATCAAGGAGTTCGATAACTGATTTTTCATCTTCCACTTTTTCAGCCACCAAATCGACACCATAGCGCATAAACACCGCTGAAACATCTTGTGGTGCTATAGATCTTACGATTCCAGATACTGGACGCTGCCCACCCGGCACAAGCTCCGACAATAAACGCTCACCTGTAATCTTCACGAAACGCACTCCAGAAGATTGCAACTCTGGAAGGTCGAAATCTAACCCCTCACCTTTATCGAGTGAGAAGCGGAAACCCAATTCAGCAAGACGCGCCATATTCCTTGCAGCAGTGCTGGAACGATTATTGAAATGACGTACGCCAATTTCGAAAATCATAGACCCCGCAAGGTCTTGGTTCTCACGCATAAACTCAAGAAATTGCGGAAAGTATGTTTCATCTTCGAGTGAAGACATCGCCACGTTACAGAACACTCCAACACGTCGATCACGCTCTGACAGACGACGGACAATCTGAACGCAACGGAACAAAAGCATGTTGTCAACAACGCCTAAAAGCCCTGCGCTTTCTGCTTCTGCTAAAAATTCACCCGGCATGATGATTTCACCATCTGCACGGCGAAGGCGTGTAAAGCCTTCATAGAAACGTACACGTCGCTGAGGCAATGTTACAATTGGCTGCAAGTGCAGATCAACTCGGTTTTGACGCAAAGCATCACGAACAGCTTCAAGTGCAGAAGACCCAGCAACACTCGTTTGAGCACCATTCGCACGCACAGTGCTCAATCGTGTTTCAAAACTATCAGACATACGCGAAATCATGGTTTCAAGGCCACGCATCTCAGACACTAGAGTCTCGCGGCGGTCTGCTATTTCACGTTCAAACTCTTCACGTAATTCATCCGCACGGCGCTCGGCTTCATCCATGCGCCCAGCTATTTTTTTTACGTCATCTCGTAATTGTTGCAAACGGTCATCGGTATCCTTACCCGCACCACTTCGTGTGAGTACAGAATGAAACTGAGCAAAACCTAGCCCTGCCGCAGCTGCTATCAGCCCAGCAATCGTTAAGTCCACACTGAGATAACGGTGCAGAGCTGCCCCACCGACTATACAGGCGGTGATGTAGGTCAATGCCAGCATGACATGCGCAAATATCGGCATGGGTGCGTCCTGATCCTTTACGTTACAGCGGTTGCGCTCCCAGAATAAAGGCGACGCGTTTACATTCCGCTAACTGTACTACATGGGACACAAACTTCAAAAAGAGAAGGTCCAATCTCTATTCAAGACAAGACTTTGGCACATTTTAAAAGCCCCTATGTGCATAAGATTTGAACGCATGCACATGAATGTGCTTTGAACGCAACACTCCGAACACGAAATAACGTTGAAGCGCACAAGGGGCTAGACTCCCAAACCTGTCCTAAGCTTAACTCTCCAAAGCTGTTTGCAGGGGTGCATAAACAGCGAACCTTATGAGCTTGATATTTAGTGTCGCTCATAAGCTTTTGCGGGGGCAAAAGGGGAGCGCGGGAGTTTGTCGATGGGGATCGATAAACTCCCGCCGCACTTTTTAAGCACATCAAACTCAGAAATTTTCTAGATTTCGGACAACTAAAACCACCTAAATTTCATTGCTTGGCAGCCACCCAAGCATGAAGAAACCACACAGATCCATCACAGTTTTTCGATCATTGTTTTTTGTGGATAAACTACTTTTCGAGCGTCAGAGATGACCAGATCTCACCTAAAACCAGTGTTTCATTGTTATTAGCTTGGGCTAATTTCACTTCATTCTCCCAGATTCGTACGTCAGCAACCGAAACTGGAGATGGAAATAACGGTGATGCAATTGCTGTGCGTGCGCCTATATCATTTTGAATATTCGCCAGCCCTTTCGCAGTAAGACACTTTTCAGACGGCACCGTTGCAAATCGGCTTTCTCGTATAAAGCCCGCGCCTTTCGCATGTGTTCTTATAATCTCCAATTGCTCGGGAGAAGCTACAGGCAACACAAGAACGGGCGTTTTAGCTCCCCCCTCAATCGCCGATTTCACGTCCGCGAGTCGCGCTCCACACCCGCCGACAACAAGAGACTGACCTTCATAATCAAAACGATAGAGCAGCTCATTGCCTAATAAGGTTGATTGCACAGGAAAGGCGTAGATTTGCAAAACACCCGTATCGATGAACTTTGTCGTACTAGGGTCTGCATCAACAATTATAGCTTCTGCTGGTGCTACTTCAAATGGCAACACGCCTTGCCCAAATCGCACTGAACGATCTACATCAGATGCTTCCAGCATTGCGTTTAGCCCTTCAACAACCCGCTCAACACCTGATGGGCCATAGATTTTTAATAATTCTTTGCGCCCTGCCTCTAATGAGCGATCACGTAATCCGGTCAAACCTTCAATCTGCTCTGAAGCGAGATCGGTTAAGATTACACCGTCTAATTTTCCAGACAACAAACCTCGACTTAACAATCCGTCAGCGGCACCTTGCTCTGCACCAACTACAAAATCGCGCCCAGCGACTTGGACCAATAAACACGCCCCCCGCCCGCATGGCGTGACAACAATTGCATCCAGAGGCGGTGTCTCTGGTTTCGCGTCGGCAAATCGCTTCACTTGGGTTTGTTCAAATTTTGACAAACGCATGCCAGGTTGCTGCATAAATAGCATGGCAAGCCCTGTAAGAACTGCCGCAATTAAAACGCATATAATTACAAATCGTCCCACAATCTGACTCACAGTCTAAATCCTTCGGCCTATGCTTTGTTAAGCATGTTTGGACGTAGAGATAACACACTCACCAGATTCGGCCATGATTTCTGCTGACATCGCTCCAATTTCGTCAACTTCAATGCGTACACGATCACCAACCTTCAAATAGCGCGGCGGCTTAAACCCCTGCCCCACTCCCGCTGGTGTTCCGGTAAAAATAATATCTCCCGGCTCCAAAGTCATCGCAGCGCTCAAGTGCGCAATCTGATCTGCTATTGAAAAAATCATATCGCCTACACAGCCATCTTGTCGCAACTCTTCATTCACAAAACACCGGATACGGAGTGCCTCCACATCGCTAATTTCATCTGGAGTTACGACAAATGGTCCTATCGGCGCATGCGAATCGAAGCCTTTCCCCATGGTAAAATTAGGGACTGCTTTCTGCCAGTCGCGAATCGTATAATCGCACCCAGCCATATAGCCTCCGATAATTTCATGCGCCCGCTCAGGCGGTATGTTGCGTCCATATTTGCCAATGACGACCACTAATTCAGCTTCATAATCGAGCTGGTTAGAAACTACTGGCATCATAACAGGCGCAAAGGGATCATTGATCGATGTCACTTGCTTACAAAACCAGTTCTGCACTGGGCTGACTTCGCCGTTCATTTCAGCTGCATGAGCTGCATAATTCTTAGCGATCGCCATAACTTTAACGGGTCGAGGGATTGGCGCATGCAACTTTACCGTGCTTAATGCGTACTTTGGTGCATCATTTTGAGCACGTTCAAGAATTGTCCGGGTATCCTCCCAGTTTCTGATGATATCCACAATTGACGTAGACAAAAAAGGAGCGTTTTGTCGAACATCTAAAATAGCGTCGTCAACCACTACACCTAATTGGGGAGATTGTGATGGCGCTATTGGGGAAGAAAACAGAGCGAGCTTCATTTTAATCTTCTCTCGGGATGTTGGAATGGATCGGACGAGGCTTTTTATATGAAGCCACATTAAGAGTAGATTGGGTAGCCGAAATTTAAGGTTATCTAGACTAGGGATACGTTATGAGTTTAGGGTTTAAAGCACAGGAAATAACTGTGCGTGAACTGTTTTCTGAAGCAGACAGCCTATTAATGCCGCCCTATCAGCGCGGATATTCGTGGACAGAAAAAGAAGCTCTAGAGCTCATTGGGGATCTACAAGATGCCGCAGAGCGCAATCGGCCTTATTTTCTTGGTGCAATTGTTGTTGTTCAAAATTCAGCAAAAGACCCAGTAGAAGTTGTTGACGGTCAACAACGGCTCGCCACGCTTTCAATGCTATTTGCGATATTACGTGACCTCTCAATATTAAAAGACGAATCCAACCGCCTGCACGAGATGTTGGAAACGCCCCCCAAGCTTATGCGCAGTGCTAAGCAATGGCGACTGACACTCAACAATGTTGATACACCCATTTTTCGTGAAGTGATACAAAAGCGCGGCGCAACACCGGAAGCCGAACACTACATAACATCTAGTGAGACACCTCAGCACATCCTGAGCAACACTCAGGCAATGCGCGAATACCTCAGTGAGATGACAGCTGAAGAACGTTCAAAACTTGCCAACTATATATTACGTCAATGCGGGCTTGTTCGCGTCAAAGTTGAAGACCGTGATATGGGCTATACTGTGTTTCGCGTTCTCAACACGCGTGGCAAGCAACCTAGCGCAAATGATATCTTAAAATCCGAACTCTTTGAACTTGCTGGATTTAGTGTGGATGAAGCTGCGATCCACTCTATCGATTGGAATAAATTTGGCCGTCGTCTGAATTCAACCGGATTTGACGAACTACTCAAATTCATCTGGACGTTACATGGAAAGCCTGGCGACGATATATTGTCCGGCTATCGTGACCACATCGTACCGGAAATGACCGCACGGGTTTTCCTAGAAGATATGCTACCGCGCTATGTCGATGCCTTTGAACTAATTTTAGGCCTACGCCTTCCGGGTCAAGGATTTCCAAGTGGTGCATGGAACCACATGCTGCATTTACGCAGTCTTGAGCATTCCAGTTGGCGTATCCCTGTCCTGAAATACATGATGTCGGGCGACCTATCTCCCGACGCGCTAGAGCGTTTTTTCAAACGCATTGAGCGGGTTGCCTTTACGATGCAGTTCATCAAACCCGATGGCAATTTCAGGTTACGCCGTTATAATCGTATAGCTAAAGCTATTGAAACCGGTGAGGATTTGGACGCTGAAGGATCTCCGCTTGATCTCACAGCAGAAGAAGAAATAACTTTAAGTGAGCGTATTGAGGGCCGTTTTGCAACTTATCGCCAGCGGCGCGCGCTTAGTTTAAGAGTAAACTCTATTGTAAATAATGGAGTAGCTGTTGCTCATGATTCTGATGCGACTTTAGAACACGTTCTGCCTCGCAACATTCCAAACAATTCCTACTGGTCCACAAATTGGAAATCATCCAACGAGCACCGTGAATTGGTTGATTGTTTGGGCAATTTCACGCTCCTCACAAATGCTGAAAATCAAGATGCTGACCGCAATGATTTTTCTGTTAAACGCAATATCTACTTTAGCAATGGCGATCCAAGCTTTGCACTCAGTCACGACATTAAGTCCTATCAAGATTGGACACCTGAGATTGTAAAGAAACGGCGCAAAGAATTAGCTGACCTTTTGCGAAAAGAGTGGGCACTGCCAACTTAGTTCCCTACTCAAACGGAGCCTTTATTCAATGCACAAAATAGATGACCCTAACGCCCCAGCGGAAGCGGAAATAGATTTTGAAACCTTTCGAAAAATAGATATCCGTATTGGAACTGTGCTGGAAGCTGAACCCTTAGAAGGTGCTCGAAAACCAGCCTACAAACTCATCATCGATTTTGGAGAAGGTTTAGGCACAAAGAAAACATCTGTTCAAATTACAGAACACTACATGCCTGAAGATTTGCTTGGTCGCCAAGTGATGGCGGTTGTCAATTTCCCGCCGCGACAAATAGGAAAATTCATGTCCCAAGTGCTTACATTAGGTTTTCCCGACACTGAAGGCAAAATCATTCTGGGGCAGCCTGCTGCTCACGTCCCCAATGGCGCGAGGCTTGTTTAAAAGGACGATTACATCTGCTCAATAAAAATCTAAAAATAAAAGAGGGCCAGCAACAATACTTGCTGGCCCTCTTTTTATTATTCAATCGCTAGCATCATATTTCTAATGCGCCAGATCGATCTAAGTATGAATTGCCACCCTATTTTGCCTTAACCGTAATCTTTAAAAGTAGAACACCCTCAGATTCTAAATCGAGCGTGGGTGACAAAATTTTCCCTGTCATAATATCAGTGACAGAAGCTATTTCACCTTCATTATAGGATAAACTGAGATTAGATGTTTTGTGCCCTACGTTCAATAAGTTGACTAAATAGCTGCCGTCATCTTGCTTTACCACACGTGAAATACTCGTTTTGAAAGTCTCGCCATTATCTTCACTAACGTGAATGTCTGGCCTGTTATCTTCTACTTCAGCAAGCGCCGCCTGTTTAATATCTTCAATGCTCGCCTTCTCCGGCATTACCACAAGCTTACCTTCACTTGCGACAAGCTTTTGATCGCGCTTTTTCCCATATTCGTTGAAAATAAGGCTAGTTGCATCCAGCACGATCGTTCCACCGTTATCGAGATAAGATTGCAATGCCGCGAATTCTTCGTCGGTCACATATGCTACATTGTTAACAACGATTGTATCCCACGCACGATTGTCTTGCTTCTCAATGATATTTTTTGTTCCAAAGCCAATTGGAAAGCCTTCAAAGAAGAACTGCTCATAGAAAGAATTAGCCTTAGTCATATAATCTTTTGTATTGATCGCTGAAGTCTCACTATAGAAAATACGCAATGGACGCGGCTGGTCACGCAAAGCGATGATTTCTTCAGAGAAACTATTCAAGTCATACATGACCTGCGTTACTTCGTTTGTCACATGCGGTTGCATATTGTTAGAACCGGCATAGGCTCCACCAAGTCCTGGATCAAAAAAGTCTAGGTCTCCCTCCAAGCGGTCTTCTGGAGAGCCGTCGGGGTCACGTGCCCAGAACCACCCCATATTCGCATCCATGCCTTGCAGCGTCGCTAACCAGTAAACGCTACGCACATAACTTGTACGAGTATCAAGATCTCGCCATTGCCCTGAGGATAAAAAGTGAGATTCGGAATTTACATTTATTTTGTCCGGACCAACTGACTCCAAAAAGTCATGTAGAATACTCATACCTTTCCAATTGTAAGAATACTTTTCTATCCAATCATTATTGACATGCGGGCGAATGCTCGGACTACCATTTGCTTTTGCATCCTGACCGATCATACTTGTAAGTTCAGTCAATGCTTCTATGTCCATTCCGTGAGAGCGTGAGTCCTCATAGAATGTTCGTGGGAAAAGCTTGATATGAGTATCAGCTTCAGGATTCCCCACGCGTATTTCATCCTGCATAAAGGTAAACCATTCCGTAGTACGGTGCATGTTATAGCGACACCAGTCATACCAAATTGGAGTTCCAAGTAAGGCTGTATCTATAGGAATTTCAATTTTTACACTCGAGAAATCATCAAAATCTGTTTTCCAGTTTTTATTCAGTGCACTGATGTCCCCAGCGTATTTAAGTTCAAGCCAGTTATGAAACTTACCAAGTGTATAGGAAGAAATGCCGTTCATTTCTTGGAAATTGCCAGTCCAATGTCCTTTTTCTGAATACCAGTGAGGTTCATTGGCTAGAATATAGCCTAGCTCACTCACCTTCTTATCTTTGGTCAAAGCAGCAGTATGACGAAGGATCTTACTCCAGATTTCACGTGCAAGCGGATTATCTAGATCAAACCCCTGAAACAAAGAACGCCCTTTGCGTATTTCGGGCTCGCGGGCTTCCACCCATTCTGGTATCCCCATGAGCCAGATAATCAAGAACCCTATGTTAGTATCAGGAATATCTGTGAGTTCTTTGAGCAGCTCTTCATCGAAGCTACCGTCTTCTTTAACAAGAAATGAGTTGATCGCACGATCATGATCGACTGGATATAAGTTTTCGCCTCCATGGTAGAGCGCGCCCAAGTGATCATTGTAAATCTCCTTGTTGGTTAGTGGCTGCCCTACGGTTTTGGAAAAATAGTCGTATGGAAAAATGGGCTTTCCATTGCTGACAAACATGTTGTCACCTGCTTTTGTATTCTGCCAATCTACTTTATTGACAGGTCGACGTACAATCTCGCCGCTCAAAACAGCGTTTAAGTCTTCAATACCACCGTCTAGAATTTCAATTACTTTTTTGCGTTCAAAATCGGGTAATTCCGCAGCCAAGCGCACTTTGTCATCAGCATAAAAACGTTCATACCCAAATGCAGCTTCAATTGCCTTGGGGTTGGCTTCATCCCAATTTGCAAATTTAAGAAACTGGTTGGAAAACCACACAACAGTCTCTTCACGCGTTACATCAATGCCTTGAGATTCAGCTTGTGCCATTAGCTTTTGGAGTTGCTCTAGCTTTGTAAGCGCCTGCTGCTCATACGAAACCTGAACCGAGGCGGTCTCTTGAGCAGTACAACTCGCTGTTAAAAGTCCAATCGCTAAAAATACTGAATTTCTCAATGTCCGTTTCATACAGAACTCCCCGATCTCATTTCTATGGTCACCGCTGCACGAGGAGCGTGACGAAAATATAATGTCTAAGCTTTGATAGCATTATCCCTTACCATTCGCAACAAACATCATATGTATATGTTTATAGAACCTGCGATCATATGCAAAAGGCCAGCACGCATTGCGCTGACCTTTCACCTATCTTGAGATCAAGTTTACTCTAGCCGCCAAATTTCAACCGTATTCCACCATTGAGAATAAAGCCGTCATTTCTCGACCAGATATCAGTCGTCCATTGCCCATCCGCCGCACGATTTGGCAATACGAGCGGGTGTTCATCTGTTTGTTTGACGTCAAGCAAGTTCTCAGCATTGATAAACACGCTCACCCGCCCAAAAATGGCTTCAGCTAATAGCCCCAAATGAACATATGGTTTGCTTTCGGAAAGATATGGGTTTCCTTCCAGTTTTTGCTTACCCGTATAATACGCCTCAAACCCAACACGGCCGCGATCATGCTGCTCCCACATTGCAACAAAGCCTGCTGAATGCTTTGGAGTTAGCTCAATCTCTTTACGTACTCCTGATGAAACATCTATCTCAGTCGCATCTAAATAAAGATAACTTCCTGTCAATTTGAAGTCTCCCAGATAGTAGCGCAACAAAAATTCTGACCCACGAATACGTGACATACCTTCCGCATTCACCAACCGAACGCGGTCGTTTAAGCCCGTATTAGTGGAAGCATATTCTTCAAGCTGGACGCTATTTTCGACATCAGAAGCAAACATATTGATATTCGCCTCGGCTGCCCCCATCCGATATCCAATATCAAGCGATGCAGTTTTGGCTGTTTCTTCTTGCAGATTACTTAGCGGATCAAGCCTTGAAAGCCCCGCCGCCTCTATAGCTTCCACAAATGGCGTTGGCGCAAAGAAACCCTGCCCCACAGAACCACGAATAGTCCAATCCCCAGGACGGTATAAAACCGAAACACGTGGACTAAACTGCGTGCCATATTCGCTATGCTCATCAATACGCCCACTTGCAGAGATAGAAAGATTGTCAAAAACATCCTGATCTATTTGAGCAAAAAGTCCGGGCACTTCATAAGAATAATCAAAATCTGGAAATATGTCCGATCTGAATACGTCCGTTTGGTTTGCTAGCCCAGCAATCCACCCTGTGCTCCCAAGTGTTCCAGCGACGGATGCTTCAACCAGATAGCTTTCATGCGTGTCATCTTCACGAAGATCACCAAATAAATGCTCATGATCTTGCACCATTCCAGAAGCTCGGAAATTCGCGTTAATCGCATCATTCAGCGGAATTTCAGCAATCAAACCACTGTCAAAGCGCATACTATTTTGATTTTGCTGGAAGACACTTCCATCCGCCACCATACGCCCAGCAATATTACCGCCCTGACGCTCTTCTTTCATCGCACCGGCTGTCCAGTAGACATTTGCGCCGTTCGCTCCCTCCCAAAACACACGTGGGCGAGCGGTAAAACGCTCATATCCAGATAGATCAATCCAGCCATCAGAATCTAAATCTTGCTCTGATTGTCGGTGGGCACCAGCAGTTATGGATACACCAAACCCTTCACTCAAAGGCGTCGAATAATAGGCCGTTAAATCTTGCCCATTCTGCGTAGTCGCATTGAATAACACTTCACCTTCAGCAACCTCATTTGGCCGCCGTGATACCAGATTAACAACACCCCCAAGCGCAGATCCGCCATACAGTGAAGAAGCAGACCCTTTTATCACCTCAACTTGGCGCAAATCTGTGGGTGGAATTTGCAACAATCCAATCGAGGCTGTTTGGCCGCCATAAAGGGGCAAACCATCAGCGAGCAATTGTGTATACCGCCCAGCCATTCCCTGCATGCGGATATTGGCAGAACCTAAAGCAGGAGATGTCGTCTGAACCCGCACGCCGCCCGTTTCAGCAACGATCATAGAGATATTGCCCGGACGCATTATGGCTTTTTCTTCAATTTCCTCACGGTTGATCACTTCAACACGCATGGGTTCATCTTGAACGCGACGGCCTAAGCGGGTCGCCTCGACAATGATTGTGTCTTGCTTGCCATCTTCATGTGCGTGCGCATCATCATGCCCCTCTTCATCATGATCTAAATGCAGATCAATTTCAGAGCTCTCTTGTGTTGCCGCAGATGCATCCAACGCCATAGCAGGATTGGCCCCGCTACTCATATAGCCAAAGGTAAGGACACCGAGTGCCCCAATAGATTTCTTGAACATAATTTTCTCTTAGAAATAACAATTTAAAAGGGCTAATTGCCCTGCGCTTGCTAAATTCTAAGAACGTGGTGGGCGAAATTGATGGCTTGGAAATCCAGACAATTCGGCTCCAATCAGCTGCGTCCTATGCATTTGCTTCAAAGAGTATACATCCATAATTCGCACTATCGCCGCCACAAAACCGTGCATATGGCACATACCGCATGAATGTATATGATGAGGCTTATCTAACTGGTGCTGTAGACCCGATTTCAACTCGATTGATACCAGTTCCAAATGTTGTGCTCCGGTTTCCCCAGAATGGTCATGCCTCTCTATAAAAGCAGGCGTCGTAAACAGTGTTGTTATCAACATGAATAACACCATAAAACGCGACCGAAACATTGGATTTGCTATTTTCATATTAAATGACTTACTGCGAAAGCTTCGCAATTAAAAGTCAATTCGTCAGCACTAATTGTCACATCTTAAATGGCGTCTCAGGACTTTTGCACGCAGCTATGAATAAACTCTACAGCGGCGTCAAAGATACTCTCATCACCATTGACCTGACTTGTAATCATAGCACCTTCTAGCAAAGAAAGTGTCATCTTCGCTTGGCTAAGCGGCGCACTTGCACCCAGCTGCGCATAGCGTGAAGAAAGCCATTCTATATTCGCCACAAAGAAGGCTTTCACCTCATCTGCAACACTTGTTGGAATACCTGCAGCTTCTGCCCCTAATACTGCACACAAACACACCAGATTTTGCTCTTTCAGGGCAGTGCGAAAATTATCCACGAATGCGAATATATCTTCCTCTGCTGTCATCTGCTTGGCTGTGTTTTGTGCTAAGGCCGCTTGAAAATTTTCAGCATACCGCCGCACCAACGCAACGCCCATATCTTCCTTCTTTGGGAAATGATAATGCAAGCTTGCACTTTTAATTCCCATCTCCGCGGCGATATCGCGATAACTCACCGCATTATATCCCACTTGGCGCATACGACGTTCTGCAATGTCTAAAATTTGGGAAGCACTACTCATGACTCCGCTTATCAACTTTCCGTGTTCTTAGCAATTCGACACATTTTTTACTTGCTTGTTTTTTATTTATGTTATCTACCTACTACTAGATAGATTGATTTGGAAAGATATCAACATGCACCTCAACGCTGATTTTTCTAAGAGAGTTGTCTTGGACACAAACCAATTGCCGTGGGAAGAATCCCCGATGAAAGGTGTCTACCGGCGCAAGCTAGATAGAATTGGCGATGAAGTCGCCCGCGCAACAAGTCTCGTGAAATATGATCCAGATTCTTATTTTAGCTCCCACACCCATGATGGCGGTGAGGAATTCCTTGTGCTGGAAGGAACTTTTTCCGACGAACATGGCGACTATCCTGCCGGCACATATGTTCGAAACCCTATTGGCTCATCGCACACGCCTTTCACCAAAGACGGATGTGTTATTTTCGTAAAGCTTCAACAATTTGAACCAGAAGACACGCACCAGTTCACGCGCAACACAACGACAGAAACCTTCCTTCCCGGCACAGTTCCCGGATTGACGGTTCTGCCTTTACACAATTTTGAAGGCGAATCCTGTGCTTTAGTACGTTGGGCCCCGAATACAGTTTTCAATGCACACAAACATTGGGGGGGAGAAGAAATTCTTGTTCTGGAGGGCACATTTTCGGATGAATTTGGTGACTACCCCAAAGGCAGTTGGATACGCAGCCCACATATGTCTCTTCACACACCTTTCACAAAAGAAGGCTGTCTAATTTATGTAAAGACAGGCCACCTTCCTTCCCTATAACCCCTCACCTTCGCAACCTAAAAAGGACATCTCATGATTGGTTACACAACTCTTGGCGTTAAAGATTTAGACGCTTCTAAGAAATTCTATAGCGCTCTTTTTGACGCTGAAGTTCTTGTTGATGCAGGCCGCATTGCAATGATCGGTAAAAGCATAGATCAACCCATGATCGCAGTTTGTACACCTTATAATGGTGAAGCACCCGCCCCAGGTAATGGTGTAACGGTAGCCTTCCCGGGCGGTTCTAAAGAAGGTGCCAAAGCTCTTTACGAGAAAGCAATCAAACTGGGTGCTACTTGTGACGGTGCCCCCGGCCAACGCATTGATAACATGTTTTACGGTGCATATGTGAAAGACCTAGACGGCAACAAGCTTTGCTTCTTTGACTTTAGCTAACCCAATTCCCCAGCGCACTTCCAACATGTGCGCTGGGGATATAAGCATCCAACGCCCATTACAGAACTCATACCACACCATTACTCATCCAAGGCTATCGTCTTGTTGGATTCGGTAAAGGTTTGAAAGCATCTCCTTATTGTAAATTGTTTGCAATTAAGCCACTGTGCAGAAATATATGAAGTGATCCACTGCTCATCGCTTCATTTCTATTTGGTCCTTCATTTTGCACAAAATAGGTTGCTATTGGTATGTCTCATAAATTCAGCTGCACGCTAAAAGCCGTCGCTCTTTCCACTGCGTCTAGTCTTATTTTGATATCATGCGCTCTGGTGCCCGATAGGTATTCAGCTTCCGTTCTCACACCATCTAACCCTATATCATTTAGCCAAACCATATCCGGAAACTTAACCAAAGAGCTCGTTATCGAATTTGATAACCCTGAAGATTATGCCGGACTGAGCATTAAAAGCGATGGCGTCTTGCTCGCTGACAACTTGAATATCGCCCATGCGGGACGTCAAACGCTCAAAGTTTTAGTAAGATTTGAGAAATTAGGTCGTGCAGACATTCAATTATTTTCAGACCACGCAGATCTCATCATTCACAAGCTGTCTATTCATGACGTTGGCGATTTAAATATTCCAATTTATGCCGATATCTCTGAAGCAGCGGGTATAGATAAAGTTAGCTCCATAAAATACGGCGGCCCCACTATCGCGGATATGGACAATGATGGTGACTATGACTTCATCGTCAACAACCACAACGCGGAGGCCAGCAAACTCTATTGGAACAATGGCGATGGCACTGTCACAAAGCATGACAAAGACTTAGCAAGATGGTTCATGCACGATCTACACGGCACTGCAGCTGGCGATTATGATAATGATGGAGACCTCGACCTTGTCGTCACTCAAGGTGGAGGCAATGGAACCGACCCATCTAAGGCCAATTTTTATAAAAATAGCGATGGTAAGTTCGTCCTGACGACAGGCGATGTCAAAATTCAGCGCGGGGGTCGTGGACGCGGTGCTCGCTGGTCAGACATGGATATGGACGGTGATCTCGACCTTATCCTATTAAATGAGTTAGGTTTAGCCGGCGAAAAGCCGCAACAATTCTTTTATGAAAATATAGGCAATGGTGAATTTGAATACCGTCAGGTGGAAGGTCTCCAAGATGTAGAGCCTTCACGCGCCCTTATCACAGACCTGAACCAAGACAATATCGATGATATTATACTCTACAGCCCTCTCTCAGCCTGGCTTGGCAATGGTGATTTCACCTTTACTGAAATCACGTCTCAATTTCCTGCGGAAATCACAAAATACAAGCAGATCATGGGCGCGACTGACATCGACATTGATAACGATGGCGATTTAGACATTTACCTTGCTCGAGGAAAAGAATTTGAACACGGCAAAGGAGAAACGCCATCCTTTGATCACAACCCAATTACACAGGAACTCTCCATCAAGCCCCGTGGCTATATTGGAGTTGATCAGTTCAACTTCACGGCGTCAGGCACGATAAAACTCCATGACTATTATTTCTTGAGACAAGGCGCATTTCGAGGACAAGATTACCCCATATTTCTAGGAGCGAGTAAAACCCCTACCGTTGTCTCATCTGGAGAGGATTTTGAGTTTACAGCAGATCAAGCTCAGGGTTGGCCTGAAAATATCGACAATAATGGCGTATATTTTGGACATATTGGCGATGGGCAATGGAAAGCCGCTTTAGTTAGAAACGGAAACATCTTTTGGGGATATCATTTCAGCCTGTCAGGTATTGAAGCTGCCACCCCTGAATTCACGCCTCAAAATCGCAATGAAACCGATATTTTATTGCGAAATGATGGCGGCATATTCACGGACGTTTCAAAGGAATGGGGAATCCCTTCAGGCGGCAATGCTCTCGGTGTAACGACCGGTGACTTCAACAATGACAGCCATCAAGATTTGTTTGTCTATCGCTGGGGCCTTATCGGCCATAGAATTTCAGATTACATGCTTCTCAACACCGGACAATCCGGTTTCAAACTTACAACTATGCACGGCGCAAGTGATACTGGCGGCCCAGGTAATGGGGATATGGGGCAAGCGTTTGATTTTGATCTTGATGGCGACTTAGACCTTTTAAACGGTAGTGAAGGAGGTGAATGGTACCTCTATGAAAACACCCAACCGGGTCACGGCAATTTCGCCATCGTCAAAGTTGGATATTCTCCCAAAGACAATATCGACCCGATTTCAGCTGAAATCATTTTAAAAACTCCCACAAACGAATACCGTAAACGCGTGGGATCGGCAGGTGAAATATTTTCACAAAGCCTTCTAAACATTGTCCACTTTGGGCTTGGGAAAGAAGAAGAGATCGAGAAAATCATAGTGACGTGGAGAAATGGAGAAACGGCAGTCTTTGAAGGCAAGAAGGCAAACACCACTTTCAACACAGACCAAGTAGATCCCTCTTCTATAACCCTGACACCAGAGATTTTTGAGCTCAGAGAAGGCACCACCACAACGCTTAAAACAGCGATTGCACCTGAAAATGCGGATACCCATTTAATATGGTCTTCCAGCGATGAAACCATTCTTTCCGTCACAGAAAATGGTAAAGTCACAGCACACGGACCCATAGGTGAAACAGCCACGATCACAGTGACAAGCACTGCAAACGCTCTATCTGCAACTAGCCAAGGCAAGATTTCAAAATGGTTTGCGGTGCCGCCTGAAGCAGTAAAACTTAACGCAGATACACTCGATTTAATTATCGGGAAGGCAAAACTTGTATCAAGCGAAATTCTTCCTGCAAATTCCGATGATCAAAAACTGATCTGGTCAAGCAGCAACCCAGACATTGCAACCGTCGATGACATAGGACTGATTACAGGTCTTAGCGAAGGTGAAACGACGATCACCGCAACCTCCAGCACGAACCCAAATCTCAACGACAGCGTAAAAGTAAATGTATCTCCATTCATTGCCCCATACATAAGGTTTGTGAACGAAGCTGAGCTCTCAACTAGAGAATATAAAGTCGGCGACAGCATAGATATTGAAGTTGAATATCATGCTGGTACAGGAAACACCGTAATTTCATCTGATGAAGGCGGCATTCGCTATTGGTTGCGCCACTTTAAATCTAAGTGGATTCCTGAAAAAGACATTCAACTCATTGATGCATCAGCGCTAAAAACGGTCTCAGGTACATCTAAAATGTCTATTCCATTAGATATTGGCACGATCACGTCAGACAATCTCCCAGAGGGGCATTTTTACCAGCTACGCGCTTCATTTGCGTCCAGTGACGGTAGTATGAATGATGTCGGCCTCTTCACAATTAAAATCGTTGATGCGGAATCTTAACTCTCTAAGAGCGAGGGATACACAACTCCCTCGCGACATCATCACCTATAACTGCGTGCCAAATAGTATTCTTTCACAAAAATATAATCTGCTTCCTGTTGACGTTGAGCGCGAGCGATCTTAGATGCCATACATCGTTAGCAGCCACGGCAGGTGAGTGCTAAAACTCAAATACCTTGATTGCCTAACGAAATCAGATTTTTGCAACCTTAATTGAAAGAGGTCTCATTATGGCATTTCGTCCACTTCATGACCGCGTTTTAGTTCGTCGTGTAGAAGAAGTCGCTAAGACTAAAGGCGGGATCATCATCCCAGATACTGCTAAAGAGAAGCCACAAGAAGGTGAAATCGTAGCAGTTGGTAATGGTGTTCTTGGTGATGACGGTAACCGCGTCGCACTAGAAGTTAAAACTGGCGACCGCGTTCTTTTCGCTAAATGGGGCGGTACAGAAGTAACTGTCGATGGCGAAG
>CAYGPD010000048.1:17119-22416 GCA_964351655.1 uncultured Hyphomonadaceae bacterium | reverse complement strand
AGTCAGCCAGAACCGTCAACCACTAAATTACCCTTTTTGTGACAAAATAGCTTTTGCACAGGCTTACCCCCAGAATGAGGCGAAATAGGACACTCCCTACCCCCTCACCCCGGGCTAAACCCACCTATATCACATAGATTAACTACAAATAATGCCTAGATACGCGCTAAAAGGTCTTTCTTCTTAGACTCAAAGTCTTCTACAGAAATGACATTTGCATCTCTTAGCTTTGCCAAGCGCTCCAATAATGCAAACACATCGCCCTCTAATGGTGCCACTTGCACAGTCTCAGGCGCAGGCGTTTGTGGAATTGGCGCATTATTCTGTGCAAATGGCTCTGCCGGCGCAGGCATTGGCGTGCTCTCAGGCTGATTCCCCTTCACATTATCAACACGTGGCAAGCTATTAAGCGATACAATCCCATACTGACTTGAGAATGTAATGGAGGCATCACCACTTTGCTGCTGGCCAAAGCCGCCGATATTGTGATCCAGCGTATCATAAACCCCCACACTCCCATATGCATTCAGTGCTAATCTGCGCATATTAGGGAAATAGGCATACTGCATATCATTCTGACTGCCCGTTGCAGATGGCTGACCAAGTTCTTCTGGCCACCATGCCCCGCCTTGAGTCATGTAAAAGCTAGAGCCATTACCCTGGCTTTGAGACTGAAAAGACCGATTCTGCTGATTAGCCGGAGCCTGACGAACTGGCACAGGCGCAAAAGGCTGACTATTGGCCAATAAATCCGACAATTCATAACACACATTATCAACCTGCGCTTTCAGGCCGTGGTTGAACATATCGCCCACCATCGTCATACCGCCCTGCATCCACTGACCAGATCCACCAAATTCAGGATGACTAAACTGAGCCATCGTGCCGCCGCCATTGGCAACAGCATTTAACATTGTCGCAATAGCATCAAAGCTGACACCATAACGACCAGCCATATCAGCCACAGCTTGTTCACCTTGCGGGGATAGTTTTCTCATAGTCTAGGCTCCTCTCAGGTCGCCTGTGGATAAGTCTTCGTGCAGGCTATCGCACACCCACAAGTTATAAGCGAGCCTTTTCACCTAAAGAGTGATGCGCGCTAAACTACTGTGAATATAGTCTTGATTTACGACAGTAATTTGTCACCCAAATTCAATCCGATTTGAGAACTTCTGGACTATATCCCTGAGATATCGAACAATTGGTGCAGCAATGCCCAAACATCTACCAGTTTGAGAACGTAAGTATGGATTTCCTCATCATTTTTGGCGGCTTATATCTCCTCCTTCCAATTGTGGGGCTAATCGCCTTTTTTTAAAGCGCACAAACAAAGCGCGCGTATCGATAAGATGCAATCGACAATCAGCAATCTGAACCTACGCATCAGAAAGCTCCAAAATACCATCGATCCAGATATTGCGCTCAATCCAACACAAAGCCACACACACCGACGAAGATGAACGTCCACTCTAAATCTGGAAAGGTTTAACTGTAATTACCACCATTTCATGCAGTCTTTGTATGCAAGTGAATAGAAGTGTTGAGCTTTTTGGTAACCATCTTGGTTTATTGTGCCCCCAGCGAATAGAGGGGCGCATGGCACAATCATTGCTTGATGTCCCTCACAAATTTGAGATCGGGAAGCTTTACAATGGCCTTGTGTCGTAAAAACTTGGGAATATTCGGGGTAGCAGGCACGCTTTTGCTTAGCGGAACTGCTTTGGCTCAAAACAACCCAGCCGGACAGTACACGGGCGAGTTTGAACGTCCCTACGGTTTTGCTTATGGCGACGAAAATCGTGCTTATGACGCCAATACACGTGACGCTTACAACAATCGCGTCATCATAGATGGCCGCATGGTTGTTGGCGACGATCTCACATCATTATCTTATGGCGGTGTCTACGGATACAATTTCCGCGGCGCAGGGTCAGGCATGGGCAATTATTCTGGGGCAGGCAACTCCACCGCGATCGGGAACCAGCTCAACGTTATTACCAATGGCAGCAACAATGTTGTCGTGATCGATTCTATTCAAAACAACACCGGTGATCAAACTGTAATTTTAAATGGGGAGCTTGATCTGAATGACTAGCCCAACTCGCAAATCATCAAAAAAATCAATCGCTTTGCTTGCAAGCGCCCTCATGGTTACAGGCTGTGTATCCCCTGTTGCGACCAAATCCGGCAATTACGCTAAACCAATTGGTGGCGCACCTGTAACAGCTAACCCAACGCCTTATTCTGCAAGCCTTGTGTGTATGGGTGATTTTGCTCAGTCAGTAGGCCTTGGCCAGCCTCGTATCGCCGTTGGCCGCATCCTTGATTACACTGGTAAAGAAGATTTTGAAGGCGGCCGCCGCGTGACCCAAGGTGCGTCACTTATGGCTATTTCCGCGTTTGCAAAAGCAGGTGCTCGCCTCGTAGAACGTTTCGATACCTCTGTATCAGAGCTTGAACTTAAATATGCCAACAACAAATTGATCGGCGACAGTTCCGACCAAGATTTCCGTAAAATCACAGCAGGGTCTATTCCAGGCTCAGATTTTTATCTTGTTGGTGGTATCACAGAACTAAACTCAAACATCCGCTCAGTGGGTGTTGATGCCTTCATTGGCGATCTTGATACACAAGATCCTAAAGGCAATGGTGGATCTAAAATGTACGTCATCAACGTAGGTCTTGACCTGCGTCTCGTAGAAACAGAAACACTTGAAGTTGTTGATGTTATTTCCTACCAAAAGCAGATTATTGGTCGTGAAATTTCTCTCGGTGTCTTCGATTTTGCAAACAACAATGTATTCGACATCGGAGCGGGTGAACGCTCGATGGAGCCAATCCAACTTGCTGTTCGTTCGGTAATTGAGCGTGCTGTGCTGGAAATGACAGCCAACCTTTACGGTGTCACAAGTCCTGACGTGTGTTCAGCTATCGCGCAACAAGGCGCAGGCTTACCAACCACAAATTCAATTACAGGTAACTACACGCCTGCATATGACAATTTGCCTACAAATAATGGTCAAACACGCTCAGAAGCATCTCGTTGGCATGATGACCGCGACAGAGCAATTGAAGACGCTAAAAAGACAGCTCTCCGTGGGCGCAAAGACTAGCAGCCCCCTTCTCCACCCCGCATACGGGTGGAGCTATACTTTGCTGATTTATAAGGTGATTTAAGACATGAAACGCACAACACTTACAACAAGCGTCGCAATAAGCGCCCTATTGGTGAGCCTGTCTGGATCAGCTTTCGGACAAACTGCGCCTGACGTTTTAAATAACCAAATCCAATTGGGCGACGTCTTCTCCAATATGAATATGCCTGTTGAAGACGATCACACTGGCGATGTTGGCTCAACATCTCTTTCAGTCGGCAATGTCGGCTCAGGATTCGACAGCAATCAGCACGTTGAATCAAACCAAACTATGTCTGGTAATTCAGTAGCAACTGCTACACTTGAAGGCGGCCGCGTTTTTGGAACAGCAACTGCTGATGCAACGGCCTATGGTAACTCAACAATGGGAAGCCAATTTCAAGCCGACAGTATGAACCAAACGGTGAATGCCAACAACATTTCATCGACAGCAACGGTCAGCAACACTTCAGCAATAACGCTCAATGCAAGCGCCACGTCTGCAGCCAATATACAAGATATGAGCTTTGATGGCCGACTTGTACCTGATGGCGAAGCTCCAACAATGCGCGCAAACGCTAATCAAACATCTCAAGCAATTGTGGATGCTAATGTCGATGCGACTGTCTGTTGTTCTGTAGAAGATACAAATGCAAACACACTAGCAGTTGGTAACAGCTTTCAATCTTCATCTGTCTTTTCAAACGCTTACGCCAATGTTCAACAAACATCGTATGGCAATTCAATTACTGCAAATACGCGCCTAACCCAACCTGAAGGCAACAACATATCCGCCAATTCCCAAGCAATGGGAAACAATATTGTAATGGATAATTCTTGGGGTTATTCGCAACTTGACGGCAGCCAGACCAACACATCTGTTATCAATGCAACAACAGAAATTGTCCTAAATGACTGGGATGGCGATGCTTCAATTTCAGCATATGGTGTTGGAAACTCTGCCATGCAGACCAATATCGGCTCAGACCAAAACGCTTATTACGCTCAGAACAACTCTGGTGATGTTATATCTTTGACAGATTTTGAAGGGGGCAATGGCGGTGCAGGCAACCTAAGCACGTCCTCAACAGCTATTGGTAACACCTATACCGGCTATGTATGTGCCACTTGCCAAAGCGCCGTTCCAGGCGGCGCAATGACACAAACCAATTCCGGAAATGTAACTGCAACAGGCCAAACATGGGCGCGCGGTGGTGGCAATGTCTACGGGTCAGCTGCAGCAATCGGAAACTCAGCCAATTATTCAACCAATTCAGCAAGCGGTCACTAAGCCCGCTCGCTTCAAGTCATAAATAGAGACATTCAAAATAAGAATGTTTCCAACCTCAAAATCCCCTTCTTGCAAAAGCTGGGGATTTTTTATTGCCTCAGCCTCATCACATGCAACATAAAAAATCCGGCAGGCCATATAACGCCATACCGGATTTAATACTTATAACTTATTGTTATCAAAATACTTTAGTAAACGTTCTGACCAACACCACCATCAAGAACAATACGTCCTGAACTTGAAATGGGTTTCTCAACTTGAACCTGACGTGTCACTTGTTTCATCACTGTTCGTTCTGATGGAATACACGCGGGCGTTTTTGCGCTCACTGTTTTCAAACCAGGCCCATACCGACGCAGCAATGAACGCTCATTACAATTACGTTGGGGTGCTTCAGGCGCACACGCTAATTGACCACCAACAGAGTGATTAAGTGACTCTCCCTTTTTACAAGAAAAAGTACGTCCGCCGTCAAATACTGCATCATTATTGTTAAATGATCCAACAGTTACCTGCATCGACGTTCCCGCCATACAACGGAAAACTTCACCATTGTAGGTCGCATCAATGCGTTCTTCACCAAACACTTGTGATGCTGGGTGCGGTGCACCTTTATCATCAATACAAACAGCTTGAACAGGTTGCGCCATCACAGTCACATCAGCAGGCGCACAATATTGTTCCGTCACTGGAACCTGCTCGGTGACAGTTTCAGTGACCCGTTGCATCTCACCTTCAACTTGTAAGTTATTCAAAACACTTGATTCATATGGTGCGACAGTCGCTCCGCCACCATTGTTAAAATAATAGACACCCGCTTGTTGTGCCTGGCCCTGTTGAATATATGTAGAATATCCGTATCCAGCGTTTCC
>CAYGPD010000048.1:0-17109 GCA_964351655.1 uncultured Hyphomonadaceae bacterium | reverse complement strand
CCCGCGCCGATGACAACGCTCGCTCCAGGAGCACGTACACCAGGAACTTCAATAATTTGATTTTGCGGAAGATCACAACAATTATTGGCTGATCCAGTTGGTGCAGTTCTGACTACGGGTGTGGATTGCGCAAGGGCATTACCGCCAACTATTACGCCACCAAATGCGCCAGCTACCAAAGCTGCTCTGAATGTCATGTGTCTAGTTGAAACGGTCATTATACTACTCCTCGAATCTTCAACTTAATCATGCAATTTGAATGCCCAAATACATCACTCAGGTGCATTGCATTTCTCCAATCAGTTGAAGGTGACCAATATTGACCCGAAAATGGAAAATATTCCGTTACAAAAACTGGCCCAGTCTTTGCGATACCATCATCAAACAGGTATTTGCCTGAAGAAAATATGAGAACAGTTAGATGATAGAGCTAAAAACACATCCAAATACGCAAGCGATCATCGAAGCCTGGAAGCGGTTGTCTTGGGGAGACAGTCAGTTAGTCGATGGGCCTATGGCTCAAGACTATCCAGACGTCGTGAGTCGTCTCTTTATAATTCAACGCACTGATATTGAAGATTATTCTCTTCGAATGGTTGGCGCTGGAATACAAGAATTGTTCGGCCGCGAGCTTGTGGAGCACAATTTCCTATCTTTATGGACGGCTACGGACAAGCTTGTGCTAAAAACAGCAATGGAAACAGCAATTTCCTGCGGAAGCCCTTCCTTAATCCAAGCCACCGCACAATCCCTTGATGGGCGCAATATCAATATAGAAATATCGTTTTCACCTTTGGATTCAAACAATAAACAGCGCCCTCGTTTGCTATGCCTCTATCAAACTTTAACAGATGAATCTGTTTTAAAAGGCCGCCCGATTTGTCGTCACTTTGTGACAGCTATGTTTCCTCCGAAACCCCAGAATACTGGCCCAATTTTGCACATTGTAAATTAAACACGGCCTAAATGCCTCAAATACGAAAAGGGAGATGAAGCAATTCATCTCCCTTTTTTACTTTTTCAAGAGCCACACCCTAAAATTGTGACAAAGCTTTCCTCTTTCAGTTCATAATCCTACATTTAGAAACACTTTATGAACCATCACTGCGATAAAATGAACGATAAGTGAATTAATTGTGTTGGAATGCATATGTCAGATCTCCCTACAAAACGGCTACTCGTCCGTAAGTTGACAGATAAAGATCGTCGCAAGTTCAGACGAGTGATTCATGAAACGGCCGCGCGTTGTCTATGGAAAGATGGTCAAGAATTTGAAGCACTTACAGTGGACTTATGTGCTGGTGGAGTATCTCTCAAAACAAGTGAAGAATTTGAACCCGACCTCCCGATCGTCATCTATATTGACCAATTAGGTCGCATAGCAGGACAGACCACCCGTCCGACAGAAGAAGGGTTTGCAGTTCGCGTTAATTTTGTACCTCAAAAGCGCGAAAAATTCGTAGATCAACTTACTTGGATTGTGAACAAACAAAGCCTTGGCTTAGAAGATGAACGCCGCTCTCTACGCCGTTCAAATTCTGAAAAGCTTATTGCTACTTATGAAACCGGTGTCGTCGCACAGTGCAACGTCATCGATATCTCACTACTTGGTGTAGCATTGCGAACCTCCGGCCCCCGTCCAGAAATTGGATCGCGCGTACAAGTGGGACGCCGTACAGGTCGATGTGCACGTTATGTAGACAACGGATTTGCAATAGAATTTACAGACCGCTAGCAGATCCAACATAAGATGTTGATTTTATAAATATTTAGGAATTTCTGTCATCATGACATCCTCACCGACACAAAACACAAACTCACAAAAATCGGCACATGTTCAAGATGGCGACCAGATTAAACGTGTACAGTGGCGCGTACAGGTGGATGGCACGATATACGGTCCCTATCCGCGCTCTAGACTGATTGACTTTCTGCGTGAGGGGCGTGTCAGCGCAAATACAATGCTAGCTTGTGGAAGTGACAATGCATTTTATCGCGCCGATGAGCATCCCAATATCCGTTGGAATTTCCACGGCAATACCGAAAATACAGCTCGACCAAGTGAAACGACTTCAGATGACGCTGAAGCGCCTCTACTATGCAACTATTTCATCAGCGGGAAACTACTTTCAGATCAGTACAATTTTGAACTCGTATTGAACCGTGCAGGGAAATTTGCGCGCGCAGGAAACAATATGTGGGTGTTACGTTCGCGCATTACCCTTCCGCAACTTCGCAATAAGCTTTCTGCAGTTATGGGTAAGGACGATCAATTTGTAATCGTGAATGCTTCCAAAGGCCGTCTTGCATGGTTCAATTTAGGAGCAGAACCCGATATTGCTGTACGCAGCGTTTGGGATAGCGAATTAGACGATTAAACTTTTAATCTGCTATTTTCTTTAATCTATCTCGATATTGACGTGCATTTTCAACATAATGCATTGCTGAAGCAGTCAATACATCGGCCATTTGCGCTGTAACCTCTTTCACAATTTTCCCCGGCGCGCCCATAACAAGGGAATTATCTGGGATGACTTTTCCTTCAGGGATAAGAGCATGTGCACCAATGAGGCAATTTCGTCCGATACGTGCATTGTTGAGAATAGTTGCCCCTATACCGATAAGCGAATTGTCACCAATTTCACACCCATGAAGCATCGCCATATGCCCAATCGTGACGTTTTTTCCGACTTTTAGCGGTGAACCCATATCAGAATGTAGCACAGAGCCATCTTGCACGTTAGAATTTTCGCCTATCAGGATATCCTCATTATCACCCCGAATGACGACATTAAACCAGATACTGACGTTTGGCATTAAATGAACACCGCCGATAACTTGCGCGGAATCAGCAACCCAAACAGTCGAATCCATGCCTGGTTTTCTATCACCCAGTGAAAATATGGCCATTTTAATGTGCTCCTTAATGCTTAATGTGTTGCTACAGCAATCGACACACAATTGTCATTAGCAAGATGGTAACTTCCATATAGGTTAATTGCATAGAGATTCGTTGCGGTGATTCGAAACTGGATATCGTTGATAGCCCAGTTGAGCATCATCAAGTGAAGTTCATACCGGAGGACTGTTGAGTGCGAGATCTATCGCCTCCCCGTCGAATACCGCCGCCCGCAAGATCTGATTCTTTCGGGAGAATGGTGCCTCTGTCCTCTTCAGAACAAACTCACCTCTCTGACAGACAACATGTTTTCACCCAAAACCGTAATGCCTTGTGGCTTTACGGTTTTTTTATGCCTTGCAACGCCAAATCCACTAGGAGAACACCATGGCTAAGCGCTCTAATATCCGCCGTATCAGTGCAGAATTTGATGCAAACGACTATTTCGAGGACGCAGGGCAAAGTGCAGGAATAGACGTATTAGAACGCCGCTGGAGCCCTGACGACAAACCCAAAAGGGCAAAGCGGCAAGAAAAGGCTCCCAGGCACCATAACAACAATGAGGCACCGAGTGGACACAGCCATCACACTCGCGAACAACGTTATGTCAAAAACATAACTCCACGCACAGATGGACAGGCAAGACTTATGGAAGCCATCGACCGCGATAACCTTGTATTGGCGCTAGGTCCGGCTGGTACGGGGAAAACCTATCTAGCAATTGCCAAAGCTGTGGAAGCACTAAAATCGGGTCGCATAGGGCGAATTGTACTATGTCGCCCGGCAGTCGATGCAGGTGAAAATATAGGCTTCTTACCCGGTGATATGGAAGAAAAACTCGCTCCCTACCTACGCCCACTCTATGATGCATTGGCAGATAGATTACCCGCTAAGTCTTTGAAATCAATGATGGCAGAGGGGTTAATTGAAATTGCACCTGTCGCTTTTATGCGGGGTCGCACACTCAACAACGCTTTTGTTGTGATAGATGAAGCGCAAAACTGCACCTATGTTCAACTCAAAATGCTACTAACGCGACTTGGTTGGAATTCGTCTATGATCGTAACTGGAGACCCTGCGCAATCAGACCTTTTACCTGAATTATCTGGCCTTGCAGCAGCAGCTGAGCGCCTTGAAAATATGGATGATATTTCCGTGATCCGCTTAGCTAAAGAAGACGTGGTCCGCCACCCTCTTGTCGCCAAAATGCTAAACACTTTGTAGTTAAATCAATAACTTAGACACTACCCCGCTTGGCAATTTTGTTTAGCGGGGTTTCTTTTGCGCAAAAATTTGTCTGTAAACACGTATTGCCAAGCGCGTATATGCCCTTTAATCGTTAATCGATAAAAATAGTAACCATAGTTACACATTCGCGTATCTCAAAGGGGATCAGTATGATCATTCGCTCCACTTTAATGTCAGCCCTCATGTTAAGCGTATCTGCGTGTGCGATCATGCCATCTGGAAATACGCCAGCGCCCGAAAGTACGACGAAAACCGGTGCACCCTCCCCGTCTGCTCCTCAAGAGGTATCAGCCTCCTTACCCGGTGGTATCAAGCTGATAGAAAGCTTCACCCCCGCTGAAGGTATCGTGGGGATGGCCTTTAATAAGTATGTTTTGCCAAACGGCTTAACTGTTGTGATTCATGAAGATAAATCCGACCCACTTGTGCATGCCGACATCACCTATCACGTTGGGTCTGGCCGAGAAGAAATGGGCAAATCAGGTTTTGCACATTTCTTTGAACACATGATGTTTCAAGGGTCAGAAAATGTCGCTGATGAAGAGCACTTCAAAATCATTTCTGAATCAGGCGGAACGCTCAATGGTTCAACAAATACTGACCGCACAAATTATTATGAAACAATCCCATCAAACCAACTTGAAAAAGTGCTATGGCTAGAAGCCGACCGGATGGGCTTTTTCCTTGATGCCGTCACAGAAGAAAAATTTGAGAACCAACGCGAAACAGTTAAAAATGAACGCGGCCAAAATTATGACAATCGTCCATATGGACTCGTGTCAGAACGCATTGGTGAAGCACTCTATCCAGAAGGCCATCCATACTCATGGACAACAATCGGATATATTGAAGATCTCAACCGCGCCAACTTAACGGATCTGAAAAAATTCTTCTCACGCTGGTATGGTCCAAACAACGCCACACTTACACTTGGCGGAGATCTCAACACTGACGAAACGCTTGAGTGGGTTGCCAAGTATTTTGGCTCAATCCCACGCGGACCAGATGTAGAAGCACCTGAATTTATACCAGTTACGCTGGAAGCCGACCGCTATATTTCGATGGAAGACAAAGTTGCACTTCCATTATTATATATGGCTATCCCAACAGTTTACGCGCGCCACCCAGATGAAGCTCCCCTTGATGTGTTAATGTCGATCATGGGTGAAGGGCGCACCTCCATTCTTTATAAGAACTTAGTGAAGGATGGATTGGCTGTTGCAGCAAATGCGGGGCATGGTTGCCGCGAATTACACTGTACATTTACACTAACTGCACTGCCAAACCCCGCTTCAGGCAAAACCCTTACCGATATGGATAAAATCCTACGCGAATCGATTGCAGAGTTTGAAACACGCGGCGTAGAAGATGATGACCTTGAGCGCGTAAAAGTAGGTATCGTATCTGGTATCATCTACAATCTTGAAAGTGTTGCAGGAAAAGTTTCTCAACTTGCTGCCTATGAAACATTCACCGGCGACCCCAATTATACTGCCAAAGATATTGAACG
This sequence comes from uncultured Hyphomonadaceae bacterium, assembly GCA_964351655.1. Taxonomy (GTDB): domain Bacteria; phylum Pseudomonadota; class Alphaproteobacteria; order Caulobacterales; family Hyphomonadaceae; genus Hirschia. The sequence continues at coordinate 11,452 of CAYGPD010000048.1, read as the reverse complement.
GTATTCGAACGTCACCAAAGAAGATGTGATGCGCGTATATCACCAATACATTAAAGATAAGCCGGCTGTGATAATGTCGGTTGTCCCCAATGGACAACCCGATGCAATAGCAGCGCCTGATACTTGGACAATGTATGAGCGTACAATTCCAGAATCGGACACGTCCACTGACTTTGAACCACGTTACGCCACAGATGATTTCGACCGCTCAATTCAGCCAGCAACGGCTGACTTTAATCCAATGGTTAAATTGCCAGAAATCTGGCAATCAAGCATGGCCAATGGCGTAAATATTCTGGGGGCAGTGAACACAGAAACACCAACCACCGCGTTACAATTGCGAATAGAAGTAGGTGATCGCCAGCAAACGCTTGAAAATATGGGGATTGCTTCCCTCACCGCATCTATGCTGGGCGAAGCAACCAAGCTATCAACGAATGAAGAGCTATCAAACCGTCTCGCCAAACTTGGATCGAGCATTAGCGTTGGGTCTGATAAACGCTATACCAGCATTACAGTTCATTCGCTCACTGAAAATCTAGATGAAACACTCGCGATTGTGAAAGAACGTCTGCTTCAACCCAAATTTGATGAAGCCGATTTCAAACGCTTAAAAGAGCAAACCTTGCAAGCAATTGAACAACGCAAAACACAACCTTCTGCCATTGCCAGCGGCGTGTTTGCATTGCTGACATTTGGGCATGATAACCCATCGGCTCATTCAGAACTTGGCACAGCGCAAACTGTAAACAGCATCACACTCGATGATGTCAAAAAATTCTACACCGACCATTATACAGCAGGGTCTGGTTCTATCATTGCTGTAAGCAATCTTGAAGAAACTGAGCTCGAATCAAAATTGGCGACATTCAACGAATGGAGTGGCTATCCTGGTCCTGCCGCCAAGCTGCATGACTTCCCGAAACTGGAAGCTGGAACACTTTATCTCATTGATAAAGAAGGCGCTGCGCAATCTGAAATCCGGATAGGTAAGCGCGCACTTCCTTATGATGCAACTGGTGAATATTATCGCGCACGCATCATGAACTTTATGTTGGGCGGTGCCTTCAATAGCCGCATCAATCTAAATTTACGTGAAGATAAGGGATACACTTACGGCGCTCGTTCAGGTTTTTCTGGAAGTGACATTGGCGGTGTATTCTCTGCAAGTGCAGGTGTTCGCACAGATGCAACAGCTGATTCTGTTGTCCAGTTCGTCAATGAAATCAAAGACTACGCACAAAACGGTATAAAACCAGACGAATTAGCCTTCACAAAATCAGCCATCGGGCAAAGTGATGCTTTAGAATATGAAACTCCGTTTGATAAATTAAGCTTCCTCTCCGAGATCGAAACTTACCATCTGCCTGATGGATTCACAGAAACGCAGAGTGAAATATTAGAAAACATCACCAAAGAAGAAATTGACGCACTTGCTAAAAAGCATCTTCAGATTGACGACATGATCATGGTGATTATGGGCGATAAAGCTGTGATTGAGGATGACCTAAAAGCACTAGGCTACCCAATCATTGAATTGGACACTGACGGACTTCCAATTCCAGCTCCGCAGCGTCCAAAACTGGACTAAGCTTCCTAAGCTAGACAATAAAAGAGGCGGTTCCCATTATAGGAGCCGCCTTTTTTATATCTCTAATTTTTTTGAACCTTAAAGGTCTTCAGGAAGAATCGTCATGTTCACCTGATATGCAACTTCACCTTCATCTTCGTCTTTATACACTAGCGCGATAAATTCTTCGCCAAGATACATTTCAACAGAATCAGGTGTTTTAGGACGTGCTTTCAAACTGATGTCCGGGTTCAGCGTCTTCTTTAAATACGCTTCGACTTTCTTGGATTCTTCCGGACTCATGTCCTTCTCCCTTTGAATAAAACTAACCGCCTTCTAACAAGACGAAAAAAAACAAGGCCGCACCCTAATGCGGCCCGCTCTGGATATCTAGATCAATGCAACATGATTTACGGTGATTATCTGACTAATCTTGCATCTTGCTTGGAGAAATCAGGTGATCCATCGCCTTTGCAGGCTCTTCACATTCAATGCATGCAATCACTTTTGCTGGCACACCGGCTACCGTGCATCCGCATTGCACATCCTCAAGCACAACCGATGAAGCACCAATGCGCGCATAATCACCAATTTTGATATTGCCAAGGATTTTTGCATCCGCGCCAATTAAAACGCCCTTGCCTACTTTGGGGTGGCGGTCAGTAAATTCTTTGCCCGTACCACCAAGATTGACGCCGTGCATGAAGGAACAATCATCCCCCACAACGGCGGTTTCACCAATCACAACTCCCGTGGCATGATCCATCATTATCCCGCAGCCCATTTTCGCGGCTGGGTGAATATCAACGCCATAAAGCTCACTTGTGCGGGATTGCATAAAGAAAGCCAGTACATCGCGATCTTGATGCCACAACCAATGCGCGACGCGATATGTTTGCAAGCCCAAAAAACCTTTGAAAAACAAGAAAGGTTGCAACAAAGTGCGGCAGGCTGGGTCTCGGTCGCTGACGGCTTGCAAATCACGTTCAACACATTTGATAATGTTTTTGTCTTCAAAGAATGCTTGCTTACACACTTCGCGTATTTGCAGTGCATTCATGTCCGGTCCACCCGCTTTTTGCGCTATCTGATAGCACAACGCTTGGGTGAGACTATCATGGCTAAGAACCGCAGCATTAAAAAAACCAGCAAGGGCGGGTTCGCGGCGGGCGGCTTCCGCAGCCTCAAGGCGCAATCTTTGCCACACAGGTGCTGCAGCACCTGTTCCTGCTGCTTTAGCACTCTTCACCTCAGACTCGGACATGTCATTTCCCTCTTCGTGATGACGCACCTAACACGCCAGTCTTATCTTCTAAACCTGTTTGATCCTAAATTTGCCCTGCTGCAAACGCATCAGCAATATTCTCAGGAAGCTGGCCAGTACGCCATAGATGATCAGCCTTGAGCAAAATCGCAAGGGAGAGTGCGTCAGTTATTTGTCCATTCACAACCATTTGAACAGCTTGCCCTACAGGAAGCGCCCATATTGCTAGGTCTTCGACATCATCTTGCATATGTTCATGACATTGAGAAAGTCCCGATGCGATATAGCCAAATGCGCGTTCATCAGTCACCGAATTGGATAAATGCAGATTTTCAAACAGAGGGTACCAATGTTGAGCCTGCTTATTGATCTCTTCGGATAATTCACGTTTTGCAGTATGAATCGGTTCCTCATTCAATGGGCCACCACCTTCCGGAACCTCCCATGAATACTGACCAAGTGAAAAGCGATGTTGCCCCACAAGATAGGTTATTCCATTCGCCTCAAGCGGCAGCATGCCGACTGCAAGATTTTTAAATGACACCACGCCGTAAGTCGCATCCACACCCGTTGGCGCAATTGCTTTATATTCCCCAACCTTTATCCAAGGTGTCTCGTATTGAGTTCGCAATGACTTAATCGTCCACCCCGTGGCTGAGTGCTCAGGCGGTTTGGTTTGTTTATCAATTGAAGAGCTCATAAACGGTCCCTAAGAATTCTAGCTTTGGCGTTCCAAATTGCACAACTGTCGATGACATATGCAATCAGACGCACTAAGTCTTCTTTTAATATAGAAAAATCAAGAGTTAGAGGAAAACCATGTCCGACATATCCCGATTTCCAACACTGCCAGCCCTCAATGATGTTCTTGAGGCGACCAACCCAAGTGCGGACGCCCTATTCTTTTTATCGCGACGTAGATCCACGCCGATTAAATGCCTCTCAGCCCCTGGGCCTGAACAGGAAGAACTTGAAGCCATTCTCGCAATGGCGTGCCGTGTGCCAGACCACCGCAAACTTGAGCCTTGGCGCTTTATTATTATTCAGGGAGATGCACGCGAAACGACAGGAGCGACTCTTGCAAAGATAAAACAACAGGAATGCCCGGATACATCAGAAGCTGAACTGGAAGAAGATCGCACTCGATTTACCAGAACTCCAGTATGCGTCGCGGTCATTTCCAGTCCCGATCACGCACACAAAACCCCTGTTTGGGAACAAGAGTTATCGGCGGGCGCTCTTTGTATGAATCTTCTACTCGTAGCCAATGCCGCAGGATGGGCCGGTTCTTGGTTGACAGAATGGTATGCTTTTAGCGATGCGTTCAGCAAACATATGGGTCTGATTGAAGGAGAAAGGTTTGCAGGATTTGTATTTTTAGGCACTGCATTGCAAAATCCACCCGAGCGACCACGCCCAAATGTCAGTTCAAAGATTAAATACCAGAAATAGTTCTTAACGAGACTCACGGCCTCAATATAGGGTGGATAGAAATATTCACCCTATTTGCTACCAAAAACTATCGCAATGCGAATAAAATACGAGCAAAGCGCGCAAAATGACGCCTTATTACTAAGCAACGCCACTTAATTTCGTCACCAAAACGTTAGAAACGATGGCGCATTTGTAATGATCTTGGTTCTTTCAATCAACGACGCTCTAGCGTAGTTACCCCATCCGCGACGCAGGGTAAGCTTAACTCTGCGAAGCTTTTTAAGGAAATCTCTGGTTATTTTGATCAGAGACCGCATATCTGAAGGGATAGTTCGATCATGCGCACTCTTATTTCCGCAAGCGTTTTCGCTCTTGCTGCAATCGCCACTACAGCTACAGCCCAAGCTGAAGTAGAACTTTCTGGAAACGTTGCTTTGACAACAGACTACCACTGGCGTGGTGTGTCTCAGTCAAACCAAGACCTTGCTATTCAAGGTGGTTTTGACCTAGCAACTGATGCAGGCTTCTACGCTGGTACATGGGCATCTTCTGTTGACTTCCTAGATTCAACTGACACAAACCTAGAAGTAGACTTCTACGCTGGTTACGGCGGTGAGTTTGGTGAAGGTTTTGGTTTTGATGTTGGTGCAATTTACTACGCATACCCAGACAGTGACGATGGCGACCTAGATTTCTACGAAATCTACGCTGGTCTTTCAAAGTCTTTCAGCTCAGTTGATCTATCTGGTATGCTTTCATACGACCCAGACAACGAAACACTTTACGCAAACGCTGATGCTGGAATGGCATTCTCTGACTTCTTCTCTGCAAGCGTTGGTGTAGGTCAGTACCTTGATGGTTTTGACGAATACGTAAACTACAATGTTGGTGGTACATTCTCTGTTGAAGGTTTCGACCTTGATCTTCGTTGGTACGACAACGATTCAGACGGTGCAGATGACAACATCGTATTCTCAATCGCTAAATCTCTCTAAGAGTTAAGCTTTTGAATTGAAGGCAAATGTCCTTCGGGGAAACAAAGAGAGGCGTTGCTATTTTGGCAGCGCCTTTTTTGTGTTTAAAATCGCGGTATGTCATAATGCACTTTGAGCATCTCCATCAACGATTCCAGTTAAAATAACCCATCTCAATCTAAAATTAGTTGTATTTTTCATACATCGCCAAATTTGAGAAATTTTAGGTTGGATATGGCACGTTCTTTAGTATATATTGCGTCAAAATGTAAATATCGGAGAAGAATATGATCATCGGGGTCCCAAAGGAAATTAAAGCAGAAGAACACCGTGTCGGTTTGACGCCAGAAAGCGTGTCAGAGCTTGTACGTGCGGGGCACTCAGTCATCGTAGAAACCAATGCCGGAACAGGTATTGAGGCAAGCGACGCGCATTACGAATCTGCTGGTGCAAGCATTGTTGCAACTGCAGACGCCGTCTTCGAACAGGCTGAACTGATCGTCAAAGTAAAAGAGCCACAAGCTGTTGAGTGCGCCCGTCTAAAGCCACACCACACCCTCTTTACATATCTTCACCTTGCAGCGGATAAACCCCAAGCTGAAGCCCTGATGAAATCCGGTGCAACATGTATCGCTTATGAAACCGTGACAGACCGCAATGGTCGCCTCCCGCTTCTTATGCCTATGAGCCAAGTTGCAGGCCGCATGGCTACTCAAGCTGCGGCATGGGCACTCCAACGCACAATCCGTGGACGCGGCCTTCTCATGGGCGGTGTACCGGGTGTCGCGCCTGCTAAAGTCGTTATTCTTGGCGGCGGTGTATCAGGTACACACGCAGCTGAAATGGCTATTGGTATGCGCGCAGACGTAACCGTCTTTGACCGCCACATGCCACGCCTTGCTGAACTAGATGTTCAATTCGCTGGCGCATTGAAAACAGCTTACTCAACGCCTGCGTCTGTTGAAAAAGCCGTTGCTGAAGCTGATGTCGTCATTGGTGCTGTGCTTATTCCGGGAGCCTCCGCACCAAAGCTCATTACGCGCGACATGCTTAAAACAATGAAGCCTGGTGCCGTATTGGTTGATATCGCGATTGACCAAGGTGGATGTTTTGAGACATCACGCCCAACAACACACTCAGACCCGATATTCGAAGTTGATGGCATTTTGCACTATTGTGTCGCCAACATGCCGGGTGCAGTGCCGCGCACATCCACATATGCACTCAACAATATGACATTGCCATTCACATTGGCCATCGCTGCAAAAGGCGCGAAAAAAGCGCTAAACGATGATGCTCACCTTGCTGAAGGACTTAACGTTGCTGACGGCTTCATCACATATGAAACTGTCGCATCTGATCTTGGACTACCTTATAAAAAGCCTGAATGGCTAAACTAGACTAACCTCCTCCCCGAAGCGTCGAATTTGCCAAATAAACGTTCGATGTTTTACAATGAAAAAGGCGGCCAACCTTCGGGTTAGCCGCCTTTTTTACATGCCTAATCGCATAATATCTCTACGCTTTAGACGCTCTCATTTTGCCCATCATCGTAATGCAGAAAAGCAAAATCAGGCTAGCGCCAAATAAGGGCAATATCGCCCCCAAAATGACAATTGCGCCACCCGCAACCCAGCCAACTTTAAAATGTGCGGGAGGCTTGGGAATACTCCAGCTCCCCTTTTGTTTACGCATGATATATGAAGTTAGCGCCGCAATAATGCTGACGATCAAACTCAGCGCGACACACAGCAAAATGACCCAATTCCACAAACCATATTGCCCCTCGTGCAGACGCATAAAGAATAACCGCCCCGCCATCATCGGACCGACATCTTTCCACGCATAATCTAATATTTTAGATCCTGAATACAAATCAAAGTGACGCACACTCTGATCATGCAAATACAAGGATTTATTGGCGACACTAAAAACACCATTCTCATTGGCAGGAAAGCGTACAGTAATATCACCCTTCAAGTTTTGTTGCTGCGCCACCTGCACCATATCATCAATACTCAACCCATCTTCTCGCGTATTGATCGACTGCAAACCGTTAGATTGAACCCAATATTGAGGAAAGCCTGTCCCTGTTGCATTTTGCAATCGCTGAAACTGTTTTCCAAACACATCCGTCCAAGGCAAACCGCCCGCAAGAATAATCAGCAAAAAAGTCGACAGCCAAAACGCGGTCACCGAATGCAGGTCACGGAAGAAAATCCGCTTACCTTGCTTTAATCGGATCGTAAAAAATCCACGCAACGACCATCCACGTGCAGGCCACCACACATAAAGCCCGGTCAAAATCAAAACCAGAAACCAACTCGCCACAAGCTCGACAACATAAGTGCCCGGCTTGGACAAAAACAGCTCGCCATGCATTTCACGCACGCCAGACATAAACGTGCCTTCATTGCGTAAAGTGCCTGTCACATCTCCTGTATAGGGGTTCACATACACCATAGACGCACCAGCCCACATGCCCGACTGGAACATGGTCGCATCATCCGCCCCGCGCGGCAGGGTCACGCTATTAACAGGCGCAGAGGAGGCAGCCTGCGCCGCTGCAAATTGTGCCGCATAGCTAAGTCGCTCACCGGCAGGCTTTACCTTATAAATATCCTCATAAATGGAGGCTTCATACATGGGCTTAAACAGATAAATTGTGCCTGTTATCGCCAAAATAAGCATGAAAGGTAGCGTAATTAATCCCGCGATTATGTGCCATTTCCATAGCCATTGGTTCAAAAATGTTTGTTTTTTCATGGAGTTCCCCATTCGCCCCATCTAACCCATGCTCACGCACACGCCATTTTGATTGGAGCTATATCCAATAGACAATGCAAGCCGTCATGCCTGCATGATGCATTTAAATGATTAGATATAGTTTGGCGGGGCACGTCCGCCTAAGGGTGGGCCCTGCGGGAGATACACAAAAGCAGGTTCATAAATATTTGATTTTTCAATATAAATACCAAAATGCAGCGCATCTTGAATTCTCAATTGAGTAAAAATCAAAGCATGTGAAATCGCACAAAACGCACATTTTTCATCATGAACGTCGTCTGGAGTTTTCTCTTTTAGACCAAGCGCAATCAGCAATTTTTCATTTGCCGCAAATATAGCAGAGTTAACCTGCCCAGACGGATTACAAATCAATAATCGCGTATCGTCATTTGCCGCAAACGCAGCCGCACTTCCACTCATCCACAAGGTTTGGATCAGAAATACAAATGCCAAGCAAAGCTGGCCGATTATGCGGCTTTTCATTTTCACAAAACCGACCTACTCAGCGCTAGATGTTTGGTCAAGCAAAAGCATAAGCCCGCGTCAAAAGGCGCTCACTTACCCTCATTCTTTATTCACCAAAACTTCCAGAAAATCCGGGAAAAACAACAGCACTTTCAGCACCATTTTTCGCAACAGAAGCCACACCAAATAGATAGTTATCAATCACAACGCCCTTCAGCGTGTAGCTATCGACATTCCCGACAAAGCGCGACCATTGCCATTGGGATTGATCGGTTAAACGCCAATATATTTTATATCCCGCAAGGTTTTCAGCATCAGCTTTAGTCCATGATAGCGTCGTATTCGGCTGCACAGCCCCTTCTATTGATACATTCGTTGGAAATGGCGGCGCTGCGGCGAGGTTTGCCAATGCAGCAATATTCAAACTTGTCAGTTTGGCTGCATAATCAAAATTCACCCCCTCCACGACATCACCATAAGCAATGCCATCTTCCAGTCGTAAATCTTGGTGCTGGCGATTATAATTCTCATGCGTTTCCATAATTCGAACGCCCGGAATCCTGTGATCATTGAAGGGACGGTGATGCCCACCACGCGCAAACCTATCGAGACGATAAATCATCATCACATCAAGGTTTGGAATAAACATATCCGCCATCTTATCAACATAGCGCGCTAAATTACGAGACGCCGAATCGACCTCTCCCCCGCGAAAACGACGCGAATTAGCTTCCTCAGCCGTTTCATCAACCAAAGTACCTTCGGAAAAAACGCGAGCTGTTGAATTATCAATCACACCATCAACACCCTCAATATTGCCGATCATGTCATTGTTCAAAATAGCCTTCACTCTCCAGCCATTTTCAATTGCGTATTCCGCAAGTATTTTGCCGCCAAACAACCCCTGCTCTTCACCGGATAACCCTGCATATACGACCGTTCCAGCAAATTCATGCTGACACATCACGCGCGCAGCTTCCAAGGTTCCAGCCATACCCGAAGCATTGTCGTTTGCACCGGGGCTATCATCAGTAAAATTCATCACATCTGAAATGCGGCTATCAATATCTCCAGACATAATCACAACACGATCAGGATCGAGCGACCCGCGTTGAATCGCGATCACATTCACAATTTCTGTATCTTCCGGGATGCGAAAATCTGGGCGAACAATGTCTGAAACAGTCACCACTTCAAGCTCTTGCTTACATCCTTTAGAAATGCGCTTAAACTCATCTTCTATCCAACGGCGCGCTGCCCCGATACCGCGTGTGTCACTCTTTGTATCTGACAATGTATGGCGCGTACCAAAGCCCGCCAACTTACGGATATCATGTTCAATGCGCGCAGTGGAGGTCGCAGCAACCATCTCGTGCGTAACCGAATATTCGCTCGCTGGCGCGTGCATCTCTTCAGAAACTGCCCCCGCACGATCCGCCTCAGCAGATGCCGAAAGTGGTAGTAAAACCCCAGCCAATAGAACGGACATAAAACGCATAGCAACCTCCCAATAATTTCAAAGGAAAGCTTGCAGAGATTTACCCTATAATAAAGCCCAGATCACAAATTATTGCTTTGATATGCCCAACAATTGACCAATTTTATTTCACCCCAATACACCATCAAAAAACCGCGCCTGAAACCAGATAATGGAAGGATAGGCAGCCAACCACGCCCAGAAGAAACGGTTCAACCCAAATAGCAGAGCATTCGCAAGATGAAAAAGTGCAGCAATGGCCAACCCAATATAAAGGCTCACATGGGAAACTAAGCAAAGGGGGAAGAAAATCTCAAACAACATCACCGCCCAAGACATCACCCATAACAATTGTGGATGGTTTACCCAGCCTCGCGTTCTTTCACTTACGGGATAAGTTGAAAACAAAAACACATCACGTAAAGCAGTTCCCTGCCGCCATTCCCGATTTACAATTTTTACCCAACCAGACACAAAATACGACAGGACCAATTGCAACGCCAAATATCCAAACGCGTATTCTTTTAATTCTTGATCCGGCAGAAAATGTGCCAACGTCAAACAGCATAAAGTTAGCAAACCTATTCGGTCACTTCCGCCATTATATGGCCCCTGAAACCTATGAAGAATGCACAAAGCAAGCACGACAAGAGCAAGGCATATCCATTGGGTATAGAACCCGCCCAGCAGCAATAGAGCAAGCACCAAGCGCAACCCTAGCAGAAGGCGTTCAGCCGCTGGGCGGCGCATATGCTCTAAGCCCTGCTGCACGAATGTAAGGGCGAGCAATATTTCAGTTAAGCGTAACGCACTCTCTAAGGGCATGTGCCAACTTGCCCAGCAATCTGACGAACCTCAGAGACATAGGCCATCCGCCTCTCAATCACATCCGCTTCACGGCTTATAACCATTAGCCGAAATTGCAAAAACTTTGGCAAATTCAATCTACTATCAACGCGTATAATCTCATTTTCAATGCACTCAAAAATGACATTGTCGCTATGAGCAGTCGGCATTTCCATCAAACGTTCCGCGCACGTCACAAGGAATAAATCCTCGTTTCGCACAGGATTCCAAAACATATTCAAGAAGGTGTTTAAAAATGAAATACTCTTCTGCTTTGGCCGAAATTCTTCCCATTTTTCAATATGGTGGACATCATCACATGCCCAAAATTCAATCCGGGGCGACGGCGCAATCACATCAAAAAAACGCCATGACGGTATGAGAGCTGGAAGGAGCAATTTGAAAACGTGAATCATATTTCACAAGCTGGCATAAAAAAGCGCAATTGCCACCCTCAACCAGAAGGAATTAAACTCAAGAAAAACAATAAAATGGTGCGACGGCCGGAATCTAAATGAATATTCAAAATGTTGATTTATTTTATTATTTATCAAGATAAAAATTCATATACCAACAAATATACCAACACATTGTTTTCTGGTGGTATACTTTGACAATCTTTAAATGCTACCTCA
>CAYGPD010000047.1:0-24454 GCA_964351655.1 uncultured Hyphomonadaceae bacterium | reverse complement strand
ATCTGATGCGCCTACAGCAAGTGCGAGATCTGCTTTCCGGGCAGGGCTGGTGGGATGTGCATCAAGCGCGTTTGGTGACTCCTGAAGGCGGTGCGATGCATTGGTCACGTATTCCTGATATTTTTATTGGTGGCATTATTTTGGTGCTGCGGCCTTTAGCTGGGCACACAATGGCTGAGAATATAGCGCTCATTCTGTGGCCAACCCTTCTATTAGGGGCTATGATGGCGCTGTTGAGCCTGCTTATGCATCGTTTGCATTTAAGCAAAACTGCATCGACAATTGGTTTAATCGCATTTTTCCTTGCTCCGATTACATATCAGTATTGGCCAGGGCGAATAGATCATCACGGCCTAATCGCTGTGTTCGTTTTGTTTACATTGGTCTCACTAATGTCATCTGCGCGGAGCATAGGATGGGCTTTAGGGGCAGGAATGGCCATTTTGGCGATGGTGTCCACAGCGATTGAAAGTCTACCTTTTGCTGTGATGCTCATTAGCATTGTTGTGGTTCTTTGGATTGTGCATGGCGCAATTGAGAGCCGACGTCTCCTGCGAGTTGGTGCAGTATTGGCTGTGTTCTCAGGTGTGTTTTATTTGCTGGATGCTCCGGGACAGTCTTCAAGCCGTGATGTTTGCGATGCTTTTGGGAATGCGCATCTGATTGCGTTTGTCATTGGGGGAAGTCTATTAGCCCTTCTGGGGCTGCTATCTGCAAGACTTTCAACGCTTATACTTCGTTGTATTGCAACGGGAATGGCGGGTATAATTGTTTTATCCTGTGTGGTGGTGTTTGCGCCCAATTGTCTTGGTAATCCTTATGCGAGTATGCCAGCAGATATTCAAATTGCGTGGTTAAACCAGATACAAGAAGCGCGATCGATTTCTCAAGTCATTGCGCATAGCCCGAATGTCGCTATCGCAAATTTTGGGTTCATCTTCGCTGGGCTTATTGCTACGGGAATTGCGGCGCGAAGAAGTTCAGGGGATTTGCGCCTTTATTGGATGCTTGTTCTTGGGTTGCTGATTGGTGCAAGTTTGCTGACGGCGTGGCAGGTACGCAGCGTCTTGTTTGCACATGTGCTGGCCATACCCGGAGTGGGCTATGTCCTTGGTTTGCTCTTTACCCGCTATCGCAAGGCGGGAGGTGTGCCTGCGCTTATGATTTTTGCCATTGGGTTTTTGCTGCTTTCTCCTTTAGCTTGGACAATGTCGGGTGGGCTAATACATCCAAAACCAGTACAGGGTGAGGCGAGAAGTGTATCGTCAGCACAGTGTCAGATGGCGGGAGATTTTTCTAAATTGAAAACTTTGCCTCGCGGCAATGTGTTTACGCATATAGATTTGGGTGCGCAGATTATATCCACCACATCCCATTCAGTTTTTGCTGCGCCTTATCACCGTAACGTGGCTGCTATTAGTGGGGTGATAGATATCTTTCGCAGCGCTCCCAATATCGCTGAGAATAAGCTTAGAGATAGGGGAGCGAATTATATTGTCTGGTGTGAGGGAATAACGGAGACAAGGCTTTATGCAAGTGAAGCAGGTAGTTTTGCTAAAGCGCTTTCTGCGGGTGACATCCCAGAATGGTTGGAGCCTATAAAATCAGATGTTGAGACAAACGGACCGGCGATATATCGCCTTATAGACACCCCATGAGACTATGCGTCGGTTTAGGATGAATGATTATAGGTCAATTTAAAAATAGCTCGGAAGATTGTATGCAATATCATTGCAAGTGTCTCTAACTTCATGGATAAGCGGCGCAATAAGTTGAATGAGGGAGTGAGTGGCATGGATGAACAGAATCTCACGCCCGAAGAAACGGTTGTTGTAGAAGTTGAGATAGAGTCTGCGATTGTGCCCACTTTTTCTGTCATTATCGTCAATTTCAATGGTGGGGAATATTTGCAAGCAGCTGTCGACTCTCTGAAACGTCAGAGTTTCCGGAATTTTGAATTATTCGTCGTTGACAATGCATCTACTGATGGCTCGATGGAGCGCCTTGATTCAACAGGCTTAGAACGTGTCCATTTAATGCCTGAAGCTGAAAATCATGGGTTTGCAAAAGGCAATAATATACCGGCTAAAAGAGCGGTAGGGGAATGGCTGGTTTTGCTTAACCCTGATGCTGTGGCGGATGAAGATTGGTTGCTTAAAATCAAGCAGGGAATAGATGAATTTCCATTCGCGAAGATGTTTGCAAGCGCGCAATATAGTCTTGATGAGCCAGGAATTATGGATGGTGCAGGGGACTGTTATCATGTGTTTGGAATTCCTTGGCGTGGCGGATATGGACGTCCAGCAAGCGAAATGCCGCAAACAGGTGAGTGTTTTAGCCCTTGCGGCGCGGGGGCGGTTTTTCATCGCCAAACTTTCCTTAATGTTGGCGGGTTTGATGAGAGCTTTTTTTGCTATTGTGAGGATGTGGATCTTGCGTTTCGTTTGCGTTTGCAGGGTGAACGATGTGTGTTCTTACATGAAGCAATGATTCATCATGCGGGGAGTGCGCTCTCAAATCAGGTGGGTGATTTTGCACTTTACCATGGCACACGCAATCGCTTATGGGTGTTCTTGCAGAATATGCCGCCTATTAGTTTGGCTTTAATGTTTATGCCACATCTGGCGACCACATTTTATATTTATCTACGTCGGGGCTGCGAAAAAACCTTTGCCAAAGCTGTACGTGATGCATTTAGGGATATGTCATCTTGCATGGCGAGGCGAAAAATTGTGCAGAACAGACGGGAATTGAATTCTTGGCAAATACTTCGCACCATGACTTGGAATACAAGATTGCTGTCAAAACGTCGAAGTGATGTGCGACTTTTAAGTTAGAATTGGGCAAAAATGCCCTCATGTCATAAAAATGAATATTTCTATCTACATACCTAGGATATTCATTGACGCCCTAGGGACCCAAAGCTAACCCTTTGGATCAAGTTTGGTTAATTACGCGTATCGAGGGGAATATAGTGAAAGGCATTATTTTAGCAGGCGGAACTGGCTCAAGACTATTTCCAGTCACAATGGGAGTGTCTAAGCAATTAGTTCCTGTTTACGATAAACCGATGATCTATTACCCGCTGAGCGTGTTGATGCTTGCAGGTATTAAAGACGTCCTGATTATTACAACACCGATTGATCTACCTGCCTTTCAACGCTTGCTTGGAGATGGTTCGCGTTTTGGGATCAATCTAGAGTATGCGATTCAAGAGGCTCCAAATGGTCTCGCGGAAGCTTTTATTATTGGTGAGAAATTTCTCAACAATGAACCCGCTGCATTGATCCTTGGGGACAATATATTTTATGGGGCGAACCTCAAGAATATCTGTACTCAAGCCGCTAAACGTGAAGAGGGAGCAACTGTTTTCGCATATAAAGTTGCTGATCCGGAGCGCTATGGTGTTGTAGAATTTGATAAAAATAAAATTGCACTTTCTATTGAAGAAAAACCCGACGTTCCAAAATCACACTGGGCTGTCACAGGGCTTTATTTTTACGACAATCAAGTCGTTGATATTGCAAAAGATGTGAAACCATCACCGCGAGGCGAAATTGAAATCACAGACGTAAATCTTGCTTATCTTAAGCAGGGCAATTTGCGCGTTGAGCAGTTTGGACGCGGATATGCGTGGTTGGATACAGGTACACACGACAGCTTGCATGAAGCTTCGTCATTTGTGCGGACGATTGAGCACCGTCAAGGTATTAAGATTGCCTGTCCTGAAGAGATCGGATTTGACCTCGGGTATTTGACAGCAGATCAATTGGTTCAGACTGCGCAACCGCTTAAAAAGACAGAGTATGGTCAGTATCTGATCCGCTTAGCGAAAGAAAAAGGTTAGGCTTATGGAAGTTCGTGATTTAGGACTGGAAGGCGTGAAAGAAATCACGCCAGCCCGCTTTGGCGATTCACGCGGTTTTTTTAGTGAAACTTACAGCGAACAACGGTTTATTGATGCTGGACTGCCGACTGGATGGGTACAGGATAATCATTCACTATCGGCAGACGCATTTGTATTACGTGGATTGCATTTCCAGACTGATCCTTTTGCGCAAGATAAGCTCGTGCGTGTATTAAAGGGTGAAATCTTCGATGTTGCTGTCGATATCCGTAAAGGTTCTCCTGATTATGGTAAGTGGGTTGGCATCACGCTAACTGCGGAAAAGGGCAACCAGATTCTCGTGCCTAAAGGCTTTGCTCACGGATTTCTAACGCTTACGCCAAATGTGGAAGTTGCGTATAAAGTGACGTCTGGTTATGCCCCGAAAAATGACCGCGGAATCATCTGGAATGATCCTGCTATTGGCATTGATTGGCCACTTTCTGGTAATGAACCTCAGCTTTCTGGCAAGGATGCTATTGCGCCAACGCTTGCCGAAGTTGACAATAATTTTGAATATAAACAAGGGTAGGGCACACCATGAAAATTCTTGTGACAGGTGGTGCTGGCTTTATCGGGTCTGCGGTGTGTCGGCATTTGATTAAGGATCGCGGCGTATCCGTTGTGAACTTAGATAAGCTGACGTATGCGGCGAATTTGGAGTCGCTAAAAGAAATTCAAGATCATCCAAACTATGCGTTTGAACAGGTGGATATCTGTGATCGTGAAGGTGTTTTAGCCGTTCTTAAAAAGCACTCTGTGGATGCGATTATGCACCTTGCTGCGGAGAGCCATGTGGATCGTTCGATCGATGGTCCAGCTGCTTTTATGGAAACAAACATCATTGGAACATACTCAATGTTGGAAGCGGCACGTCACTATTGGAAAGACACGCTGAATAGCGCTGATACATTCCGTTTCCACCATATTTCAACCGATGAAGTGTTTGGTGATCTGCCGTTTGACGATAGTTTATTTACAGAAACAACACCTTACGCGCCTTCATCTCCTTACTCCGCGTCTAAAGCATCATCAGACCATTTGGTGCGGGCATGGGAGCGTACATACGGTTTGCCGGTTGTGATGACAAATTGTTCCAACAATTATGGACCGTTTCACTTCCCTGAAAAATTGATTCCACTCGTCACATTGAACGCACTTGAAGGCAAAACCTTACCCGTTTACGGGAAGGGGGATAATGTGCGTGATTGGCTGTATGTCGAAGACCATGCTGTTGCATTGGCGACGGTATTGGAAAAAGGCAAATTGGGTGAAAGTTACAATATTGGCGGCAATTGTGAGCGCACAAACCTTGGTGTTGTCGAAAGCATTTGTGACATTCTCGATGAGCGCAGCAAATTAGATAAACCGCGCCGTGAGCTAATTGAATTTGTGACGGACAGACCTGGGCACGACATGCGCTATGCTATTGATGCTACTAAGATTAAGACGCAATTGGGCTGGGAGCCAAGCCTGACTTTTGAAGAAGGTTTAGCGAAAACTATTGATTGGTATTTGGCCAATGAATGGTGGTGGAAACCTATCCGTGAAGGGCGTTACTCTGGTCAACGCCTCGGGAAATAGACACTCCCCAATTTACTGCCTCACATTCACTTAAGGACATTCCCATGAAACTTTTTGTCACTGGAAACAAAGGCCAAGTTGTGACTGCGCTGGCTAAATTTGATGGTGTTGAGGGGATTGAGGTAGTGACCTGCGGGCGGCCTGATCTTGATCTGGTGGAGGCGAGCAATGCGCGTGCTTTGCTGCTGCAACATGCCCCGCATGTGGTGATCAATGCGGCTGCTTTTACTGCGGTTGATAAAGCCGAAGAAGATGGCCCTGATGGACGTGAATTGGCATTTGCCGTGAACGAAACAGGGGCGTGTCTAATCGCCAAAGCAGCAGCAGATTTAAAATTGCCGATCATTCAAATTTCCACCGATTATGTCTTCGATGGCAAAAAGCCAGATGGTTTTTACAAAGAAGAAGATGAAGCAAATCCACCATCGGGATATGGGGCGAGTAAGCTTGCGGGTGAAAAAGCCGTGGCAGAAGCTAATCCACGTCACGCGATTTTGCGGACAGCCTGGGTTTATTCTGAAACGGGCGGCAATTTTCTAAAAACAATGCTGCGCGTTGGAGCGATGCGCGATGAGCTTGGCGTGGTCAATGACCAGTTTGGCGCACCTACACATGCAGATGCGATCGCGGCTGGCGTTGTGAAAGTGGCGCGCAATCTTGTTGAGCAGCCAGAGAATGAAGACTTATACGGCGTATTTCACATGTCATGTGCTGGCGATACAAATTGGTATGGCTTTGCCCAAAGCATTTTTGATGCCTCGCAAAAACATGGTGGGCCGCGCCCAAAGGTGAATTCAATCACAACAGCCGAATACCCGCTGCCAGCGCCGCGTCCGGCCAATTCTCGGCTTGATTGTTCTAAAATAGGCCGCGTCCACGGCGTGACCATGCCTGCTTGGGAAGTCATGATCGAAGACACTGTGAAAGCGGTTTTGTCGAATACTTAGGACGTCTTTCTATTATGGATATTACTAAACTTATCCGCCCCTAGGAGGTGTTGGCGTAATATCTGCTCTCGACATAATGATGAAGAGAGAGGCGCATGGCAGAGATAAGTGCGCGTTTGGGGTTGCCTTATATATTGGGTGGTCAAGCGCAAAAACACGTTACCCACAATGACGCTATAAGTGATCTTGATAGTTTAGTGCAATTGAGTGTTGAGGCGCGGGGGATGGATGAGCCCATCGCTGCGCCAGAAGACGCGCAAGGCTGGATTATCGGGAGCAATCCCGTTGGTGCGTGGGAAAATCACGCGAATGAGATAGCGATATGGCGCGATGGAGGCTGGCGTTTTTATATGCCGCTGGCGGGATTTTGTGCCTATGTCAAACAAGAGCAGGCATGTGTTGTGTTTGACGGCGTGGCATGGGCTGCATTGGCAAAAGCAATAGGCCAAGAACTTGAAGCGCAGTTTTTGGGGCTAAATACATCCACACATGCACAAGAGCGATTGGCAGTGAAGTCTGACACTGTGTTGTTCTCGCATGATGATGTTTTGCCCGGATCTGGCAATATGCAGCTGAAACTGAATAAAGCGAATATAGGGGCAACGGCCAGTCTCATATTTCAAGATAACTGGTCAGCGCGCGCTGAAATGGGGCTGGCGGGCGAAGATGCCTTTAGTATTAAAGTGTCTGATGATGGACAGGCATGGACGCAGGCTTTGAAGGTGAACTCTGTTTCTGGGCAGGTGAGTTTTCCCAGAGGACAAGTGCATGCTGAAACGGGAAATCCCACTTCCAGCATTATGTTCACGCAGGGCGGGGACGGGGTTGTGTCTATTTACAGCAATAGCCAGCTGCGAAGCGGGGATATTCGCCAAGCCAATATTGCCTCTGTGAATGGGGATTTGATTACACTAAGTAGCAATGATGCGCCGTTGTTTTTTTCTGATGCTATGCGCGGCGTGGCGATGGTGCGTATTTGGAATGTCAGCAAATCCCCTCATTTGCCGGCGTGGGTGAAATATAATGCGTCAGCCAATACATTACAGGTGTTTGATGCGACTTCAGTGCTGGGATGGACTGGAGGAGATGTGATTCAGCTTGGTGATCCGGCTGGCGGCGAGGGGGTGCCCGCAGGCTTTACCCAAGGCATTGCGTTTGATGTGTCGCCTTTATTGTTTGGGCAATTTGGTGCGCATTTTAAACAACGCGGCCTGCTGCTTAAATTTCTGGCGATTGGTGTGGGTCAATCCATCGGTATTGCCGCGTCCAGCGATGGAAGTGGCGGCTCGTTTTCTGGTGTGAATTGCTTTTCAAATGGTGGCGCAAATGGTGGTATGGTGACACTGGGAACCAGCGTCGCTTCGCCAATTACCAATACGAATTTGGTGTTTTTACGTGAATTTGGCGCGGGAACAGACACTATTGGGCTGTGTTCAGCCTCGATAATGGGTGTGTATGTGTAACGTGCTATCGGGTGAATAACATAACGTTTTGCTGAAAATCGGCATGCTCTTCATAGAGGGTGTCTTTTTTCAAAGAGAAGCCGTTTTGTTGGAAATGGGCTATAAATTCGTCTCGCGTCAGATTGTTGACCCATTTTCGAGAGTGACGAATGTGTGTGATGTCGGTGGTTGGTAAATTTGTGGTCGCAAAACAATAGGTAATGACGATATTTTCAGATGCGTTGCAAATTTTTGCGATGGCATGTGCGACTGAATTTACATATTCGAGCACACCCAATACCACAGTGAAATCACTCTCTAATTCCGGCAAAGGATCGACTTCTAGATCCAAACGAAGCGTAGATGCCTCTAAAGGTTCTAAATCGGCACCTCTGTAATGGGTGCGGGTTGAAATAATGTCTCTGAACTGGCCAGCCCCGACACCGATTTCAAATATACGGGCATTGTCAGGAATGAATGTTGCGGCGAGTTGCGCGCGATTACCCCATTGTGGATTATAGCTTTCGCGTTTGCCCCAGCGGTCTTTGTCGGATGCGGCGTTTGGAAGAAACATATCTGGATGATCTTCGCATTCATCACCGGGAAGCAAGCTTTCAGCTGCTGCGAAGTTTGCGACGGGGTCGAAGGTTATAATGTCCAAATTTTGAAAATATTGGTGAACCTTATCTCTAAGGCCAAGTTTAATATCGCTGGTATCAATCAGGCTCGGTGCCCAGTCCACATCCTTTAAATTGGTGAGGTCATAAATGGGGGTGAGATCCTTCAGAGAAGAAAAGCGTTCCATGTCTGAAGCGTGTCCCGCTTCTGTATTCAGGGGCGCAAACACAATCACCGGAATGCCCATAGCGATTGCGGGCAGGGCGCAATGCAAGAGTGTGGTGATGATAAGCTTGGCGTCTTCTTTATAGGCTTTCAGAAGTGTTTGAGCTTCTTTCATCTTGTCTTGAAAGTTACCCTTATCTGAATAGTGATTGATAAAGGTAAGCTCACCGAGTGTATCTGGAAGATAGGATAAGATCCGATCGTCACGTGATACAACAAAGGTTTTCAATGGTTTGGCTTTAGAAGGGAGCCGTTTCAACATTGATTGCGATAGACAGCCGCTTACATAGGCTTCCACGCCACGCGCTTGCAGTGCATTGGCGGTGAAGGTGTCTCTCGCGCCGATGGGTGCATGCTTTTGGAAATAGGCAATGCTGGCACTTTCAAGCAAAGGCGGGCATTGGAAGGTTCTTATATGGAACCCTAAAATGAGCGGCGTTAGCTTTGGATGTGGCGGCCATTCGGAATGTCCACTTTTAAACCAGCCATTTAAAATGATAGGGACATTTCCATCGATACCTTCAAGCGGCTGTGCGGTTTCCAGCTCATTGTCCCGGTCAATATAGAGATCTGGCGTGATACCAAAGCGCTTTGCTAAACCTTGCTGACCCAAGATTTGCACATGGTCGCCTAAATTTTCTGTCCCCACTTTGAGACTTGCAATTGTGGGCTTGAGGGTGTGCTTGGGGCTGGCAAGAGGAGCAGCGGGAGAGTTGGCGTCTATGTGTCGGCCGACCCAGCTTTGAGGATGCGGTGCTTCAAGGTTCAATCTATAGCTTAGTTTGAATAAAGGACTTTGCCAGTCGATATCAGCAACCTGATCTAAAGGAGAAGCAGAAAAACCATCGCTATGAAGAAGGGAATGAGGCTGGTCGGCTCCAATTTCAGGCATTTTAGACAGCGCATTTGTAAAGTTTTCGTCTGATTTTAGTAGCGCGTTCAAGAGGTTATGTAGCCAGAAATAAGCATTGGCTTTTCGTCTACCATCCCAGTATTCAAGTGCTTTTTCTAGCCAAGTGGCAATAATGATATTGTGTGGCTGGGCAGCGAGAAACCAGCTTGCAAGGGGTCTATCGGGCGCAGGCTTGGAGAAAGCAAAAAAGCCGGTGTCCATTTTGTCGGCAAGGAATTCATCCAGAGGCTTGTTGCAAAAGCAGGTAGCATCAACCCACACCCCACCATACTCATAGAGCAATAATAATCGCACCATGTCTGAAAAAGACGTGGCTGTTATGTCTTTAAGGTCTGGATTAAAGGCATCTGGAATATCCACATATTGGCGGATCGTGTCTGCATCTAGACATCGCACATCCCATTCTGGATTGAGCGTGCGCCATGACTCTAAGCAATGCCGTACAATTGGCGGTGCTGCCGTTTCACCTTGAAGCCATAACGTCCAGATAATTTTCGTCATTTTCTTCTCTACTTAGACAGCATCAATGCTGGCTTCAAAGTGAGAATTCACAAAGCCAGAAAAGGGAACATTGTCTTCTTCAGAAACGCGAAACATGACCGCATCCAATAAGCGATGCAGCATGACTGGCTCGAAATTTTTGATGGCTCCCGAACCACAATTTAGGAAATAAGTGTCTGGATGGAAATTGCATTCAAATCCAAACCGGATCCGGCGACTTTCACCTGCTTTTGCATTGAATTTCTCATCGGTAAGTAAAGTAGACGATGTACCTGAAAGCTCTACACCGCTTTTACTTTTTATGAGCATGCCAAAACCGATTTCGTGGGCATCTTTCTCATATTTTACCGTGTATTCAAAGGTATAACGCTCGCCGCGCACGAGAACGTTTACTTGCTTTCCATCGGCGTTGATAATGCGAGGGTTAAGAATCTCAGCGCCATTTTGTTCATATGAGACGAGCGACTTTGACATGAAATTTGCGTCAAACTGTTCAATAGAGCTGGCCTTTCTGTGGCCTTTCAATTGAATATCTTTCGCTTTAGGAGCCTTGTCTTGTACGGTCGCGGTGATGTTCACGTCAACGGAATTATCTATAAGGTCTTCTTTGGTTAAGCCTCGGATTTCTTTGATAATATCGGGTTGTGTTTCGGGAAGTGCATTCACGAGGCGCTGGTATTGAGCCACCACAATTTTAGGGGCACCATCAAGCAGCATTTCGCCGCCATCTAATAAGATCGCGCGATCACACAATTGAACGATTGTTTGTGCACCATGGCTTACAAACAAGATTGTGCAGCCTTTGCTTTTAATCTCTTCGATACGGGCAAAACACTTGCGCTGAAAGGCTTCGTCTCCAACTGAGAGTGCTTCATCCACTATCAGAATATCTGGATCAACACTGGTTGCGACCGCGAAAGCTAACCGTACAAACATACCTGAAGAGTAGGTTTTGACAGGCTGGTCTATGAAAATGCCAATGTCTGCAAATCGCAGAATACTTTCTAAACGCTCTTCTATCTCTGCATGAGATAAACCGAGAATAGATGCATTCATGAAGACGTTTTCACGACCGGTAAATTCAGGGTTAAAGCCGGCACCAAGCTCTAGAAGTGCTGCAATACGACCATTGACGTTTACTGTGCCAGACGATGGGGTGAGTGTTCCACACACCATTTGGAGCAGTGTTGATTTCCCCGATCCGTTTCTGCCGATAATGCCGACAGTTTGGCCTTGTTCAACGTTGAAGGAGACATTGCGTACGGCTGGAAAGTCTTTGTAGAATTGAGATCGCTTTAAACCAGTCATGGTTTGTATGCGCGGAAGGATCATCTGTTTGAGACGATCTTCAGGCTTATCATACATCAAATAATGTTTAGAAACATTCTCTATATTGATGGCTAGATTAGAGGACATCTGCAAACCCTTTGCGCGTTTTCTGAAACCAGTAATATCCCAGCACAGCGATAATGAGAGCAATTACAGTGTATTGACCTAATGCGAGAAAATCTGGGACTTTTCCAAACACTAAAGCATTCCTTGCTTGTTCTACAGGGAGAGTGAGAGGGTTGAACGCAATCAATTTTTGGACGGTTTCAGACATGGCAGATATTGGGAAGAAGATCGGAGCGGTAAACAATATCGCCGTTATAATGGTGCCCATAATTTGGCCGATATCGCGCAAATACACACCGAGCGAAGACAAAATCCATCCGACACCCAAAATTAGCAGGCATAGCGGCACCAATATTAAAGGGAATAATATGGCTGTTAAAGGAATACTGCCTTTAAATATGAGCATTGCCGCAAACAATACCCCGGTATTGATTGCCAAATGAAAGAGGGCAGCCATTAGCGTTACGGGCACTAAGATTTCGAGAGGAAAAATGACCTTTTTCACATAGTTGGCATGGGCAGGCACAATCATGGGAGATGCGTTTACGACATCCGAAAATAGCTGGAATACCAAAAGACCTGAAAAGAGAATGACTGCAAATTCACTTTGATCGCTGGGGTCGGTCGCTGCAGGCCATCGTGATTTAAAAATTGTTCCAAAGACAAATGTGTAAACACATAAAAGAAATATGGGCGTGAGGAGAGACCAGAACACCCCTAAGATCGAGCCTTTATAGCGGCTCAGTACACTTCGTTTTGCGAGAGTGTAAGCAAGAGAAACTTTAGCATTCATAAGATAGATTTATCTCTCATTCGGCTTTGTTAATTTAAAGTTGAATATACAAACTATGTCGTCGCAGTATGGTTAATTCCAGAGCTTTATATAGGTTTACCACTTATAGCCATGGTTTTTGTGCCCTTGGTGGGAAAGCTAAGCCCATATCCGAATGTGTGAGGGTTAAATTGGGTGAATATGCTGGGTCATGCGCTATAATGTCATGCCACTGTGCCATCATATACAGCGCTTCTTTTTCGAAACGCGCTTTCTTTTCGGGAGAATCTTCAGTTCCACGCGTTGCGGACTCATGGTGATATAGCTCGGCGTAGGGTGTCCAGATGTTGCGCAGACCGGACGTGTGTAACTTTAGGCAGAAATCGACATCATTGAAGGCCACAGTCAGGTCATTTTCATTTAGACCATTGACGCGCTCGAAATTTTCACGGGTTACAACCAGACAAGCCGCAGTGACGGCTGTTAATGTCTGACGTTGCGCAGCTCTGCTGAAATAGCCATAGGCACCGCGCTCAAAACCGATATGTAAATGCCCCGCAACGCCTCCAATACCTATGACAACACCCGCGTGTTGAATCGTGTCATTTGGATAATAGAGCATCGCACCAACGGCACCCACGCCAGGTTGAAGTGCGAGGCTGACCATTTCATCTAACCAGCCAGGAGAGATAACGGATATATCGTTATTGACGAGCGCAATGACTTCACCCTTACATTTTGCGACCGCATTATTATTGAGAGCAGAGTAGTTAAAGGGACTATCATCACGAATAACAGTCACTCTTGGATCTTCGCCTAATGTTTTGAAGTAGGCGAGGGATACTGGATCATCAGAGCCATTATCAACCAGAATAATCTCATAGTTTTTGTAGGTCGTGAGTTCAAAAATGCTATCTACAGCTTGTTTGACGAGACCATGTGCATTGCGTGTGGGTATAATGAGCGACACCAGCGGCTGCTCTTGGGGGAGTCTATATGTGACTTTGTAGCCGATAGGTGTGGAGCTGGCTTCTGCGTTGATATTTTTGCGGGCCAAATGGTCGGCGAGTGCTTTTTCACCCGCAACCATTGCATATGGCTTCTCATCGGAACCTTGGGCCGTACTCCCAGGCATTACGCGCCAGTGGTATAGAATGTGTGGGATGTGGACGATTTGAGATAGTTCGATATTTTCAATATATCTAAGCGCTAAATCATAATCCTGTGCACCTTCATAACCCACGCGGAAGCCACCAATTTTGTCAATTATGGACTTATGGTACATGCCAAAATGAGAGATCATATTGTAGGCGTAGAACAGATCTATGTTGAAGTCTGATTTAAAGTGTGGATCGTCACGATTGCCGTCTAAATTGATCTTGTCTTCATCTGAATAGAACAACCGCGCATCAGGGTGGTTTCTCATTGCCTCCACCATGTGAAATAGCGCATGAGGCGTAAGCAGATCATCATGATCAAGCAGTGCAACCCACTCGCTCGTGACGAGTTCTAATGCAGAATTGGTTGCGTTTGATATGTGTCCATTTTGCTCGCGATGAATGACTTTAATGCGGCTATCTTTGGCAGCATATTCATTCAGGATGCGTTCTATATTCTCATCAGTCGATTTATCATTTGCCAGACATAGCTCCCAGTGTGGGTATAGCTGGCCAATAACGCTTTCAATCGCTTCAATAAGAAGTGCCGGAGGCGGATTGTAGACGGGGACAACTATGGAAATAACTGGGTGAGTTTCATAGGTGTCGATACGGTGTTGAATGCTTTTGATATCGGAGGCAGAAAGCGTATCGTATTGGCTGACCCAGCTTGTATAACTTGTTGAGCTGTTTTGTCGACTAGTGGTTATCGCCATATCGCGCCAGATTTGGTTGATGCCACCCGTTTTTATGCTGCGACCAACTTTTTGAACGGTTCTAAGGACATCGCCAGGAGACTTGATGCGATTTTTGATAAGGCTAGAGGAGAGTATCCAGTTATATTTTTGCTCTGAGATACGCTCAAATTTCAAATGACCCAGATTGATCTCACCTTTTTGTTGTGAGGGATCAAAGCGCAATGCGGTGACCGGCTCTGGAAACTTAACGCAGGCACACCAGCCCGTTGCAGTGGGGATGAAGGTAAGGGGAATGCTTGTTTCTTCTGAAATACCCTTGCCATAATCAGGATAAACGGATGCGTTGACTGTTAACGCGCTGCCAGCACCATTCTCTACGGATAAGAGGTAAGTGCCGCTTTTGAGCGGACCATCATTGATGCTAAAAACAAAGTGTGGATCGCTGCCGGTTGAATTCCAACGTCCATCGAGAATTGTGTTTTCAGATGGTTCCAACTGGTTGATCGCGACGACTTTGAGAGGCGTTTTAGCGTGTGATTGGAATAATTTGCGTTGCGCATCGTCCAAGGTAAATTGTGTTTTGGGAGGAGAGGGGGAACGTCCCTCTGAATGCCCATATTTAATATAATGTAGAAGTGGGTTGATTTGGTTTTCAGCCACATCAGCGTTTTGTGAGACGTACCAAGCAGTATCAAAATCTGGTGAAGGGTTACGCATTTCATGCGCCCCAAACCGGATGTAATGTGTGATGGAGTCAACTCGAATTGATTTTACATCTGGATAGGTTGATTCATACCAGTTTGCGTCGAACAGACCGCTTTGAGAAATAGCTTTCTTGGTATTCTCTTCAGTAAATTTTGATCTGATCTTTTTGGCAGAACGCAGAGGCTTTGTGACTTTCCAGCTGGTGGAAGATTTGAACTTTTCGATGTCTTGTTCTGCGTGAGTTGCGCGCTGTAGGGCATGATCCCGCATTTGAGTCAGATTATCGATATGGACTGAACTTTGTTTCAGAATATTGGCGTGTGCGTTCAATTCGTTTGTGAGCTGATTTATTGTGTTTTGGCTTTCATAAATCTGCTGCTCTAATTGCGCTTCTTGTTCTTTTGTCTGGTTTGCTTGCGTCGCAAGAGACTCATTTAATGCGTTCAGTTCAACAGATTTTTGGCGCAGTTCGTGTCGAAGTTGACGCAGGTTTCCCATCGCTTCTTCGTATTCGGCTGATTGCCGTTTGATTTCATTGGAATGAGATTCGATTGCGCGGTTTAGTTTGTTTTTCAACACGTCGATCGTGTTGTTTTTGTCTTCTAATTCTGCGGTTTGGGACGCGATTTTTTCTTGAAGCTCTACCTGCAAGCTTATTTGTGCATTTGATTTTGCTTCTAGCTCTGCTGTTTTTTCAACAAGCTCGTTTTGCAAATTTGTGCGCAACTCTGTTTCGGACTGATATTGTATCGAGAGCGCTGCAAGCTCAGCCATCCTCGTGGAGAGATCATTGCGAGTGCGCTCAAGTTCGGCATGAGTGACCGTATTGTTTTCCAAGAGGATTTGGTTGGTTTCATGGAGTTCAGCGTTGGAAGAATAGCTCTCGGCCAACGTGTATTTAAGATCAATGAAGTGTTGATTGAATAAGGTGGTTGATTGATCAAACTCGCGACCTAAGCGATCAAATGATGCAAGAGGTTTTTCAGCATCAGCGTCATCTGCAAGTTGCTCTAGATTGCTATAAGCTTGGCGGATCCATTTGTAGGTTAAGTCACTATCGTTTTTTTCGATCTTCGTAGATGAAAAATTACGTAGGTTTGGATCTAGGAATGACTCTATTTCTTTTTGAGTGCTTTTGGATGGCCTGCTGAGCTTGAGGCCTAAATGCTCATTTAAGCCTTCAAACGCAGTTGTCCAGTTGGACAGCAGGTCATCGTAGCGGATGAAAAAACGTGGGAGATGTCGCGATGCTTTTTCTGCATCTAACACATGTCGCATCCAGTATAGGTGGGTCAGGGTCGGGGCAACGCCATCGCGTTTAAAGAGGGATGCGCCCACGTCGATAGGATTGCGAAATGGTAGAATGACGCAGACATCAATTTCCATTTCAGCAAGCACTTCAAAATAGATGGAGCTGATACGGCAAATGCGCGGGTCTTTGATGACAAAGATTGGAGCATCCCCATACTCTGTCATTATCTCACGTGCTAATTCAGATTTGTAGAAGTATGAGCGGTCTGGTGTAAGACGTTTGAGGTCCACATTTCCCCACGCATCCCATGTGTCGCGAACTTCTTCCAAGAGCTTGTTGTTGAGGTTTACGAGTTTTTGAGGCTCCCAATGGCCGGCATCATTTCCAACGCCAGCCCCCATGATTGTTTGAGGTAGGGCTATTCCCAATAGATTGAGGAGACGTGTAAGTGCGCTGGTACCTGAGCGGTGCATTCCAAGAACTAATATACATTTGCGTCGGTTCTTGGCTGGTTTACTGTTCATAGGTGTACCTACTTATATCTCAATACTCTACCGACTATTCTTACGCCCTTAGACTAGTATGCTCTGCTAAATGTTGGTGTGTTTGACGTCAAGTTCAATGGATTGAATCTGTGAAGAAAAACGGGGAACATGTATGATTTGGAGGCAGACTATCCTATTAGGCGAAAAAACATGCTTCCTATTTGCGGCAGCAATATGAAATGGACTCTTATGTTGCTTTTTTTAAAAATGGTTTTGCTTGATGTTGTGTCAGTGGAAATAATATAGCTCATTTAACCATATTATTCTGGACTTTGGGCAGACGTTGCCTATTAAACCCAGAGCGTTGCTGCTGACATAGTTAGCTATCATTGAATATTAGGGGGCAATAAGTTGAGTTCTTCGAACATTCTAGTCATGGACTTAGACGGGACATTGACAAAGTCTGACACGACGCACGAACTTCTCGTTTTGTGCGCGCGCTGGGCTCCCTTATTGTTGCCTTTGGCGATATTTAAACTGTTCGTATCTTTGCCAGATGGCAAACGATGGATGGTGGAGAAATTTGGCCACCATATCGAGCCAGCTCATCTTCCTTATGAGCCTAAAGCGCTTGAATTGATGCGCAAGCATACGGATCAGGGCGGCGAGGTTTGGCTTGTATCAGGGTCGGATCATTTGCTTGTGACCCGCATTGCGGAGCACCTTGGTGGTTTTACGCGTTGGCAGGGGACAGACAACGCAATTAATCTAACGTCTTCGCGAAAAGCGCAATTTCTGCAAGATAATTGTCCCGACGGGTTCTTATATGCTGGAAATAGCAAGCAGGATTTTAAAGTTTGGAAGCACAGCAAATCCGGGTTTGGATTTAATGCACCCGCTAAATCTTATAGTCTGTTCAGAGATGACGGTCAGCCGGTTCAAGTCGAAGAGGTTGTTCCTAAAGCTTCCCTTTTTAGACCCATTAGAAAAGCCATGCGGCTACATCAGTGGGCAAAGAATGTGTTGCTGTTTGTTGTTCCCGGATTGATTCTGACCTCTTTGGCCTCAACGGACTGGATAGCATTGCTGCAAGCCTTCATCTGTTTTGGTATGATGGCGAGCGGGACGTATATTCTAAATGACCTCTTTGATATTCCAGATGATCGCAAGCATCCCACAAAGAAGTTACGTCAAATTGCGGCTGGAGAACTGAGCGTACCAATGTCAATTGCCGTGATGACGGTATTGGTGTTGGGATCGTTGATTTGGTCTTATTTTATAGGTGGCGCATTTGCGATTGTGTTGGCTATTTATGCCATTACAACAATTGCATATTCATTTCGTTTAAAACGACTTCCAATTGTTGATGTATTTGTTTTAGCAAGCTTATTTAGTCTTCGCGTTTGGGCTGGTGCGGTGATTGTACAAGCGCCGCCTACAGCGTGGCTGATGACGTTTATTGGCTTGACGTTTTTGAGTCTTGCACTCGCCAAGCGGTATGTTGAAGTAAAAAAATCGAGCGGAAAAACCAAAGTCGCTGGACGTGGTTACAGAGCAGACGACCATCACATGTTAATGGCATTTGGTGCAGCAACCGCCTATTCTGCTGTGCTGTCTTTTGCGATTTACGGTTTGCTAGCGCCTAATCGCCTTATTGAGAGCGTGACGGCTATGGTGGTGATATCTGCTGTAATCGCAGCGTGGTTCATGCGTATTTGGTTAGTTGCGGGCAGGGGTGAGCTAAATGATGATCCTGTGCTTTATGCGGTGAAGGATAGAATTTCACTGATCTGTCTGGCTGTCGCTGCAATTGTTCTAGGGTTAGAAGAAACGCGGATTGTGTGGGAAAAATGGCTGTAAGCTGGGGACGTGTTCACAAGTTTAAGCATACACTCGTTCGGATTTCATCTGACCGATCTGTGAAGCAGCTATCCAACCTGTTTCAAGCCGACACCAGTGTTGAAAGCGTTGATCCTGAAACATTAGAAGACGCGCAAACGGTTGACCAAAATGGAACCCTGCTGGGGCATGGGCTTGGTCGTTCTTATGGCGATGTAGCTTTGAATGAAGGCGGGACGCTGTGTCTAACCTCTCGCTTCAATCACATGATCGCGGCAGACTGGAAAACAGGCGTTATTCGCGCGGCTGCCGGATTATCTTTTGATGAATTACTAAAAATTTGTGTGCCGAAAGGGTGGTTTTTGCCAGTCACACCTGGGACAAAGTTTGTCACTTTGGGCGGCGCTGTTGCAAATGATGTTCATGGAAAAAACCATCATCAGGCGGGCAGTATTGGTGCACATATCACGCGTCTTCAATTGCACAGGTCAGACAAAGGTGTTTTGGAATGTTCTCCAACCCAAAACGCTGATTTGTTTGCAATGACGATTGGTGGACTTGGACTGACTGGATTTATCAATTGGGTTGAAATTCAGCTAAAGCCCGTGAAGTCAGCTTATTTAGACATTGAGAATATGCATTGCGCTAATCTGGATGACTTTTTCAAGCTGAGCGAAGAAAGCAAAGACTGGCCCTATACAGTGATGTGGGTGGATTGTTTTGCACGTGGCAAAAAATTGGGAAGAGGTATTTTCTCTCGCGGGAAGCCTGCCCCCAAAGGACCAGATCGCAGCCCAGTTGCAGAACGTTTGGCACCGCATCAGAATAAATCAAAACCTTTCCCATTCTCTATGCCAAGCTGGACACTTAACCGGCTAACAATCTCTATTTTCAATATGTTATATAGAGCGCGTCCGGGTGCCACTTTTGTTGGGCGTCAGCATTACGATCCGTTTTTCTATCCGCTCGATGGGATTGCTGGCTGGAATAAGCTTTACGGCAAAAAGGGTTTTTTTCAACATCAATGCATTATTCCACCAGAACATAGCAAAGCGGGGATAGAGGCTCTGCTTAAAGAGATTGGGCGCAGTGGTCAGGGATCCTTTTTGGCTGTTTTAAAAGTGCATGGCCCCGAAACATCGCCCGGCAAAATGTCATTTTGCATGGAGGGGGTTAGTCTTGCTTTGGATTTTGCCAATAGAGGAAAGAAAACCCGCGCGCTTTTAGATCGGCTTGATGCCATTGTCGCGACGCATAAGGGGCGATTATATCCTGCGAAAGATGGCCGTATGTCAGCTGAACATTTTCAGGCGACCTATCCTAATTGGCGCGCACTTGAAGAGGCGCGTGATCCCAAAATATCGTCGTCCTTTTGGCGTCGTGTGACCCCTCAGACGCTTGATGTTGTGCAAGAACAACCTGTTCTGAGCGAAGACACGATGATTGAGACCGAACCATCTCGCCCACTATCTCCTGAAGAAATTCCAGATCCAAATGCCTCAATTGAGGCCCCAAAAACTGAAAGTTGAACCATGCAAACACTTGTCGTTTTAGGCGCAACATCTGCTGTTGCAATCGCATATATGCGCAAAGTGGCTGCGAAGGCTAAAACGCGCTTTGTTTTGGTGGGCCGAAATGAAGCCAGATTGAATGATATTCGCGCGGATGTGGTCGCAAGGGGAGGCGATGAGACGTCTTTCAACGTGGTTGGAAATCTTGCTGACCCCGCAGCGGTGGGTGGCATGTATGCGCAGATCGTCGGGCAAGCAACGCAAATTGATCAAGTGCTTCTGGCATATGGGATGTTGGGCGAGCAGCAGGACCTTCAAAACGATATTAACGACGTTAAATCCATCATCGATGTGAACTTTGTATCGGCGACAATGTGGTGTGAAGCGTTTGCAATGAAATTTGAAGAACAGGCAAATGGAAAGCTTGTGATTATTGGGTCTGTTGCGGGCGATCGTGGTCGCCAATCCAATTATCTTTATGGTGCCACGAAAGGCGCATTGGAGCGGGTGGCCGAGGGAATGGCACACCGTTTTGCCGTCGATAAAGATATCAATGTGACATTGGTGAAGCCTGGATTTATTGATACGCCGATGACTGACCATATTGCAAATAAAGGTGGGCCGCTTTGGGCGACACCCGAAAAGATTGCAGACGTTATGATGAGCGCCGTGGCTAAGAAACGAGTGCGTGTCTACGCACCTTGGATCTGGCGTTGGATTTTGCTGATCGTCCGCAGCTTGCCTATGCCAATCATGCATAAAACAAATATGTAGATCTCAAGAGACCAATAGACCAGTTTCATGCGTAATTATGGTGTAAAATGCAAAATATAATTCAAATGTCCGTCGGAATGCTTTGGGCTTTATTTATATATGCATTTATCATGATGATTGGTGCTTTTACCAAAAGGTATGTCAAAAATGGGTTGGGAAACCTTCCCATTATTTTTACAGGTGTTTTGACGCTTTTTCCCTGCATACTCGCAGCGACCTATTTGTCTCTATATTCACATAACATCTCAATACTATTTCGATATTCCCTAATACCTGCTCTATGTGCCTTGTTACTTTGGGGATGGAGGAACCAAGAATTACTAATTAAATATAAACAAGAATTTGTAGAAAACAGCATTGTTATTGCTTTAGCTGCATTGGTTTCTTACGCGTTTCAATTTTATCCTTACGACAGTTTTTCTTTTGAGAGACCAGCGAATAATTTTATATTAGGCCTACCGATTGATTACAAAATTTCGCTTATGTTTTCAGAAAGTCTTGTGCAAGGTCGGCTTTTGGCTTTCGGAGATTGGCTTGGTAGCGATAGGCCACCTCTCTTTTCTGGTGCTGTCCTCTTTTTCAGTGTGCCGTTTGTTGAACTTCAAGATACCTATTTGTATGCAGGGGTAGGTACGCAACTTATTCTGGTTCCAGTTGCCATAATGAGTATAAATGAGCTGCTAGGGAAAACTTTAAGACTGTCGGATAAAATAATAATCGCATTTTGTTTTGTTTCGACACCACTGTTTTTTCATAATTTATTTTTTCTATGGCCTAAAATTTTCGCCGCTACTTTTCTTTTGTTAGCTATTTATAGTCTTTTCATATCAGAACAAAAAAACACCTTAACATTGCGAATCTGCGCTGCAATTGCGTTAGCTCTTTCATACCTATCACATGGAGGAACGGCCTTCGCTATTCCCGCGATAGCTATTGTCTACGTATTACAGAACCGTTCATTACGCGGTTTAGGTCATGGTTGCGTGATTTTTTTGAGCTTTTTGGTTTTAAATTTGCCTTGGGTTTTTTATCAAAAAATAGTCCAACCTCCGGGGGACCGTCTATTGAAATGGCATTTACTTGGGCAAATAGAGGTTGTTCCAGAAAGTTTAAAAGAGGTGTTCAGTGAAAAATATAGAAATTTTGAAATTTCAGATTTGTGGGATCGGATAAGCACTTCATTCTTTTTGCAAGCAAAAGTATTTGATCTTACCAGTTATGGCTTGCAGGGTGCCACTCAATATGTCGAACAGAGTTTCGGCAGATTGTACTTGTCTGTGGGACTGTTCTCACTACTTATTATACCAATTTTATTTTGGCGTCATAAAATTATTATTGCTATAAACGCGCTTATTTTGTTGATGGCATTGGTATGGTTTGCGCTGCCTTTTGATGGCGCAAAATCAATGCATGAAGGTCCCTACATTTTACCTATCTTGATTGTATTTAATGTTGTTCTAGCTGTGTTTTTAGGCACTCAAAACTGGACAAATAAATACAAGAATTATGTGCAAGCTTTTGTCTTGATAGTCCCGGGCTTTTTGAGTTTTCTGTTATTTAACATCCACCGAACGGATTTAATTGATAAGTATGAATTAAAAAGCGCTAATATGTATCAGATGGATTCTGTGATCGGCAGTGTTATTGGTCGAGATTTTAATGACACCCTAGTAAAAGACATTGAAGTATACGGAAGCTTTGTTCAATCAGACGCTGACATTGCGGATATAGAGATCAATGCTTCCAATGGGCGATACATTTATTACTGTACAGGCCCTTCCGCAGAACACCAGTCTTTGCGCGTAGAGAGTAATGGGATACTCTTATATGAATCCAGTGGCGTAGTCGTAGATAGATGGTTGAGAATAGATTTGGGACAACATAGTCAAGTTACGATAAATTTGATTGACGACGGTAAGCAGTGGGGACAATGGAGTGCTGTGGCGATGCGCAGTTCTCAACTTTCGAAAGACTAAAGAATATAATCTACGTTCATGTAGCCGAAAACACTTGCTGCTTATGTGGTGGGGGGGGAAATTGAAAAAAGTACTTAATATCGATTTGAGATCGAGTCTTCTAATTGCGAGTCTTGTCTTTGTGCTGCTCGTTTTTTTAAGGGCTGGGAATCGTCTCCTATTGCCAGAAGTATGGAATGAGGATGGGCCTCGTAATTTGGCAGCTTATATTTCCGACGGATGGTCAAGTATATTAGAGCCAGTAAATGGCTATATAATACTAATACCTAAGTTAATTACAGCCGTTTCAGCGTCTATTTCTCTTGCTAATTACCCCTTAATTTCTGTTGTCGTCGCTTGGGCTTTCACGATCTTCGTTCTTTTGGTGGTAAGCCGGAAGTCTCTTCAGTTGAAGGGAGGCATTCTGTTGGGGGTTGCGTGTATATTAGTGCCGACAAGACCTGAGACGTTGGGGATTCCACTATATACATTTTGGTGGGGAGCACTGCTATTATTTATATTCATTTTTTGGGAAGAAACGCCCAAAAACATTTGGTTTAGATCAATTTTTATTGGGTTAGCGTCTCTTTCCTCTCCTGTATGTATCGTTACTTTGCCGTTGTTCTGGGGAAAGGTATTGATAGCAAAGAATAAACGTCCTGAACTCATAATAGCACTCACGGCTACTGTTTTCACAGCAATTCAAGTTGCTTTCATGATGGATACGCACCGTGACCCTAGTCAGTTTGAATTAGGGGCATTGGTTCAGACAATTCCGGTGTTTTTGGGTAGCTATACTATTGGGGTTTTATTGCCGTCTCTTCAGTGGATTTCTGGAGTATTAATTGCGGTCTTTATTTCGATCTGCTTATTTCGACAAAAAGAGAAGCCAGTAGTTTGGGCATTGGCGTATTTATGGGTGGCATCAACTCTGTTGTCCGTTGCGAGAGTAGATATTGCGGCATTAAATCCTGCCCTTACTGGAGAGAGGTATTTCTTCTTTCCATATATCGTTCTCAGTTGGTTTTTAATTCACATCTTCTTTTCTGATGTAAGTAAGTTTATTCGATATATTGCACTGGGATGTTTTGCTCTTTCGATTATCAATATGCTTCCGGTATTAACTCGAACTCATGATAATTTACATTGGAAACAGCATGTTAAGTCCTGTGGCCAGTTTGATGGTGATTACTATTTGCCTGTACAATTTGACGGCGTGAGTGCAAGGGCATGGAGTATGAAAGTCGCCGCTGAGGATTGTCGAAGGATGGCAGGGGATACAGGGCAATCGTCCACGAGCGCAACATTTCCTTATCGGACGGTAGATGTTTTACAATTCATTGATTTGGAGACTACAGAAATATTGAAATCCCAGAGCATTGTTGAAAACAATATATCTGGCTTCGATTATTCAACAGCTATATCTGGAATATCATCATTGCCAGCTGGTTACAGTGTCATTGGGTCTTTTGTAGGATCAGATGCTGATACAGGCGATATCACGCTTAAAATGAAGCGGGGAGATAAAGTAATTTATCGAAGTGAAGCTTCAGATGAAATTCAAAAAATTGTAGTTCTGAATCACGAAAAGCAATTCTTACAATCTGTACCAGCGTCAAATCATTGGACAGTAATTGAATTTTCTAATCGAAATTTACCAGACGAGTTTGAAGTTCAATTTCTCGATACAGGTGATGGAAGTGGGCAGTGGTTTGCTTTGGGACTTAAATCAGATTCAGAGAATTAATCCCTATACATTCAGTCCGCAGATGGGTGCGAATTTACCGAGTGCGCC
>CAYGPD010000046.1:0-25927 GCA_964351655.1 uncultured Hyphomonadaceae bacterium | reverse complement strand
AGCCATCACCCAAGGAGAAAGTCACGTCATACTTGCGCATGATGTCACAGATTTCTTCAAAGTGGGTGTAGAGGAAGCTTTCCTTGTGGTGGGTCAGCATCCATTTTGCCATGATGGAGCCACCACGGCTAACAATACCACATACGCGGTTTACGGTGAGGTGAATGTAGGCCAAACGCACACCCGCGTGGATGGTGAAATAGTCAACACCTTGCTCACATTGTTCGATCAATGTGTCGCGGTAAACTTCCCATGTCAGGTCTTCGGCGATGCCGTTTACTTTTTCCAAAGCTTGGTAGATTGGCACTGTTCCGATTGGCACAGGGGAGTTACGCAAAATCCATTCGCGGGTGTTGTGAATGTTGCGACCTGTTGAAAGGTCCATCACATTGTCTGCGCCCCAGCGCGTGGCCCAGACCATTTTTTCAACTTCTTCTTCCACAGAAGATGTCACGGCTGAGTTACCAATATTGGCGTTGATCTTCACGAGGAAGTTGCGGCCAATGATTTGCGGCTCCAGCTCTGGGTGGTTGATGTTGGCAGGGATAACGGCGCGGCCACGGGCGACTTCATCGCGGACAAATTCAGGTGTGATAAATTCTGGGATTTCCGCGCCAAAGCTTTCGCCTTGTGCTACTGTTTCAGCAGCATTTGCCACGGCCTCTTTGCGGCCCATGTTTTCGCGCTCGGCGATGTAGATCATCTCTTTTGTGATGATGCCGGCTTTTGCAAATTCATATTGTGTGATTGGGCCATCGCCCACACCGCGCAAAGGCTTGTGCTTGGTTGGAAATTCGCGGGCAAGGTGTTTGCCTGTCGCGCCGCCATTGTCTTCCACCTTGATTGGGCGACCTTCATATTCTTCTACGTTTGAGCGCGCTTGTACCCAACCATCTCGGATACGCGGCAGACCTTTTTCAACGTCAATCGTGACGGCTGGGTCTGAGTAGGGGCCGGATGTATCGTACACTGGAACGGGCGGCTCATTCGCGCTTGGGTGTAGGTCAATCTCACGGCGCGGCACAGATAGGCTCGGGTCCGCGACAGGGTGTGTGTAGACCTTGCGAGAGCTTGGCAGCGGGCCAGTCGTCACTTTAGGTGTTTCAAACTCGTGTTGGGATGTTGGTTTGTTCATTTTAGGGAGCTTTCGTCTGTATATTTTAAATAGGCTTAAATAAGTATCATATTGATTTTAAGTTCTATTTTTGATTTTGTGTTTGTTCTGGAGAGTGGGATTTAAATAAGATTAGGCCCAAAAGGGGACATAACGAGCATTCTTTCTTGAAGAGCCGGAGCTCGCATCAGGTTTTATCAGTTCAGATTCCATTGTAGCTTTGATGAGTTGCGAAATATTGGCGCTCTTCTCGCTGGGGAGGTTGAACCTGCTTCTCAAACTTTCATTGGTCATTTGTTCTCTAAGAACATGTTTTAAGCAACAATGTTGGTAGGTCGCTCGGATACGTTCATCGGTAGATAGATCAAAAAAATCCTTGTAACCAGAGATGGTTACAAGGGTTTGATTTGGACGGATCGTAAATTCAGGTGGAGGCAGTTGATGAAATTCCGCTGAAAAGATGACTCTGTCGATACCACTTCCTTTTTCTTCACAAATACCAAATTTTCTCATAAAATAAGCTAACCGTTCATTACGTGAATCGTTACAGTCGATGAACCTATTAGAAGGGATTGTAGGTTGACCCGGATTAGATATTTCAATTCGATTGGAATATATTTCTATACGCGGTGATAAGCCATTTCGGGTGAAATCTTGATGTATAAGAGCATTAGCAATTAATTCTCGAATTACTTCAGTGGGAACGAGTGTTTTTGTTTCCCGTAATACGCTCGCTATGTCTTCATTTTGCGGGATATGAGACATCGTTTTAGTAACCAGACTTTTTATGCCAATAGCGTAACCCTTTGAGCCTTCGATATCGATTCTGGTATCTAGCTTGTTCGTGCCTGAATATACAATCAGACGAGTACCTTTTCGTTCTAAATCTTGATGAGAAGAAAAGTCTTTTGCAAGCATAATGAGGCATAAACGAGAAACGTTATATGTTCCATTATTATTGGGTGATATAAGGCGTTCTTTTTCTAAG
Organism: uncultured Hyphomonadaceae bacterium; assembly: GCA_964351655.1. Taxonomy (GTDB): domain Bacteria; phylum Pseudomonadota; class Alphaproteobacteria; order Caulobacterales; family Hyphomonadaceae; genus Hirschia. The sequence goes on along the minus strand of CAYGPD010000046.1, from coordinate 23,825 downwards.
CGGTCAATTACGCCGGACCTGTTTTCGGGGTAGGGTAAATTGATTAATTCAAAATAGCGCTGGGTGTCGATTTGGTCTACAATGTCTTGGCCAGAAAATTCATAGGACACATTCTGTTCTAACCAGTCGGACGCACCCTCTTGAAAAATTTTTCGTAATTGGTCTTCGCTCATGGCACGCAATTGTGACCCTGTTCGCATGTAGTAACTGCCATCTAATTGGTAAGCGGAGCCAGTTGGCCTTGGAGGGCAAGAATACACAACGACTCTACCATCCAGATGGTCTAAGACTGAGACTTCAACGCGAAAACCTAACTTTGAAAAAAGATGTTCCTGTTGTTTTGTTATATCTGGGGCTTCATTGGTCCCAACGATTTTACGAGGCAAACTATCTGTTACGCCTAGTATGAGTTTCCCGCCGCCTTCATTTGCTAGGGCAACGCAGTATTTCAAAAGTTTATTTGAATCGAAGTTGTTTTTTGCTTCCTTGAACTCCAGCTGAGGAGTTTCTTTCGGCATATTCAACCAGTCTTCAAGATCAGTGAGTGAATAAACTAACATAACCGTTTTCCGTTCCTACGCTGGTTGAGGGCGTTATTGCCCGCTTTCCAGATCAGGTTCAAAGGGTGCTAGGGAGGTGTTATCCCCATCTCAGCGCTTAACCGTACGCGCCCCTCGGATGGTTAAGAGAATACTTGATTTGCCGATTGGGTCAATTGAAGAATTTTCATCCATGGAACCCTTGTCCTTCTAGGCCGTTAATGTGGCAAGAAGTTTACGAAGGACACTTGTTATGAGGACGTTATTATTTGGTATTTTTGTTAACGCAATGTTGGCAATTAGTGTTGCGATGGTGATTACGAAAGTTTCCCTAAGACAGATGAAGCACACCAGAACAAAAGCCAAAACAAAATTGGCCAGTTAGAGCGCTCCTATGCGGGGCATTGGCTCTGCATTCGATGTTGAAACGCCCGCATAACGCCGCTGCAAATTTGAATTTTCAAAGGATGGGACAATGAAACTTTTATTCAACAGTATAATTTACGCGATGCTCGTGGCGTTCACGGTAACTATGCTGTTTTTGCGTCTCACAACGGGATCCTTTGAAGAGGCAGGTGCACGCGTTGATCGCTGGACAGGCAATGCCGCAGGCGATCTGAAAGTGGTGGCTGCGGAAGCGGCTGATCAGGCGAGTGTTGTGGCAAAAGATATTGCTGATGGGCCTGATGGAACGGGCAGCTAGCAGCTGAATTTATGTGTAAATTGAAACGGGAGCGGCAAAGTCGTTCCCGTTTTTTATTGCGTTTTGAGCTAGCGGTGGTTTGCGTTCAATGCGTGAATTGCGGTGTCCATTCGGTTTTCTTTTTCGGCATTGCGAAGGAAAAGGACGCGATTGACGCAATTTTCCAGCGGCGTGGGTGTCTTGCTGAAATTTGCCATAGTCTCGTTTATGAATTCATCCATCGGCATCATTGCAGGATCTGCGGCGTGGCCGGGCATAAGGTCTGATTGGACGCCCGGAGGGATGATTTCCAATACTTCAATATTGTCGGTTACAAGCGCACCGCGCAATGACATCGTCCAAGCGTGAATAGCGGCTTTGGTCGCGTTATATGTCGGCGTTGCAAACAGTGGGGTGAACGCCAAGCCCGACGACACATTTATGATTGTTGCATTGGATTGCTGGCGCAGATGAGGCAAAAGAGCGTAGGTGAAACGGATTGGTCCGATTAAATTTGTGGAGAGCGTCAATTCCATCGCGTTTATATCTATGGGATCCGTCGAAAGGTTTTCTGGGACCATGACTCCAGCATTGTTTAGCAAAATATTTAAAGACGGAAATGTCTCTATGAGTTGAGCGGCTGTTCTATAGGCCGTATCTGCATCGTTAAGGTCGAATTCTATGGCGTGCATATTGTCACGACCTTCAATGGTCTCTTTAAGTGCATCCATGCGGCGACCCGTTATAATGACAATATTTCCAAGTGCATTAAATTGACGTGCCAATTCGCGACCAATGCCAGAGCTGCCACCTGTAATGAGGATCGTGTTGCCGATGAGTTTCATACCATGTTCCTAAATTTTCAGAATATTGAAGGGGCTTGCATAGCATCCGACACATTACTAACTTTAAGGAAGTAGGCACTTTAAAGAATTATACTTACCCAAAAGAGAGTATTGGATTTTATGGGCATTTCTTCATTCAATAATACATTTAAAGAAGAAGATTTTGAGGATGCGCAACGATATTTGAAGGAAACGCCTCCTGCTGAAGTCTCACCTGAACTCGAGGCATTAGTTGTGGAGATTATCGGGCGCGTTGCCGATAAATGGACTATGCTTATTTTAGAAGAATTGCATGAACATGGTGTGTTGCGCTTTTCGCAATTAGGACGTCAAGTTGAGGGGGTTAGCCAAAAGATGCTAACCCAGACATTACGTCATATGGAAAGAGATGGGCTGGTTCAGCGCACTGTTTATCCCGAAGTGCCGCCAAGGGTAGAATATCAGCTAACTGAAATGGGAACAGGTCTTGGTCGCGCATTTTGCGGGGTTTGGATCTGGGCTGAACGGAATCGCGAATCTATTGAAAAAGCGCGCGTCGCGTATGATCAAAAGGGGTGATTATTCTTTTACATTTGCTCTGAGGAATAATTTATCAAACTGAGTTTTACTGATTTCGTTATAGCTGAATTCTGAGGTCTGGAAGAGTATGTCATACTCGTTTGGGCCAGGGAAATTGCCATTGCAAAGGCAGTTTGGATTTGCAGGCGGGCGATTGCGGCGGGCAGCGATTTTTAAGCTGTCAGCGATTGGATATCCATCTTCAAAAATCTCTATCATGCGCGTGACGCAGCGCGTGGGCTGTATTTCATAATACAGCTCCATGGGTTCGTCGGGGAGGGTGTCGTGCCACATAACGCGCAAATATTTAGCCGACATTGATTAGTCGTCTTCTGGAATATGGCGATCAATGAGTGCTTTGACGGCGTTTAAATCTTCCAGATGGACGAAAAGGAAAGGCGGCTTGCGGTCCTCGTCTTTCACATCTTCTTGGGCGGCGCGGGCAAGAAGCAGGACTTGCGTTTCGCTTTTGCCGTCTATTGAGGTGTGAGAAATGTCAGCATGCGCGATGTCATCAAATATGTCTCCATCTGTTTTTAGAGATATGGAGCGTTGATTGGTGACGACATAATGTGCGGGCATAGTGTGCGCACCAATCATGCGATAGCGTTCTACAAAAGCCCATATTGCCACAAGAGCGACTAATATTGCGGGACCAGTGATCACAGTTGCTACGAGGCGGGCAGAGCCAACATTTTCATTTGCCCCCCAGAAACCATTTGCAAATAGCAATAAGAGATAAAGCGCGAGCAGAAGCATGGCTAAGGCCGCGCCGCCATACATCATGCGGCCCTTATTGTTGGCGGCATTCATCAATTGGCTATCAATAGGGGCATCCCAAATGATTGTTTCATCGGGAAGTAGGTCTATTTTTGGAATGGTCATGGTTTAGGCGTCTTCTGGTGCATTGCCATAGGTGCCCCAACCATCTGCAGTGCCGCCAACAGGCTCCACAATGGCTTGAATCTCATTTTGAATTTGCACAATTTCATCATATTGCGGGATCATGTGGATAGAACAATAGACGCTCCAGCGGTCGTCTTCGTCGTCCTCAGGATCTGGCGGTACGATTTCAACTTGATACCCTTTAGCATTGAGTGCAGCCTTACACGCCTCTGCAACTTTAATAGCTGTAGCTTCTGGGTGTGCGTCTACTGCAAAGTCGATGACCATAGGCTGATCCATTTCAGATCCAGCGTCACGCACCAGGCCTAGCATTTCGCCGTCAAAATCATCGGGGTAGTTAAACATGGTTTCGCCTTCCAAGCAGAGAATGGTTTGGTGGCGAAACTAGAGGCTTTTGAGGCGGGGTCAATCGCCTTAAGGTGAAGGGATTAATCCAAATGATAGTTTATCTGGCAGAATGTGTATTACGCGCAGATAAGACAAGATAAATCCTGATTTTCTGCAAATGAAGGAAGGTCTGGCAAGATGTTTGTGAGGGCGACATAACAATCAGGATCGATGGTTGTGTGCAATTCATCATACATGATGCTTAAAGCTTGATCCACGGGAAGCGCAGCGCGGTAGGGCCGGTCAGCTGTAAGAGCATCATAAAAATCGGCAATTGTGATAATACGGGTTTCAAGCGAGATTTCATCCCCTTTCAAACCACGTGGATATCCTGTGCCATCTAGTCGCTCATGGTGCGCTGATGCAGCACGCGCCAGGTCTCCAAAAACTGTGATGCGTGATAAAATTTGCTCTGATTTAAAAGCGTGATCACGCATGCATTCCCATTCATCATCAGCGAGCGGGCCGGGTTTATCCAAAATTGTGTTGGATACGCCTAGCTTGCCGACATCATGCAGTAAGGCTGCGCGGCGCAGCCATGGGAGGCGTTGCGTTGAAATGCCCATGCGTTTTCCCAGCGCATGAGAAATGTCACCAACACGTTGGGAATGACTGGCCGTAAATGGGCTTTTGGCATCAACGACTTGGCCAAATGCAAGTGCGATATCGTCCATCCATTGATCGTCAACCATAACTTTCTGTTGTGCGGGCTCTAACTCAAATATGCGCTGAGGAAGGTCGTAGCTTTGCAGTGAAATCCAAAAGCTTTCATTTTGTGCGATAGATTTGAATGCGCTTACGAGTTTTGAGTTGAACCATCGGTTTGATCGGTTGCTGATTTCATCTAAAGCCGCACTTTTGCCTTTGCTTACAAAGAAGACGTCGATAACTTGAGCAAGCAGGGCAATTTGCGAATAGATTGGGATATCATTGCCTTTTAGTCCTTCTGGTAGGCCGCCGCCATCCCAGTGTTCATCCAAGCTATGTATACCATTGGCAACTGCATCTGAAAAATGCATCTGGCGTGCAATGTCAGCGCCGCGTGTGCAGCGTGTTGTGATGAGTTCTTTAGAGAGGGACGTTTTGTTCTTCATCACATGCGCCATTGTTTTTAATCGTTGGCCAAGGTCAAGATTAGTGGCGGCGTGGTTGTTGAGGAATTTTAGCGCTTCCCCCACATTTGAATCTAAAAATTTGAAATCATGCTTGAAGCTGTGATCGTCTGTTTTGTAGAGTTGTGAGATGCGCGCCGCATTTGAAGAGCAACCAAGGTCTTTAAGTAGAAGCGTGTAGTAAAGCTCCCATAATTCTTGACCCTCTAGCCCAATTTTTTGACCAATATGTGTGCCAATCCAGCAGCATCGAATGGAATGACCCTCAGGTTGTCCATCTGTCATATCAAGTGCGTAGGTAAATGACGAGAGCAATTCAGCGAGTGGTAAACTGAGCGGAGCAGGGGAAACTAAGCGCGGCAATGTGTCGTCCTCAACTGTCGAAATAGTTTGTGTTGAGAGAGATATATCAAAGAGGTTTGAGGATATCGTATGCAAAAGGTTTATGAATTGCGCGCTTTTGTTAACCTGTGAGCAATTATTGAAGATAGGGAGACGTTGGGTTTTAACGCTTTGAAAAGAGCTTGTTTCAAATTGGAAAATTAGTCGATCAGACCCAATTCACGTTGCAATTTTTTAGTCAGCCCAGTGGCAACGATGTCGTGACTTTGTTTTATATAGGTTTTGAATTCCGCATCACTAAGTGTTTCTTCGCTGGTGTGCTGAATCCATTTCATTCCGCGCGAAGCGAGATAGGGGGCGGGGCGACATCCGGGAACATCGCGTAATACTTCCCACGCCATTTCTGACACTTTGATGCTGACGCAAATATGCTCAGGGTCGTCATTTTCAATATCTTTTGCCCAGCCACCCACAGCGAAAACTTTGCCCCCAATTTTCCAAACATCAGCGCCGCCCCATTGTACGACGTGTGTAGTGTTGGGGATCGCACCGCAAAACGTATTGAAATCTGCTTTTTTCATGAATGTCCCCTTTAGACCACAAAGTTTGACCAAATCGCCTTTTACCCATCACAATCTAGCCTGAACAAAAAGTCATGAACAAGGATAAGGGCGTTTTAATTAAACCGTAAGGTGGGAAATATGTCGGACAATGAAACGGATGACGAGTTGGGCGCGCAAACGCCTTTTGGGATTGGTGGTGGACATCGGCGAAATGGGCTCAATGTAGGGGCGTATATGCCAAAGCGGTCATTTGGTTTGAAATTACTGCTTGTATGTGCCCTTGCATTGGTGATGGCTATTCCAACGATGTTCGTATGGGGGCTGGTGCATGAACGGTCTACGAATGCAGATCGTGCTGTAGCAGAAGTCAGCCAAGCACGCGGTGGTCAGCAAATTGTGCTGGGGCCTTTATTGGTTATCCCATACAGCCAGACATACACTGATAAAACGCCCAATAACTCAGGGGTGATGGTAGAGACACAACACACACGGCAAGGTCAGTTTGTTGTGTTTGCTAAAAATGGGGCAGCTATCGCAGACTTAAAAACTGAAATGCTGCAACGTGGACTGCATCGTGTACCGGTTTTTGATGTGAAAGTTGATTATACAGCGTCATTCGATCTTGAAGAGGCGATGATGAACCAACCCCGTGGTGCGCGTTTTCATTGGGAAGATGCCCGCATTCACATGGGGATGAGTGATTTGCGCGGTGTGAAAGATGAAGTTGTATATGAGGTCAATGGTCAAAAAGTGAGCCTTGGCCCAGGGGATAACTCAATTAGCAATCCTGTTGCGGACATGATGGCTCCTTTAAAGGGGCTTTTATTGAATGAGAGTTCTAAATTTGATCTGACTGCGAATATGCATTTAACGGGTGCACAACGCATTGGCTTTGCAGCCTTTGCACAGAACACCAAAATCAATCTTGATGGAGATTGGACAGCACCGAGTTTTGAAGGGGGATTTTTACCCACGGATCGAAGCTTCACGGATGCAGGGTTTAGCGCTGAATGGAGTGTGCCGTTTCTTGCGCGCGGCATGGTGGCGTCAGGTGGAGATCTGAATCTCTACGCGCTTACAAATTCAGATATGGGAATGTTGTTGCTTGATGAAACATCGCCTTATCAATCTGTGATGCGGGCATTGAAATATGCACCTATGTTTGTGGGGCTTGTGTTCTTAGCTTACTTCTTATTTGAAGCGACAAGCGCGGTGAGGGCGCATCCGGCACAATATGTATTGGTGGGACTAGCACAGGCAGTGTTTTATCTATTGCTGCTGGGTGTGTCAGAGCATGCTGGATTTACGATTGGATTTTTCATTGCTGCGACGGCGACGGTGGCTGCCTTGTCTCTCTATGCAGGGGCTGTGTTTGGGGGACGTGAGGCTTGTGTGAATGCCTTCATCGTCTTCACCTCCCTTTATGCTTTGATTTACGTGCTTATGCGTATGGAAGATTATGCACTGCTTGTTGGATCGGTTGCGAGTTTTGCAGCAATTGCATTCACGATGTGGAAAACGCGTGATTTAGATTGGTATGGGCTGTCTGCTGAAGAGAGCAAGTAACCAAGAAATTTCTAAAATCTTAAGTTCTAAACACCTCGCGACTTCTAAGTTGTGAGGTGTTTTCTATTCAATTTTAGCGTTTGTAAGTGTTCGAGCACGACGTAGGGGAAGGTATGTTGTTCCGGAAATATTTTGACTATTTATCAAGCGATGGTTCTGGATTTTTAGAGACTAGTACACATATAAAAACTGTGGAATTTCTTTGACATTCGATGTTATATGGTATCCCTAATTATCGGAATGTAAAAAAGATTCTAGAAAACGTTGTCACTTTCTATCGTGTGTTGCGTTGAGTTAAATTTTAACTATTTGTAATGGTGTGAATGGTTAGAAATAAAGCAGGCATCTCTTTACGAGCAAGTGACAAAAATGCATAAAAGCGGCTTCGTGGGGTAAGGGAGACACAAAACGTGAAAGTTCTATGGGTAGAAGATCATCCAAAAGCATGTGAAATGCTTTTAGCTGCTGGAGCCGCTGCAACGCGTCAGAGATTACCGGTTGATCTAGTAATGGCAGGCTCTTTGATGGAAGCTGAAAGAAAGCTGCGTCTAGAGCGTTTTGATCTTGTTATGCTCGATTTGAGACTGCCAGATTCAATTGACGAAGATACGACTGTGACTCGTGTGGCAAGCATGGGTGATTTTCGTCTTGGTGTCGTGTCAGCAAGTGACAAGCGTCAGTCTATGGTTGATTTCCTCTGTAAAGTTGGTCGCAATTGTTCTCCTAAAGCTATCGCAAAAGAAGATTTGGCGCTCAATGAATTTAGCCGTTATCCAGAAAAGTTCTATGCATTTTTAATGGATGTTATGGGTGAGCAAGAAACGAAGGGCGCGGTTGCGTAATTTGTAAAGTTTTTCTGGGCCTGTTTCGGTCTAAACAAATTCATTATTGGGAAATTGCGAAGCTGAACAATTATTGTTCAGCCATTTTTTATTTTAAAATAATGTCACAACTTGCTCGACCAATTCCGACCAAGGCGCTATGGGCTGAGCATGGTTGAGCTTTATCAAGACTATAAGAATAAAGTAGATGCGGGTGAGCTGAAGGCTGATCCTGCACAAGCGGATATGGCGAGGCGCTTTGGCGTCTTGGCATCGGCGCTAGCAGATGTGAAAACAGGTTGGTTTTCTAAGGCCGTTTATCCCAAAGGGCTTTATGTCTGGGGTGGGGTTGGGCGCGGAAAATCCATGTTAATGGACTTGTTCTATGCGCACTCACCGCTGAAGCCTGCGATGCGCACGCACTTTCACGATTTTATGCTCGAAACCCACGACTTTATTTCCCAGTGGCGTAAGTTGGATGAAAAATCCCGCAAGAAGCATGCAGCGTATGTTCGGGGAGTGGGGGATGACCCAATCCCTCCAACAGCAAAGCATATTGCTGATAAGGCAAAGCTATTGTGCTTTGATGAATTTCACGTAACTGACATTGCCGATGCGATGATATTGGGGCGCTTGTTTGAGCAATTGTGGATGCGGGATGTCGTTGTTGTTGCGACGTCCAACCGTCACCCAGAAGATTTGTATGTTGGCGGTGTAAACCGAGATTTATTTAAGCCGTTCATCAGCATGATGCAGGATAAACTTGAAGTCATTGAATTGAAGTCTGAACAGGATTATCGCTTAGAGCGGCTAACGGCTGCGCCTGTTTACTATGCTCCTTTAAACCCTGTTTCTGATGCCGCTATGGATAAGGCGTGGCAACGGTTAACACGTGGTGTGCGCGATACGCCTGATGTGCTGACTGTTCAGGGGCGTGAACTGCTCGTTCGCCGACATGCTGCCGGTTGTGCGCGCTTTAGTTTCTCAGAACTGTGTGATCGACCATTAGGTGCTGGTGATTACCTTGCGATTGCGCGTCGGTATCACACTGTGCTGCTTGATTGTGTGCCAACTCTGACGCCTGCTAATCGAAATGCTGCAAAGCGGTTTGTGACGTTGATTGATGCGCTCTATGAAGCGCGTACAAAGTTAGTGCTGAGCGCGGAAGCGCAACCAGATGACCTATATCCTGCTGGTGATGGCGCTTTTGAATTTGAGCGCACAGCAAGCCGCCTGCATGAAATGAGGTCACGCGACTATCTTGCCGCCGGACGTAGTGAAGTCGAAGCGGAAAGCTAAAAGACATTCGCAAATAAAAAGCCCGTCACATAAATTTGCGACGGGCTTAGTTTTTAATTCAATTTGTATGGATCAAGATCTTCCAAGTCGGGTAAATCTTCAAGCAGATCATCTTCGAGCATGTCTTCCACTTCGGGTGTGTCAGGCAGATCAGGTAAGGCTGAAATGTCTTCGATTTCGTCGAGGTCTTTCAGTTCGTCAATGTCAGCGAGTGTTTCATCTTCAGTAAGTGGCTCGTCCTCAAATTCGTCCTCATCGCCAAGTTCTGAAATATCATCTTCATCGTCGTAATCATCATCCTCATCGAGAGTTTCCACTTCGAGCGGTTCAATGATTTCTAATTCAGTTGACTCTTCTTCCAGTTCTGGAAGCGGCTCAATATCTGGAATGTCTTCCATGTCGGAAATTTCTGGAAGATCGTCCAAATCAAAGGAAGTAAGGCTATCAATTGATCCGGTGGATGAGGTTTCTTTATCTTGAAGAGGTGTATCTTCGGCGCTTTCTACTGGTTCCAAAGCCTCATCGTCTTCTAGCGAGGGAGGTTCTAATGTTTCTTCCTGGGAAAGCGGGGCGTCTAATATTGAAGACGGTTCGGAGGCTTCAAATTCGGGTAGGTCCTCTTCAGGTAGCGCATCTATGATTGGCGTCTCGTCGAGCGGTTCGACAGCATCCAAAATTGAAGCATCCTGATACGTTTCGTCTTCTGCCACCGGCTCCTCAATGATCTCTAAATCGGTGAGAGTTTCTAGTGGCTCTAAGTCTTCGATCTCTGGAAGGCCATCATTTTCTAAATCGGCAATGACTGCAAGATCTTCGAGTGTGTCGGCTTGAGTAATGACATTTTCAGGCTCAAGGTCAGCAATGACGTCTTGGGTGTCGATCGCATCTCGCTCAGGCAGATGTTCTTCTTCGATATCCATGACAGCGTCTGGTATAGTTTCTGGATGGATGTCCTGCAATGCATCTTCAATTGACGGCGTTTCGAGGTCTGTCAGCTCGAGTGGGTCTTCGGCTTCTATAACCGGTTCTTTTGAATCTAAGTGCTCTGTTAGGCTATTGTCTGTTTCAGGGGTATTATCGATAGGGTCTAAGCGGGTAGGTTCATCAGCTTCAAAAGCTTCTGCAATTTTTGTGGCTGCTAACGTTGCAGCAGTTGCGGCGGCAGCTGTAGCTAGCGGAGTAACGGAGTTGTCTGCTTCTTCGACATCCTGAGCTTTTTCAACTTTGTTCTTTTTTGCCGATTTTGCTTCTGCTTTCGCTTGGGCTTTGTCAGCTATGGCTTGTTCTTTTGCGGCTTTTTCTACTGCCTTTGCATCTTCTTTTTCTTGAAGAGCGGCGAGCTTTTCATTCATCTTTGCTTGCTTAGCGGCTTCAGCTTCTGCGATTTTTGCATCTTTAGCAGCTTGCTTTTCACGAATGCGCGCTTCTTTTTCGCCTGCTTTCATTAAATCGCGTGCGGAGCGTGTGTCTTCTTTGGATTTGAAGAGGCTGCCAATGCCTGCGAAAATTCCCCACAATAATTCAACGCAGAAAAAGCGACTGAAAATAGTGAGCAAAATTGCAAATATAGAAAGTGGTGTGAGCAATTGTGAGCTAATGCCACTTTGATATTCCCCTAAGAGCGGAAGCGCCTTTTGGATTAGATCATCGCACATTTGGAACAATGTATTTTGGATCTCTGGGAAGTAGTAAGAAAGTAGGGCCCATATGCCCAGCACAAACGCGACAGTCAGCAGGGCTTTAATGCCCGCTTTTAGAATGTTGCCTACGAAATTCATGATTAGCCCCTCAGCTTTATAATCATATGCGAAACTATCAGTATGGAACGACATTGGTGTGACGGAAAGTCACAATATTTACCATGTAGGGAAGTTAATCTTATCAATTCATCCCTTATTAGGTGAAAAATATATGGTGTGATTGAGTTTCTTGTCTTTGGATTACCGTGACGGGAAATGCGCTCTTTGGCGTTTTGGGCCTCACTGGTAGGCGGTCGCATATATCTTTGAACGAAATTTCAAGGTGTCGTGCCCCTGAATTAATTAAAATTATGATAGTTCACAAAAGCCAGAAGGAGGGGAACTCTGTGACTCCCTATGCGTAGTTAGCCAGCTTGCTGACGACATGGTGCCAATGCGGTGTTGTGTGAGTCGCGCAGGTGATCTTTTAACTGCGAAGGAATATATCATGAAAACGATTATCGCTGGTGCCGCTATATCTGCTTTGACTTTAACAGGAGTTGCGACTGCACAAGCAGTTGAAAAGACTGGGCCATATATTCAAGGTGGATATTCTTATCTTGAGTTAGAGCCGGATGGCATCAATGATGGTGTAGGAACGAGCGCTATCACAGCACGTGGTGGATGGCAGATCACACCTATGTTTGGTATTGAGGCGGATATCACATCGGGTGTAGATGACGGTGAATTTGACTATAATGTCGATGAAGACAATTTTGAAATCGACCGTAATAATGACGGTGACCTTGATGATATTATCGCTGAGTCTAGTGATATTGGTCTAAACTATCTCATTGGTGCTTATGGTACAGCTCAAGTACCGATTACTGACCGATTAGGCGTGCATGCGCGTGCGGGTTTTGCATATATTGATCTAGACGCAACAGTTCCTCTTGTGGGGGACGCTTTGGCGGTGAATGTGGAAGATTCTGCATCTGGTCCAGCAGTTGGTGCGGGTCTTACCTTTGATGTGACAGAGAGTTTGGAGTTACGTGGAGACTATACCTACTATTCTTTAGAAGACACTGACACGCATGCAGGTGCTGTCGTGCTTGGATATAAGTTCTAAGCTGTAGTTTCTAAATAAGTGCTTAGTTTGCGGCAGTTTCCGTTTGGAAGCTGCCGTTTACATATTGGAAATTTAGATGGGTGTGCTGAGATATTTGAGGTATTTTCGTTTTTTATCACGTGGTAGCGCTATATTGATAAATTATTGGCAAGCTGCGACCTTACGCGAAAGCAACATGGATTGCTCTTCTGGCGTGGCTGCGCTAACTGTCGCCTCATATTTTATATATTCGGGATTGGATCATGCTTGGTAAACTGTTTGGCGGCATCGCTGCTAAGGCAATGCATGATGCTTATAGACAACAGGAGAACTCCCCAATGGCACGCAAAAAAATAGCTATGATCGGCGCCGGCATGATCGGTGGAACACTCGCTCACATCGCTGCGCGCGAAGAGTTGGGTGATGTCGTAATGTTTGATATCTTTGGCGGCGTTGCTCAAGGTAAAGCTTTGGACATGGCAGAAGCAACAACTGTCTTTGGGTCTGATGTAAAGCTGGCTGGTACTGAATCATACGCTGACATTGAAGGCGCTGATGTATGTATCGTGACTGCTGGTTTCCCGCGTAAGCCTGGCATGAGCCGCGATGACCTCATCGGTAAAAACTTGGGTGTGATGAAGCAAGTTGCTGAAGGTATCAAAACATATGCTCCAAACGCATTCGTGATCTGTATCACAAACCCGCTTGATGCAATGGTTTGGGCGCTTCAAAAATTCTCAGGTCTTCCAACAAACAAAGTTGTAGGTATGGCGGGTGTGCTTGACTCTGCACGTTTTGCTTACTTCTTGTCTGAAAAGCTAGGTGTGTCAGTGAAGGACATCCGTGCTTGGACATTGGGTGGTCACGGCGACGACATGGTGCCAATGGTGCGCTACTCAACGGTTGGTGGTTTGCCGCTAAACGTTCTTGTTGAAAACGGCATGTTGTCACAAGAAGACTTGGACGCAATGGTTATGCGTACACGTAAAGGCGGCGGTGAAATCGTTGCGCTTCTTGGAAATGGTTCTGCTTACTACGCGCCTGCTGAGAGTGCGATTGCTATGGCGGTGTCCTATTTGAAAGACCAAAAACGTGTACTTCCTTCTGCTGCATACCTTTCAGGTGAATATGGTCAGAATGACATGTATGTGGGTGTGCCTGTTGTAATCGGTGCGAACGGTGTTGAAAAAGTTGTTGAATTCCCGATGGATGCTTCTGAAAAAGAAATGATGGAGAAATCTATTTCTGCTGTGAACGTGCTTATCGAAGCGTGTAAAAACCTTGAGCCTTCATTGGCTTAAAACTCATAAATTGGGCTCTTGCCTAGCTTGAATTGAAAGCCGTCTCTGCTTGGTTGGAGGCGGCTTTTTTATGCTTTTGTACACGGGAAATCACAGTTGCGTGAGGCGCTGCATTCTGTACTGGAAAGAGGGCGGTGTCTCTGTAATGCTCGCGAGGCATTTCAAATTCAATTAGGGAAATCAGCATATGAAGAAATTAGCATCACTATTGGCTGTTACGTCACTGCTTGGCGGGGCGGGGGTAAGTTTTCCGGCATATGCTGAGCCTCCTGCAGAGCAGGCAAATGCTGTTTTTGATATGGGCGTAAAGGTGGGAGACACTCTGCCCAAGGTTAATGGGGCTGTGCTGTCTGTCGTAGGGTCGGATGGTGAGCACGCAGATTTTGACTCTTTGAAGGGAAATAACGGACTTGTGGTGGCCTTCGTGCGGTCGGCTGACTGGTGTCCATACTGTAAGAAGCAAATGATTGACTTGGAAACTGTTGCTGCAGACTTAGAGGCTAAAGGGTTTCCGCTTGTGGCGCTCTCCTATGATGCGCCTGAAACGCTTGCAAAGTTTAAAGCAAAGCAGGAACTATCTTATTCGCTCGTTTCAGACACGAACTCGGCGAATATCAAAGCTTTTGATTTGTTGAATGATGCGTACAAAGAAGGAAGCAAGGCATATGGTGTGCCGCATCCTGCTGTATATATCATTGATAATGAGGGCGTTGTAAAAGCGAAACTTATGGAAGAGGGATTTAAAAATCGACCTGCTTCTGAAGTGGTGTTTCAGGCTGTAGATGTTGTATCTAAGGCAGCGGCTGAGTAGTTTGGTATGTCGTCAGGCTGCATGGTTTGGAGATTGCTCTCTAAATCATGCGGTCTGATCGAATAACATCAAGAATAGATGCAGTATATCTTCTCTACTACATGTAAAGTGAAGAAGGGTCTGTGAAGTTCATGTAGAAACCAGCAGTAATAAGTGCTGCAGCTGTAAGCATTCCGATAAGTTTGATCATGGTTTTTTCCTAAGTATGTTTGTGCTCAATGTGTTTGAGTACGGATCATAAATAGCAAAAAGCTGTTTACTTGTCTTCGCATAATGCAGAAGTGCTGTTATGCGATAATGCATGGTTTTGTGTAGCGAATATGAAGTTACGCATGGTAGAGAATATAGTTAAGATCCGTACACCAACGAATGTTCAGATTAACAGCGGTTTCAAATGTGTAGGGAAGGCTGATTGGATTACGTCAATCAGGCATGCATTAAGCTAAGCTTAAAGATATAGCGAAGATGGAGCCAATAGGTTTAAATAGAAACCAGCGGCAACAAGTGAAGCGGCGAACGCCAATCCAATAAATTTAATCATGGTCTACTCCTGTTCCTGAGTATTTATGTTGCACCTTACCTAGTGTCTCTGGCTTGGTTTGTCTTATTCTTACGGCGAATAGTGTTTATTGGATCATTGATGAGGAATAATATTTGATATTGTGCCCCCTAAAGGTCTCCGCAGAATGAGATGGTCTCTGTGGCGTAAACAAGGCAGAAAATGTTAATCATGTTTCATCTGGCTTTTTTCGCTTGAAAAAGGGATAAGGTTTCAAAGGGAACGCAGCGCGGGAATAAATTGATTATGCAGGCCATACTGAAGCGATATTGGTGGACAATTCTTGTTGGTGTTGTGTTTGTGTGGGGGTTGTTCAGTCTTTTAGAGCCGCCTCCGCCTAAAAGCGTAACAATTGCATCTGGTGCGCCAGGTGGGGCATATTCTTCGGTAGCACAGATGTATCAGCAACAACTCGCGGATGTGGATGTTGACCTCGTGGTGATGCCATCCTTGGGTTCCGTTGATAATCTAGAGCGTTTAATGTCTGGCGAGGTCGATATTGCTATTGTTCAGAGTGGCGTTGCAACTTTGGAGCATAAAGATGCGCTGCTGGGGCTTGGCGCTATATATTTTGAGCCTATGTGGGTGTTTGCACGAACTGAATTGCCAATAACGGACTTGCGTAGCCTTGTTGGAATGCGTGTGGCTGTTGGTAGCTCAGGTTCAGGTACGCGCGCGCTTGTGGACGTCATACTAGATGATAATGGTCTGGATGCCGGCAGCTATACAGCTGTTGAGGCTGGGGGATCAGATGCGGCTCAGCTTTTGCTTGAAGGGCGGGTGGATGCAGTGTTTCTTGTGGCTGGCCCCGAGGCAAGCTGGATCAAAACTCTCATGCGGACGCCGGGTGTAGAATTGGTTTCGGTTGAGCGCTCTTTAGCGTATGCGCGCCGGCATACGTATTTGAAAGATGTCGTTCTGCCTGATGGTGCCCTGAGTTTGAAGGATGACCTGCCTGCAAAAGATGTGAAGCTCATATCGCCAGTAGCGCAAGTAGTGATTAGAAAAGACCTTCACCCAGCAATCCAAGCTATTTTGCTGGAGGCGATGACAAATATTCATAAAACCGGCACGCTCCTAAATTCGCCTGAAACCTTTCCGACGCCATTTCTTGCGGACCTACCGATCTCTAAGGAAGCAAACCGATATTACGAGCGGGGGCCGAGCTTTTTGCGACGGTATTTCCCATTTGGGTTGGCGAACTTCCTAGATCGTGCATGGGTGCTGCTCATTCCGATGATAACTTTGATGGTGCCAATCATGCGAGCGGGGCCGCCAATTTATCGCTGGCGTATTCGTCGCAAAATCTATGTTTGGTATCGTGATCTTAGGTTGGTTGAGGCTGAGGGACGTATCGCGAGCACCGAAGAGGAGAGAGTTGAAGTTCGACTCAAATTGGCAGAGTTGCAGGCTGAGACGAGTAAGGTAGAGGTGCCTGATAGCTATACTGATGACTTGTATCGCTTGCGCGCTCACATTCGTTTTGTGACTGAATTGTTAGACAAACAAAACGCAGATCCGAATACGCAGTGGACTTAACAAAGGGCAATGTTAGCTTAACATTGTGAGCTGAGTTCGGGTGTTGAAAATGAGAGTTCTAGGCTGAGTTGTTTGTTCAAAATCCTGTTTTAGTGCTTCGTTTCTGGTGTTCATATTGTCCGGATTAGCGCTGTTTAGGGCGATTTTGACGCTTTTGTTGTCCGCGAACTGATTTTTTTAAAACTTTTTTTTTGTGTGTTTAAAAAACTTAGTTGCGACAGAATAGGCCTGTTAGCGCTAACGAATTACCGACAAGTTAATCAGGTCTTAATAATCTCCTTTTAGCAAGGTAAAGTCCGGTTGTCACAAGCGTTCTGAATGCTATAAACCGCGAACCATTAGAGGCTATTTCCTCGCTTTGCTTAGGCGGTTTTCTATGAATATTCACGAGCATCAGGCTAAGGCCGTTCTCAAAGAGTTTGGCGCTCCTGTCGCTGAAGGTGTTGCAGTTTTTTCTGCAGACGAAGCAGCAGCAGCAGCTGACAAACTTCCAGGACCTTTATGGGTTGTTAAATCCCAGATCCACGCAGGTGGACGTGGTAAAGGTAAATTTAAAGAAGCATCTGCTGGAGAAAAGGGAGGTGTTCGCCTCGCTTTCTCTAAAGAAGATGTTATCAAAAATGTTGGTGAGATGCTCGGTAGCACTTTGGTGACAAACCAAACTGGACCTGCTGGTAAGCAAGTGAACCGCATTTATGTGGAAGACGGTGCTGACATCGAATCAGAACTATATCTTTCACTTCTTGTAGACCGCGCTTCTGGTAAGCCAGCTTTCGTGGTGTCTACTGAAGGTGGAATGGACATTGAAGAAGTTGCGCACAGCACGCCAGAAAAAATCATTACGCTTACAATTGAGCCCGATGCTGGTGTAACAGATGTTGATGCGGCTAAACTTTGTGATGCACTAGAGCTTACAGGTGTTGCACGCGAAGACGGAATGTCACTTGCGAAAATCCTCTACAAAGCTTTTGTTGAAAAAGACATGGCAATGCTTGAGATCAACCCGTTAATCGTTATGAAAAACGAGCGTTTGCGTGTGTTGGATGCGAAAGTGTCTTTTGATGGCAACGCATTGTTCCGTCACCCTGACATTATGGAACTTCGCGACAAAACTGAAGAAGACGCAAAAGAAATTGAAGCTTCTGAGTGGGACCTTGCGTATATCGCGCTTGAGGGAACAATCGGTTGTATGGTGAATGGTGCTGGTCTTGCTATGGCCACTATGGACATCATCAAACTATACGGCGAAGAGCCTGCAAACTTCTGTGACGTTGGTGGTGGTGCGGATGCTGCGAAAGTTGCAGCAGCCTTCAAAATCATCATGAAAGACCCAGCCGTTAAAGGTATCTTGGTGAACATATTCGGCGGTATCATGAAATGTGATGTGATCGCTGAAGGTGTGCTTCAAGCTGTTAAAGAAACAAACCTTGCTGTTCCATTGGTTGTGCGCCTTGAAGGTACAAATGTGGAAAAAGGTAAAGAGATCATCGCCAACTCTGGTTTGAACGTGATCCCAGCGAATGACCTTGATGACGCTGCGCAAAAAATTGTTGCTGCAGTGAAGGGAGCTTAAGTTACATGTCTATTCTTATCGACAAAAATACAAAGATCCTGACACAAGGTATGACAGGTAAAACTGGTTCATTCCACACTAACCAAGCTCTTGCATACTTTGGTACGCAAATGGTGGGTGGTATTCACCCGAAAAAAGGTGGAACAAACTGGACTGCTGATAACGGCCAAGAGCTTCCTATCTTTGCATCTGTTGCTGAAGGTAGAGAGAAAACTGGCGCAGATGCGTCTGTAATCTATGTGCCACCAGCGGGTGCAGGTGCAGCCATCATGGAAGCGATTGACGCTGAAATTCCATTGATCGTGTGTATCACTGAAGGTGTTCCTGTGATGGACATGGTGAAGGTAAAAGCGAAATTGGACAAATCCAAATCTCGCCTTATCGGACCAAACTGTCCGGGTCTTATGACGCCTGATCAATGTAAAATCGGTATCATGCCTGGATCTATCTTCAAAAAAGGTAGCGTTGGTGTTGTGTCCCGTTCAGGTACGCTCACATACGAAGCTGTTTACCAAACAACTGTTGCTGGCCTAGGTCAGACATCTGCAGTCGGTATCGGTGGTGACCCTGTTAAGGGAACTGAGTTCATTGATATTTTGGAAATGTTCTTGGCGGACGATGAAACAGAATCAATCATCATGATCGGTGAAATTGGTGGTTCTGCTGAAGAAGAAGCTGCTCAATTCTTGAAGGATGAAGCGAAAAAGGGTCGCAAGAAACCAATGGTTGGTTTCATCGCGGGTCGTACAGCTCCTCCAGGACGTACAATGGGTCACGCTGGAGCGATTGTATCCGGTGGTAAAGGTGGCGCTGAAGACAAGATCGCGGCAATGGAAGCAGCAGGTATTACTGTTTCTCCAAGCCCGGCGCGTCTGGGTGTGACTATGACTGAAGTGCTAAAAGGCTAATATAACAAGCGACTAAGGCGGCCGGATTGGGTCATTTAGGTTCCAATCCGACCGTCCTTATATAAGGACGGTTAACCATGACGAGCCAGTCGGCATCGGGCAATAACGAGCGTTCAAAAGAGAACGCTGACATGTTGGACACAGCGTTTCTCTACGGAGGCAACGCAGTTTATATCGAGCAGCTTTATGCTCAATACGTAGAAGATCCTACATCCATTTCCGCAGACTGGCGGGAGTACTTTGATAAAGTCGGAGATCCGGCGACTGCTGCGACACGCGCTGCCGCAGGACCGGCATGGTCAAACAAAAATTGGCCAAAAGCGCAATCAGATGAGCTTATTTCAGCTCTAGATGGTGATTGGGCTAAGATAGAACCCGTTCTGAAAGCTAAGATCGAGAAGAAGCAGCCTGCTGGCGCAGCACCTGCTGTGACGCCAAGTGCACCTGCATCTTCTGCACATATTCACCAGCAAGTTCAAGATTCTATACGCGCATTGATGATGATACGGGCTTATCGTATTCGTGGTCACCTTGCAGCAAACCTTGACCCGTTGGGAATTGAAATTCCTTCTGAGCATCCAGAATTGTCGCCGAAAACTTACGGGTTTGAAGAAGCTGACATGGACCGCGAGATCTATATCGATCACGTGTTGGGCCTTGAATATGCGTCTCCACGTAAAATCCTAGAGATTTTGAAGCGGACTTATTGTTCAACCTTCGGTGTGCAATTCATGCACATTGCTGACCCAGAAGAGAAAAGCTGGATTCAGCAACGCATTGAAGGCGAAGACAAAGAAATTGAATTTACACATGAGGGGCGTATCGCAATCCTCACCAAGCTTTTGGAAGCTGAAACTTTTGAGCGTTTCCTCCACAAGCGGTATCCGGGTACGAAGCGTTTCGGCCTAGATGGTGGTGAAGCGGCTGTGCCTGCTCTTGAGCAAATCATCAAACGTGGTGGTGCGCTGGGTGTGGATGAAATCATTCTAGGTATGCCACACCGTGGTCGCTTGAACGTTCTTGCGGCTGTGATGGGCAAACCTTACCACATCATCTTCAACGAGTTCCAAGGTGGTAACACGCAAGGGGCAGATGACTTTGGTTCTGGTGATGTGAAATATCACCTTGGTGCTTCATCTGACCGCGAGTTTGATGGCAATAAAGTTCACTTGTCTTTGACAGCGAACCCATCTCACCTTGAAGCTGTGAACCCTGTTGTTCTTGGTAAAGCACGTGCAAAACAAAGCTTTGATCTTCAAGAGGACCGTCAAGCTGAACGTGTGAAGGTTATGCCTTTATTGCTTCACGGAGATGCGGCCTTTGCTGGACAAGGTGTTGTGTCTGAGTGTTTTGCGCTTTCTGGTCTTGCTGGATATCGCACAGGTGGAACAATCCACTTTATCGTGAACAACCAGATTGGTTTTACAACAAGCCCGAAATATTCGCGTTCGTCGCCATATCCGACAGATGTTGCTCTACAGGTGCAAGCGCCGATTTTCCACGTGAATGGGGATGACCCAGAAGCTGTGGTGCATGCAGCGAAAGTGGCGACTGAATACCGTCAAAAATTTGGTAAAGACGTTGTGATCGACATGTTCTGTTACCGTCGTTTTGGACACAATGAAGGTGATGAACCTATGTTCACGCAGCCATTGATGTACAAAAAGATTTCAGGACAAAAATCCACACGTGAAATCTACTCTGACAAGCTGGTGCAAGCTGGTGTTATTACTGAGCAGGGTGTGGACCAGATTGTTAAAGACCTTGAGACTTTCCTCGATCAAGAGTTTGAAAAAGGGAAGACATACAAAGCAGCCTCTGCTGACTGGTTGGATGGTGCGTGGTCTGGCTTTGGTCTACCTGCGAAAGATGACCGTCGTGGGCGTACATCTCTGGAGATGGACCGTCTTAAAGCGCTTGGTAGAAATCTAACAACAATTCCAAACTCTGTTGTTGCGCACAAGACTGTGAAAAAAGTCTATGACCAACGTGCGAAAATGATCAGCACAGGTGAGGGAATTGACTGGGCGACTGCAGAGATGCTGGCATTTGGATCGCTTGTATCTGAAGGCTTCCCAGTTCGTTTGTCAGGTCAAGATTCTGGTCGCGGAACTTTCTCTCAGCGTCACTCGCACATTGTCGATCAAAACACTGAAGCGCGTTACACGCCGCTACGGTCTTTGCGTCATGAGCAAGCTGATTATGAAGTTATTGACTCGTTGCTATCTGAAGAAGCTGTGCTTGGTTATGAGTATGGATATTCACTTGCAGCTCCAAACACGCTGACCTTGTGGGAAGCTCAGTTTGGTGACTTCGCAAATGGTGCGCAAGTTGTATTTGACCAATTCCTATCATGTGGTGAGCGTAAATGGCTTCGCATGTCTGGTTTGGTATGTTTGCTACCGCATGGATATGAAGGCCAAGGTCCAGAACACTCTTCTGCGCGTCTTGAGCGTTTCTTGCAGCTATGTGCGCAAGACAATATGCAGGTTGCGAACTGTACGACACCAGCAAACTATTTCCACATCTTGCGTCGTCAGATCCACCGTGACTTCCGTAAGCCACTAATTTTGATGACACCGAAATCATTGCTACGCCACAAATTGGCAACATCGGCACTTGCGGATATGGCGGAAGGTTCTTCTTTCCACCGCGTCTTGTGGGATGATGCTGAGACCGATGGACGTCAAGGCAAGATTGAATTGGTCAAGGATGACAAAATCCGTCGCGTGATTATGTGTTCTGGTAAAGTCTATTATGACTTGTTCGAGGAACGTGAAGCACGTGGCATTAAAGATGTGTATCTGCTTCGTCTTGAGCAACTTTACCCATTCCCAGTTAAACCACTGATGGAAGAGTTGAAACGCTTTAAGAATGCGGACATGGTTTGGTGTCAGGAAGAGCCCAAAAACATGGGTGCTTGGACGTTTGTTGATCCAAACATTGAACGTGTACTTGAGCGTCTTGAAAGCAAAGTTACACGCGCACGTTATGTAGGCCGTGCTGCCTCCGCTTCAACAGCGGCTGGTAATATGGGGCTACACAAGAAAGAATTAGCTGCATTCCTAGATGCTGCATTTGAAGAGTAACACGTCCGGTAAGGACGATTGAAGGAGGTCAAAATGGCCGATATTACGGTCCCAGTATTGGGCGAAAGTGTTACCGAGGCTACTGTCGGAGCTTGGATGAAAGCTCCTGGTGATACTGTTTCTAAAGATGAAGTGCTCGTTGAGCTTGAAACGGATAAAGTGTCGATTGAAGTGTCTGCTGCTGAAGATGGTGTTCTCTCTGAGATCGCTGCTAAAGAAGGTGATACTGTTGAGATCGGTGCTTTGCTTGGTCGCATTGGTTCAGGAAGCGGCGCAGCGCCGGCCCCATCAGCACCTGCAGCTGCTGCAACACCTGCGGCGGCACCATCAGGTGGCGGAGACACGGTGAAAGTTGTCGTGCCGGCAATGGGTGAAAGTGTAACTGAGGGAACATTGTCTCAGTGGTTGAAAAAGCCAGGCGACGCTGTTGAAGTTGATGATCCAATTGCTGAAATTGAAACTGATAAAGTTGCGATTGAAGTGCCGTCACCTGTAGCGGGTGTTTTGTCTGAGACGTTGATTGCTGAAGGTACAACAGTTGGTATTGGTACTGAAATCGCTGTGATTTCTGCCGGTGCAAGTGCAGCGGCTGCACCAGCAGCTGCCGCGCCAACTACAGCGCCAGCAGCGCCTGCAAGTTCAAGTGCTGCGGTTGCACCATCTGTGCGCCGTATCTCTGCTGAAAATGATGTAAACCCTGCTGATATTCCAGGAACAGGCCGCGATGGCCGCGCAACTAAAGGTGATGCTTTGAATTTTGTTTCACAGGGCAGCGCAAAACCTGCGGCTGCAGCTCCAGCAGCGTCTGCGACGCGTGATACTGGTCCACGTGAAGAGCGTGTGAAAATGACGCGTCTGCGTCAAACAATTGCGAAGCGTTTGAAAGAAGCTCAGAATACAGCAGCTATGCTGACAACATTTAACGATGTTGATCTGACTGAAGTCATGGCTATGCGTAATAAATACAAGGACTTGTTCCTTGAAAAACACGGCGTGAAATTGGGCTTTATGTCTTTCTTCACAAAAGCTGTGACGCATGCATTGAAAGAAATTCCAGCTGTGAATGCTGAAATTGATGGCACAGACCTCATCTACAAAAACTACTACGACATCTCTATGGCTGTCGGAACAGACAAAGGTCTTGTGACTCCAGTTGTGCGTAATGCTGATCAAATGAGCCTTGCGCAAATTGAAGCTGAAATTGGTCGTCTAGGTAAATTGGCGCGTGACGGTAAACTGGCATTGTCAGACCTTCAGGGCGGTACATTCACCATCACAAACGGTGGTGTTTACGGCTCTATGATGTCGACACCTATTTTGAACCCACCTCAATCTGGTGTGCTTGGTATGCACCGAATTGAGCAGCGTCCAGTTGCGATCAAAGGCGAAGTTAAAATCCGCCCAATGATGTATCTTGCGCTCTCTTACGACCACAGAATTGTGGACGGTAAAGAAGCGGTGACATTCCTTGTGCGTGTTAAAGAAAACCTGGAAGATCCAGAGCGTTTGTTGCTAGACCTCTAGTAAGTCTAATTTTAATTTAAAAACCCCGTCGATTGCAGTATTGGCGGGGTTTTTTTATGTTTTTCGGTAGAGGCGAGTGCGTCGGAAATGACATTTTCAAATTTCATCATTGGG
>CAYGPD010000045.1:23534-26107 GCA_964351655.1 uncultured Hyphomonadaceae bacterium | reverse complement strand
AAGGTGGCTGAGTTATGATTGATGGCCTTTGGTGTAGAGATGGTGGTCTGGGAAAGAGATCTCTTCTAGGAGGTTCACATCCGGAAAAGACTTAAGAGTATCAAAGAATTTTTCAGGGCGGCCTATGCCTGCAAACGCAATGTATTTACCCGGAGCTGGAGCTGCTCTTGGGACGATACGCGCCCGCATGATAGGACCAGCAAAGCCGCCAATCTCTGTAGGGACGGGACCATCGCCTAGCAATACGACGATATCTGCACGCTGAATGCCTTGCTCGATAGGTTCGCGTAATGGCCCTTTGGGGAATACAAATGCGTTACCAAAAGGGGCAGCAGAATCAATGACGAGGATTGATGCAGATTTGGCGAGTGTCGGGTTTTGATACCCATCATCCAGAAGGATAAGATCAACACCGGCATGTTCCATGGCTTCGGCTGTCGCGAGGCGGTTTTTGCCAACCCAACTCTCGCCTGTTGTTGCCATCATAAGCGGCTCATCACCGACGGCAGCAGCTGTGTGTTGGTCCACATCAACGCGCACAGGGTCTTTGAGGTTGCCGCCATATCCGCGTGAGAGAGTGGCGACGCGAATGTTCTCTTCCGCGAGGAGGTTGTCACGCAGATAAGTGGTTAGAGGTGTTTTGCCAGCACCGCCGACAGTCAAATTGCCGATACATATGACAGGAATACCAACGGCTTCAGGCTCAGTGCGGTCAATGCGGCGTTGGCCTACCCATGCATATAGCATTGAAAAAGGTGTAAGGAGTGAACGAACAAGTGGCGCGGCATCGCGGCTAGTTCTATCTCTTTCGCGCCAAAATGCGGGTTCTTGCATACTCTACTCCTCCAACTGTGCTCTGATTGCATTTAATGTCAGGTTGAGAGGTTCATCAACCGCAGAAAAGACGGCATCGACACATTCCCAATTGGGACCTGTTTGTGATGGCGAATCCTCAACCTGATCGGCACTTATATTTTTTGCGTGTCGTAACCAAAATTGCTTCAATTCTTCCACACTTTTTCCAATGGTAATTGCATGGCATGGTTCCAAGGCTGTCATTAGGTCACTAAAATTAAAACTGTGTGGGCCAGTGAATGTTGGCTTGCGTAGCTTGAGCGGCTCTATCGGGTTATGTCCGCCAATGCCTGTTTGATGGGCTCCACCTAGATAGATTGCGTTGCACAGTGTCATCCACAGGCCCATTTCACCGATGGTATCAGCAAGAAGGACAGGTGCGTTACATCCAATACCGGTATGAATTGAACGTTGCTGAAAGGACAAACCTGATTGTTCGAGCAATTTTGCTATGGCATTGGCGCGCTCCGGGTGACGCGGAGCAAGGATCAGAAGGGCGTTAGGCGTGTGTACTTGAATATCTTGAAATGCTTTAATGGCGAGATCTTCTTCGCCATCGTGCGTTGATGCTGCAAGAAAACAGTCTCGGTCATTTAATGTGGTTTGCCATTTGGCGAGTTCTTGTGCATCGCAGGTTGGTGCATCAATGGCGCGTTTGAGATTGCCAAGTGTATTTGGGGGACGCCGAAGAAGGTGGGAAATGCCTTTCGCTGTTGGTGTGTCAGCGGCACCTATAAAATCAAAACTTCCAAAAAGTTTGCGTGCAGCAGCAGGGCGCTTATTCCAGCTTGTAAGAGATTTTATTGTCATACGTGCATTAATCAAATTGATTGGTATATGACGTTTATGAGCACCTAGAATGAGGTTTGGCCATATCTCACCCTCTGCAAGGATTGCCGAATCAGGTTTCCAATGGTCCAGAAACTGAGATACAGCGCGCGGTCCATCGATGGGGGCCATTTGATGGATGATGTTTGGGCCGGCTTTTGCTGCAATCATGTCGGCAGACGTCAAAGTCTGACTTGTGATAAGTGCATTCAGCTCTGGGTTTGTCTTTTTTAAATGTTTGAAGATGCTCAATAGCATCGCGGTTTCGCCAACACTTGCGCCATGCATCCATACGAGTTTTCCGTCTGGGCGTGTGATTTGGGATTTGCCATTGCGCTCAGGCAGGCGGCTTTTACGCTCTTTGCCGGCTTTCAGACGTTTGTTGAGGATAAAACCTGAAGCGGGTTCGAGCGCCCACGTTGCGATAGAATAAGCAAAAAGGCTCAAAGTCATTGGGATGCCTGATCTTTAGAAGTTGAAAGCGTGCTTGTGCCTTCAATGTCATCTTGCTTTCGCTCGGGATAGGGCAACACATCTAAGCCCGCTAATTCATCAGCGCGGCGTGTGACATCTCTCAAGCGTGTTTCTAATTCATGGCGCAATTGTTCGGCATCACCCGAGCGGGGTACTTCCATGGGGCCAGAGAATACAACGGCACCTTTAGAGAAAAGACCGGGCAAAACTAATCTGTCCCATGTTTTCATGCGTTTAGATGGCGCGGCAGAAACACCCCATAAAATGATTGGCGTATTAGTGAGTTGTGCAATTCGGATAGGACCAAGGCCGGCTTCTTCACGTGGACCACGAGGACCATCTGGCGTCATGCAAACAATTCCGCCTTGTTTCAACGCTTTGGTTGCGAGGCGAAGTGCTTCGGTTCCGCCTTTATC
>CAYGPD010000045.1:0-23524 GCA_964351655.1 uncultured Hyphomonadaceae bacterium | reverse complement strand
AATGGGGTTCAGATTGAGATGAACCGCAGCCTGCGTAATAAATGCACCATCGCGAGACTGAGAAATAATCATCGAAATCGGGTTTTGAGCTTTACGCCAACGCGATGTAATTTTTGCAGGAAGTACGGACATTACGAAAATACGCGAATGCCATGCGGCAAGAATTGCACCTTTATTGTTCTCAAAATGGTCTTTTAAGACGTCTTCGCCTTCTATTTGCCAACGGGACGTCCGCACCATAAGCGCCATATATGCCCATAGCATCCAGCCGAGAATCGTCTGAAGAAAAGTGGATCTGAAAATGGACTTCATCATCGTGTTGGCATGTGCTCGTCGCTGCAGGATTGGCGTGAGTGGACAAGACCATCTTCTAGTTTGTCTTGAGTTACAAGCCTTTACTCGTGATAAGGGTACGCGTATTGGGCAATGCGTGTGAAATAGGAAACAATAGCCGTATGTTGGCGGCGAAGAGGAATGCAGTTTTGGGTAAGAAGTTAAAAGAACCAAGAGATATTTCGACACCTGAAGGTCGTAAATTAGCAAATGATGACCTGATGTGGGGTGATCATGGCTTTTTGCGCTTAAGGTTTCGCAATCTGCACCAAATTTCCGATGAAATGTATCGGGGCAACCAGCCATCACCTAAGCAAATAGCAGCTTACGCTAAAGAACAGGGTATCAAAACCATTATCAATCTGCGGGGAGAAAGCCCCAAAGGATATTATGTGTTGGAAAAAGAAGCGTGCGATGCAAACTGTATTGATCTGATCGATTTTCAAATGTTTTCCAGGGATACGCCGACGCCCGAGAAGATACACGCTGCAAAGTCATTATTCGACAATATTGCTTATCCTGCATTCATGCATTGCAAATCCGGTGCGGATCGTGCGGGAATCATGTCTGTGCTGTATATGCATTTTCGCAAAGGGCTCCCAATTTCAGAAGCAATTGAGCAATTGTCGTTTAAATACCTGCACATCAAAGAAGGTAAAACGGGAATGCTCGATTACTTTTTTCAGCGCTATCTTGATTTTGTCGAAGCAACACCGGAAGGTGAAACACCTTTGACTTTTCTTGAGTGGGTGGATGGTCCTTATGACCGAGAAGCAGTGAAAGCTGACTTTTTAGCTACTTGGAAAGCCAAAATGATGGTAGATCGCATACTCCGACGCGAGTAAGGGGTTTATTAATTACCCGATTTGGGTGAAAACGCTTGAAACTATAGTTCAAACTGCCAAGAGTAATATTTAGGCGCTGGATAGGATAAAAGGTTCGCTATGAAGTTCTTCATCATTAACAGCTTTCGCAGCCTTGTATATATCGCGTATTTTGCTGTGATTATTGTGTTTGCTCTAGGTACATTCCTTGAGCGTAAAGCGGTTAACGCTACTTTCTTTGATTTGTTTGGTCGTCGTTTGACTGAAGCAGGTGAAGGTCTTGTGGCTATCGTCGCTGGTTTGGTTGTGGGGTGGTTTGTCTCTACAATATTGTGTGGATTGATCGTGACATTGCTTGATATTCGCGATGACCTCAACGACCGTTTGCCGGACGCACGTGACAACTAAATATCATTCGCAGTTTGCGTGGGTAGGTATATAGATTAGTTATAAGGAAACGAATCTCAATTCGTTTCCTTTTTTGTTTTCACTTCAGTTTTTGGCACTTGAGCATGTTGGATGTTTTGCAGCCCAGAGAAGCAGTTCAGGCATGGGTTGACGCATTTAACGCGGTTGATGTCGCCAAAATCTCTGATTTGTACGCTGAAGATGCGACTTATCACGATATGATGCAGCCTGTTGTGACAGGGCGAGATGCAATTCGCGAGATGTTTAAGCAAGAGTTTTCTCAATTTCAGATATTTTGTATTATTGATAAAATTGAAGGATCAGGGCACTGGGTGACGATTGACTGGAGAGACCCTAATGGCGTGCAGGGGTGTGGGTATTTTGAAGTAAAAGACGGAAAAATAACGCACCAACGTGGTTATTGGGATAAGGCATCGTTCTTAATGTCCTTTGCAAGGCCGCCTGTCGCGAATTAAAATCAATTTTATGCCTATACGATTCTGGATTGATTGAATTTCTCCAGAAAATTTGTGCTGGTAAAGCATTGCTGCGTTGAACATTTTAACGGAGCAGTCCATACGTTAAGTATGACATACGAAAACAAAGCAGATATTTTATCATCCCTCATTGAAGCGACTTTAAAAGCAGGCGCTGATAGTGCGGATGCGAGTTTGGCGACTAGCGAAAGCTTGAGCGTTGAAGTGCGTAATGGTGAGCTTGAGGGAGTGGAACGCGAAGAATCCGGCGGTGTCTCTCTGCGTGCACTTGTGGGCCAACGTCAAGCGCATGTGTCGGGGTCGGACATGTCGCCCGATGGCCTGAAAGCTATGGTTGAGCGCGTTGTCGCTATGGCGAAGGCAGCCCCAGAAGACAAATATTGCGGCATTACCCCTGCTGATGAAATCGCAACTCAATATTTGGACCTGAAACTTGAAGGCGATGAATGCCCAACCGCTGATATGCTGAAGCAACGAGCGCTTGAAGCGGAAGGTGCAGCATTTGGTGTAGATGGCGTAAAACAGATTGACCATGCGGGTGCTACTTGGAGCGCATCGACGGGGTATGTGGCAGCTTCTAACGGTTTTTCTGCGGTTAAGACTGGCGGTTCAACATCTGTTTCAGTTGTGGCGATTGCAGAAAAAGATGGCGCTATGGAGCGCGATTATGAAAGCTGGGCGAAACGCAAATATGTAGATATGCCAACACCAGCATCTGTTGGTCTAACTGCGGCACAGCGTGCGATAGCGCGTCTGGCTCCTCAAAAAATCAAATCACAGACCGCGGCTGTTATTTATGATCGCCGCTTATCAAGCCGGCTTATAAGCTCATTCATCGGTGCGATTTCTGGTCCAGCCGTGGCGCGTGGTGTCTCTTTTCTGAAAGATAAGATGGGCGAGCAGGTCTTTGCGGATGGTGTGGATATTATTGATGATCCATTTGTGATTGGTGGCTGGGGCTCACGTTGGTTTGATGGTGAAGGGCGCGCGGTCTCTAAGAAGAAGCTTATTGATAATGGAGTGCTGACGCAGTGGTTGCTCTCTGGTCCTTCAGCGAAGCAATTGGGATTAAAGCCAAACGGAATGGCGTCATCAGGTTTTGGTGATCCCCCTGGCGTGACGACGACCAATGTAAATCTTGCACCGGGAAAATTAGATCAGGCAGGCTTGATGAAAGAAGCCGGTAAGGGATTGCTTGTGACCGATATGTTTGGTCCATCAATTAACGCAAATACAGGTGACTACTCTGTTGGCGTATCGGGTTTTTGGTTTGAAAACGGTGTGATTGTGCATCCTGTATCTGAGGTTACAATTGCGGGTGAGTTGCCGGCAATGTTTAAACGCCTTGTGCCGGGCGCTGACCTTGAAATTCGTGGTTCCATGAATGCGCCAAGTGTTTTGATTGATGGGATGTCGCTTGCTGGACTCTAATGAAGTTGCAAGAATTGAAGATGATTTAAATCTGCTGCGTGATGTTGCGCGTGAAGCAGGGGAACTGGCTATGAACTGGTTTCATGCTGGGGCCAAACAGTGGGATAAATCACCCGACAACCCAGTGACGCAAGCCGATATAGCAGTAAACGACCGCATTGCTCAGAGGCTGCTTTCTGAACGTCCAACCTATGGGTGGCTATCAGAAGAAACCAAAGATGATGCTGAAAACCGCGATATGAGCCGCATATTTGTGGTCGACCCGATTGATGGTACGAAGGCTTTTATTGCTGGACAACCGTTTTTCTGTGTGTCGATTGCTTTGCTAGATCATGATGTGTCGGTGGCTGGTGTAGTGTATAATCCATCAACCGATGAAATGTTTGAGGCGATTAAGGGCGGCGGTGCGCGCCTGAATGGTGTGCCTATTTTTGCAAGTCAAACAGCCCAGATCGCCAATTGTAGAATGATCGGGCATTTTCGACAATTTGAACAACGCGAAGGCATGCCGGCATGGCCAAAAATGGAACTGGCAGACCCTATTCCTAATGCTGTTGCATATCGGATTGCTTTAGTTGCGAGTGGAAAATGGGATGCTGTTATTGCACTTGGCAATAAATGCGACTGGGATTTAGCGGCAGCTTCACTGATCTTAAAAGAGGCAGGTGGAGTATGTTGCGACCATAAAGGACGCGAATATACATTTAATGGCCGTATCCCAGTGCAGCGTAGCGTTGTTGGTGCTGGCAAAAACTTGCAACCATTGCTATTAGACAAAGTACGACTCGCCTCAATATTTGACCCAAAGGGGGAAGATGTTGTTGAGTCACAGACACAAAATTCAAATCACGCTAGAATGAAGTTGGATCCAATGAACACCAAGGCACCAAACCCAAGCAAACAATTGCTACACCTCGTTATCGGTGGTGAGCTAAAAGATGTAACAGGCATCGAGTTTGAAGACTTGAAGCAAGTTGAATTTGTTGGCGCATTCGGATCTCACGAAGAAGCCTATAATGCATGGAAAGCAGCTGCTCAACGCACTGTTGATAATGCTGAAATGCGCTTCTTTATTCTTCACGCACACCGTTTGATGGACCCTGAAACGGGTCATTCACACGACGTTTAGGAAGGTCTGGCCCTTGTGTTTATAGGGCTGTATTATGGCTAAACCCAAAAACAATTTATTGCCTCGCTTCGCGTCCGATTGGATGGCGAAGCATTGGCGCTTGTTTGCGCTTGGTGCTTTGTTTTCAGCAATCACTGCGCTAGCCGTGGCAAGTTATGGCTTGATGGTCAAAACGGGATTGGACTGGCTCAGTGCGACCGAGCATGGCGAAGGTGTAGTCAATATTCCTTTTTTGAATATCGGTTTGCCTTCCCACACAATGATGTGGCTATTGCCTTGTGCTGTGATTGGCTTTGCCACAATCCGATCTGTGTCGCTTTATATTCAAACGATTTTGAATAACTCTGCCGTACAATTGGGCTTGGTAAGCATTCAAGATGCATTGTTTAGTCGTTTGATAGAGGGCGATTATGCGCGCTTAACAGCTGCTGCATCAGGGGAGTTTGTTTCCCAATTTATCAATGACATGAATCTTGTTCGCGAAGCAGCTTTGCGTGTGGCGACGAATTTAATCAAAGGTGTGCTAACGATAGTCGCCTGTGTCGCCACCATGTTTTGGTATGATTGGGCGTTGGCGCTTATGGTATTGGTGGTCTATCCGATAGCTTTTGCGCCGGTTGTTCAGATTGGGAATAGATTACGTAAAGTGTCTAAAGCAGCCCAACAACAAACAGGTGAAATGACGGCACTTTTGAATGAAGGTTTTCAAGGCGGACGGACATCCAAAGCATTTAATTTAGAAGACTATCAAAATGCACGCGCACATGCGGGGTTTCTGGAACGGGCGCGTTTATACCTGAAAGTTCTACGTTCAAAAGCTTTGGTTGATCCCTTGCTTGAGATTGTAGGCGGAGCAGCGCTTGCTGGTGTGTTTGCCTTTACAGGCTGGCGCATCATGAATGGTGAAGCGACTGTTGGGGATTTTGGTGGGTTTATTGCGGCGATTGGAGCTGCTTCGCCTGAAGTGCGGGCTTTGGGCACGCTAAATTCGGTTGCAAATGAAGGATTGGCTGCATTGGAGCGCATTTATGCTGTGCTGGATGCGCCGGACAAAGTGGCTGATAAACCTGATGCTATTGAACTAACTGAAAGTCAGGGCGCTATCGCGTTTGAGGGCGTGGAATTTGGCTATGGTGATCAAGGTGTTTTGAACGGGCTGACTTTTCATGCAGAGCCAGGGCAGACCATTGCGCTTGTCGGGCCATCAGGGGCAGGGAAATCAACAGTTTTTAATCTCGCACTGAGATTGTATGACGTTTCTGGCGGCAAGATTATCCTTGATGGGCATGATATTCGCGATGTGCAACGCAAAAGTTTGCGGTCTCAAATGTCGTTGGTTGCTCAAGATGCTTTCTTATTTGACGATACATTGCGGGCGAACATCGCGCTTGGGCGTATGGATGCGAGTGAAGCAGAAATAACTGCAGCACTTGATGCTGCTGCGTGTGATTTTGTGTATGATCTACCGCAAGGATTGGATACGCAAGCGGGAGAAGGTGGGCGCAATCTTTCAGGCGGGCAACGTCAACGTATTGCAATAGCGCGGGCAATTTTACGGGATGCACCGATATTGCTGTTAGATGAGGCGACGAGTGCATTAGATGCGAGTTCGGAAGCTAAAGTGCAGGCAGCTTTGGAGCAATTATCTAAAGGACGGACAACCCTAATTATTGCGCATCGATTATCAACGGTGCGATCTGCCGATAAGATATTTGTGCTTGATAAAGGGCGTGTTGTTGAAGAGGGAAGCCACGAGATGCTTATGCAGAAGAATGCTGTTTATGCAGACCTCGTAAAGCTTCAACTCTCTGAATAATATAGAAATATCGTTTCACTTCTACATCTCTGGTGGGCCAGCTTCAACTTGCTCAAGGAAAGTGACGAGTGAGGTGACTTCCTGTGCGCCTTGGATGGCATATTTACCGTTTGCGATAAAAGTAGGTACGCCGCTGACGCCTAGATTGCGAAAGAATGCTTCCTCATCTTGAAGCGGTTTTATATCTGCATCTTCATTGAAAAGTTTTTCAACGACTTCAGGAATGAGGCCGACTTGTTCAGCAATATTAAGGAGGACTTTCGTG
This sequence comes from uncultured Hyphomonadaceae bacterium, assembly GCA_964351655.1. Classification (GTDB taxonomy): domain Bacteria; phylum Pseudomonadota; class Alphaproteobacteria; order Caulobacterales; family Hyphomonadaceae; genus Hirschia. Next base: position 16,821 of record CAYGPD010000045.1, on the reverse strand, counting down.
TCTCCTATATCTTTGTGCCGTTTGAAATAAGCGTGAAACAACGCTTCAGCAGCACGCGGGCCAAGAGCTTTGCCGTCTACTGACTGGCCTTGTGCCCAGCGAATAATACGGTGTGCGTTAAACGTGTTGGGACGAATTGGAATATCTTCAAAACGGAATGGAATGTTTTCAGCTTCACCAGCAGCTTCAAGGTGCTGTCGCATTTGAACCCATTTATTATCTTTGGATGTGTCTCCAAATTTGTTTTTCATATATTCTTTATAATCAACACCTTGCGGCGGAATAGATACATCCAATTGAAAAGGGCGCATCCGAAAATCGACTTTGTCAGACCCGAAAATTTCAATGGCAGATGTTACGCGGCGCAGGCCGAGCCAGCACCAAGGGCAGACGACATCCGATACCATTTCTAAATTTATTGTCATAATTTGAGTCCTCGGGGATAGACAGAAACGCTAATTGCGCGCTTTATATTAACTATGATGGGCGGGCTTTAAGAGATATTTTTCGTGTTTTTGGTGAGAATTACAATTTAAACGTACATTTAGGAGGTGCTTATGCTCCCTTTTATGCTGAACGTGTTGCGTAGCGTATCAATAAAAACAAGTCTTTTTCAAACACCTTTTTCTGAATTTTCTACATTGAAGCGCTTATTTCGTGTGTCTGCTCTGTCCCTGCTGGCTATCTGGTGTGTGTCTGCCTGTGGGATGGAACCTAAACAGTCTAGCCGTGCTCAGCTGGAGCATAAGCCTGAGATAGTCAATGCTGTGGGGCTGCGCAAAAGTTTGGATCCTTTAACTGTTGTGATTGGAGCTGAGCGTTGGGGGGTAATGATTTGGAATGCGCAAAATGCTATGGAACTGAAGCATGCTGAAATTTCAGAAGACGAATTGATGCGTATAGATACGGCCTTGCGCGCAGGCGTGCGTGACCTGCTTCAATTGCGTGATGACTTATGTAATGCAAATGAGCATCCAATGCAGACATGTGTGAACATTGATTTGCCAGCTTGGGTGATGAAACCTCCCAATCGCGTGACTTCACTAGATGAATATCAATCACGTAGCGATTGGCTTGGTGAGATAGCTGGAAAATTTGTGCAAATTGGGTGTGAAGCTGGTCGCGAAGTGAGTGATGATGAATACCTATGCGCCGTTGAATAAGCGCATAGATAATCGGTCTTCACTTATTAGGTGAGACTATCTTCTGGGACGAAGACAAGTGCATCGCCATTATTACACCAGCGTTTTCCCGTCGGTGCAGGGCCATCATCAAACACATGTCCTTGGTGGCCACCGCAACGCGAACAATGGTATTCTGTGCGGGTATAGAAAAGTGTTCTGTCTGGCTTTGTTTCAAGACGTCCGGGGATGGCGTCCACAAAACTTGGCCAACCTGTACCGGAATCGTATTTTTGCGAAGACGTGAAGAGGATTTGACCACAGCCTGCACACGCAAACCAGCCAACGCGCTTCTCGTTGTTTAGAGAGCTGGAGAAGGGACGTTCTGTTGCTTCCTTACGAAGAATGTTGAAGGCATCCTTATCAAGACGCTCTTTCCATTCATCATTGGAAATGGATTGCCAGTCTTGTGCCGGCATTTTCTCAAAGTTTGGAGCTGTTTCTGGGGCGTCTGTTGTTGTTTGATTGCTTTGTGGGGCGTGGTCAGATGGCGCTGCGAGAGCGTTCGTGACCAAAGCCCCACTTGCGAGGGCTGCGCCGCCGCCGAGAAATACGAATGCACCACGCCGAGATATTGGGCGTTCGGAAAGCCATGAGCTAAATTTCATATCGGAGCCTCTATCTGAATGTGTCATGAGGCAAATATGCCAAACATTCAGATAAACTGCCAAACAATTGATTGTGAACGTTCGCGATTGATCCGAACTTGGCTGTCCTTCGTATAGGTTTGCAATTAGTCAGTTTGTGGGCGGATAGCGTCACCAGAAAAAAGCTTGCGATATTCGGGACGTAGGTCATCTGCGAAAATAGCTTGGCTAACGACGATCGTATATGGCCCTTCAACATAAGGACCAAGTTCATAAGGTGCAAACATCAGCATGACGCCGCCAAATTTGTCTTTAGTTGTGGACGCTGTCAGAGAGGTTTCTGCATTGAAAATACGATCTTTCATTGCACTTGATCCGCACTCAATGGGGTCGCCATCAATTGTCGCTTCACCCATACGTTCAAGCTTGGCGTCTTTGATTTTTTCACATGCGGCGATGGCTAAAGCCGGGGAGAGACCGATGCGGGGCATAAACATATCATAGAGAGAAATGCTGTCGCCAGTATCGGCTTTTGCGATAAGCCCTTGCCAATTGAGGTTGGGGTGCGCACCGCCGGTGTAACTGTATTCGCGTCCCATAGCTGAAACGAGATTTCCGCTGCGCTGAATTTCGTTGAAGACAATGTCTACACTCCACGGGTGAAAGGTTATGTCATTGCTTTCAAATTCTTTTTTTGCTTCCAATGAGTCATCGCGCAAGCGATCTCTGTAGGCGCTGATCTTTTCCATAATTAAACGGTAGGCAGGTTCATTGCTGCTGCCTTCTGGAAAACGCGCTTCAAATTCAAGATTTGGTAAGAGCAAACGCATGTTCTCAGCGTAACGGTTTGCACCAGGGCGCGGTGTGATATCTGTTGGCTCAATAACCGGTTTTGTGGGATTTGCCGGCTCTGTTAATTGCGTTGTAAATTGTGAATCGTCTGTTTCAGGTGTCGGTGTGCTCGGTGCCTGTGTTGGGGAAGGTGTGGGGGCAGGTGTTGGTGTGGTCACTGCGTGGTCGGTGTGTGAATCGGTGCTGGTTTCAATGTGCTTTTCTGGGGGAGTTGAAGTGTTAGATGCACCGCCAATTACGACAAAAAGAGTTGTCATGAGCGCAGTCGTGATGGCCAGTGTCATCGACATTGTTTCGTTGTCGAGAATATTGCGAGATTTTTTGACAGCCATTTTCATCTTCCTTCGCCTGCATTCTACAGGTGTTTTTTGGTCTTTGTATTTTAGGTTAGACTAGCAATAGGGCAGATAGTCCAAATCCAGCAATGAGCAATAATGCCGCTTCGCGATTTGATTTGAAAACTGCCAATGCAGAGTCGCCTTGGTCTGGCGATGTCTTTAGCGCTTGCAGCATTAAATGACCACCGAAAATAATAACGCCAACCAATCCAATCGGAGCGTTTGCCAAAAGACAAGCCGCGCTAATGCAAGCAATAGATAATCCATAGAGGATAAAGACGGCAGTTTTTACCTTGTCGCCAAATCGACGTGCAGTGGATTTTACACCAATCATGGCGTCATCTTCTTTATCTTGAAGCGCATAGATAGTGTCATATCCAATGGTCCAAAACATGAAACCGAAATAGAGAAGAAAATCGGGTAAGGTAAGTGTGTGGTTGATTGCTGCGATTGAGACGAGAGCGGCCCAATTTAGCGTGAGACCGAGCCAAGCTTGTGGCCACCACGTGATGCGCTTCATGAGTGGATAGGCGGCGACAAACGGAATTGAGCCAAGCGCGATATATTGGGCAAAGCGCGGAAGGGTAAGCAAGACTGCTAAACCAATCAGGCATTGAATGAATGTCCACACCCAAGCTTGTTTGACGCTGACACGACCAGCGGGGATGGGGCGTCCGGCAGTGCGAGTGACTTTAGCGTCAAAATCTTTATCGAGAATGTCATTATACGTGCAACCAGCGCCGCGCATGGCGATTGCGCCAATAAATATAAGGGCAGCAAGAGCAAGATCATTCCAAAGCGGAATTTCATTGAGACGCGCAAATAAAATGCCCGCCCAACCGGGCAGAGCAAGCAACCAAATACCGATAGGGCGATCATAGCGCGATAATCTGCAATAGGGTTCTAGGGTGTCTGGCATTTTATCAACCCAGCTTTTTGGCTGTGCGTCTTTGGGTTTGATACTTGATATTGCTATCTTTTCTGTAGACATAATCGACCTGAACTACATCCAAATTGCGGATGATCTTAAAACGAGTGTTGAGCCTTTGAGCAAATCTGCCCATATATTGCTCTATGAGCACGATCCCACGACTTTTCGTCAAGTCCGACTTGGCACTTGGCGCACCCCTCGCATTGACCTCTGAGCAGGCCAATTACCTTTTTCGCGTTTTGCGATTGGCAAAAGATGACTCTGTGCGCGTTTTCAATGGACGTGATGGAGAATGGCGCGCGGTTGTCACCGAAGCGATGCGGTCTGCAGGATTTTTGAGGCTAGAAGAACTTATTCACCCTCAAAAGCTGATGGGTGATCTGCAATTGCTGTTTGCTCCTCTGAAGAAGACATGCACTGATTTTGTTGTTGAAAAAGCCACAGAGCTTGGCGTGACCATGATCCAACCCGTGATCACTAAGCGCACGCAATCAAGTACGGTGCGCGTGTCTCGTCTTGAAAAAATTGTTGAAGAAGCGGCTGAACAAACCGAGCGCTTGGATTTGCCATTGGTGCAGGATGCAAAACAATTGCTTGAAGTGCTTGGCAAATGGGACCCTGACCGCCGATTGGTCTTTTGCGATGAAGCAGGAGATGACCCCGCCCAAGATTGGGGTGGCAATGAGGGGCGGGCAAAACCCATGCTGGAAGCTATATCAGAATTAGAAGATGGCTTGGCGGCCATATTAATTGGTCCTGAGGGTGGGTTTTCACCCGAAGAGCGCAAATATTTACGCCAGCAGTCTTATGTGGTGCCTGTAACTTTGGGGCCGCGTATTTTACGCGCTGAAACGGCGGCAGTGTCTGCGTTGACACTCTGGCAAGCTGCACGTGGGGATTGGAAATAGAAGCTATTATAGGCTGTGTTTATGCACACTATAACTGGCTAGATTCTGGGATGTCGCTACTGAATATTCATGGTGATTAATACGTCGGAGTAGTTCACTCACTCAGGGCCGATAGTAAATTAAACGTGATTTTGAATATTACGACTTGGTTTATATGCGGAAGCTACCTATCTGGGACTAACTACATATTCAATAGCCGCTATCTTGCGGGAAGAAATAAGCAGGGGTGCTTTTATGTCTACGCCAACAAAACCGATTGACGCGAATGCGCCCCGTATCGAGTCCAAAGACCAATTGATTGCACACCTTGCAAAAGGCAATAAGCCGCGCGAACAGTGGCGCATTGGGACAGAACACGAAAAATTTGGCTTTCTAAAAGACGGAAATAGACCTGTACCGTACGAAGGGAAAGCCTCTATTCGTGCCATGCTTGAAGGATTGCGCGACCGTTTTAATTGGGAACCTATTGAAGAAGAAGGCCGTATAATTGGCCTTAAAAAAGATGGCGCATCAGTGAGCCTTGAGCCGGGCGGGCAATTAGAATTATCAGGTGCGCCGCTAGAGCACATTCACCAGACATGTAACGAAGTGGGCGTGCACCTTAAAGAAGTGCGCGAGATTGCGGATGAAATCGGGATCGCGTTTTTAGGGCTTGGCTTTTCTCCGATATGGTCACTGGAAGAAACACCGATGATGCCTAAAGGGCGCTATAAAATCATGCGTGACTATATGGCTAAGGTTGGCCGTTTGGGACGTCAAATGATGTTTCGTTCGTGTACGGTGCAAACCAATTTAGATTATAGTTCTGAGGCTGACATGGTGCAGAAAATGCGCGTGTCTTTGGCGCTTCAACCGATTGCAACAGCTTTGTTTGCTAACTCTCCGTTTGCAGAAGGGCGCACTAACGGATTTCAATCTTATCGCGCGCATGTGTGGTCTGACACAGACCCTGATCGCACAGGTATGCTGCCGTTTGTTTTTGAAGAAGGTTATGGGTTTGAGCGCTATGTTGATTATGTGCTCGATACGCCAATGTATTTTGTGCGCAGAAATAATCAATATCTAGATGCTTCTGGTAAGTCATTCCGAGACTTTTTAGAAGGCAAGCTGGATGTTGTGCCCGGTGATAAGCCGACAATGGATGATTTTGATGATCACATGTCGACTTTGTTTCCTGAAGTGCGCTTGAAACAATTTCTTGAAATGCGCGGTGCGGATTCTGGTCCTTGGGGACAAATCTGTGCATTGCCGGCATTCTGGGTTGGATTGCTATATGATCAACAAAGTTTAGATGCTGCTTGGGATCTTGTAAAAGAGTGGAGCGCAGCTGAACGCGAAAGCATGCGTTTGTGTGCGCCAGTGATGGGGCTGCAATCGCCAATCGGGAGCCGTACTTTGCAAGATGTGGCAAAGGATGTGCTTGCACTTTCACGTGCTGGGCTAAAGCGTCGTGCAAAGCTTTCCACATCTGGCGATGATGAAACAGGGTTTTTGCGCGATCTAGATATGATTGCTGAAACAGGCGAAAACCCAGCGCAACGCATGCTGAAGAAATATCACGGTGAATGGAATCGCGATCTTTCTAAAGCGTTTGTGGATTATGTGTACTAGGTTGATTTACCGATTATAACTAAAGTGGCTCCACAAAGGATTAGAGCAGGAGATGCGTGACCCTGTGCAAGATCGATCTTTTTCTTCTCGCATCATGCCAGCATCTACAAATGTGATCTTCTGCTTTTTGCGGTCCAGAATGAAAGCCAGATTTTTTAAATGGTTTAGCCCCATTAAAAGCGTGGGGGTCTGATCTAATTCAAGGTGAGCGATTGCTGGCGAATCGTGAACTAAAGCGCGCGCAGTCGACCAGATCATATAGGATGTTTTGATTTCGCCGATATTGATATGGCGAATAGAGTCTTCTTCTCCGTTCACGTCTGTTACTATCGATGTTGCGAGGGCGTTGCCGCGCTTTTGCAGTTGGCGTGCGAGTTCTCCGTTTGCGACGGTGAAATTGATGCCAGTATCAAGGATGACAGTGCTTTTAATTTTGGAGATTTTTGCATCGAATGAGATGAGGTTTCGGTCAAAGTCTGTCACTTTATTCCATTGTAAATTTCTTATATTTTTGCCTTGAAATAGATCAGGAATTTTGTCTGCTGAAATGATGTGACTATCGACAAAATTGAAGAGCAGATAGCGATTTTCAAGCTTGTCTGCGGACAGGAAATCCATACCGATAAGTCCCATTACGGACGAATCGCTGATGGCTTCTCTATCCTGAATTACAATTGAGGGGCCTTCGTGTTCGCTCATACCTGCCGCTAGGCTTTTGATGTGCACAGTGCTGGCGGCTTCACTTGCTATTAGACCATGTACAACGCGAAGTTCTTCGTATTTTGGAAGTGCTAACTGGTTCGCGAGACCTGGACGAATGCCAGACATTGCTGCTGCTGTATCAACGATCATTGGTACAGAGGGGGAGCCATTTATAGTAACTTCCATTGTATAGAGATTGTCACTTGATAGCTGAAGTAAAATTTCAGGCGTGATATCGTCTGGTGTCGTGGTTTTATTAAATGCGCTCGCGGACCAATGAAGTGATATGCATATTGATAGAGCCAAAAATGCGCGGAATAATGGTGATGTTTTAGTCATTTGCTCCCCATTTCTTTATATTTTTTATCAGTATAGCATATTTTTCTGCATTTCGTGCATCCACACATATCCAATGCTAAATATCCATTAAAATGATAGAAAATGAGCTGTATTTTGTCTCAATATGGATGGTTCGTAGGATAAATTATCGTCAAACCTTAGTTTGCTAGGTAAATATTATGTGGAAACACGAGGTGACTGTATTCAAATCGCTTGAGAAACTTGAGTTTGCGTGCTTGTCTTGCCGCTAATCAAAATCAACGCCATCGGGGGCGAAATGACTGAAATTACTATCGAAGATTCGCAGGAGAAGACCATTCTAGGTCATCCGCGAGGCCTATTTGTATTGTTCTTTGCTGAGATGTGGGAACGCTTTTCCTATTATGGGATGCGTGGTCTGCTTATCTTGTATCTTACGCAGCATTTTTTGTTCTCAGATCACAAATCATCATTGATTTATGGGGCGTATGTTTCCCTTGTATATGTGATGGGGATTGTGGGCGGTATTCTTGCTGACCGCTATTTAGGGCAACGCAAAGCGATCATATTTGGGGCCGTATTATTGACGCTCGGTCACTTTGGGATGGCGTTTGAAGGCAGTGGCTCTAAGCAGATCATGACATATTCCGGTCAGGAATATGAATTGAAGCTAGATGGTCGCGGCGGCGATGCTGTCCCATATGTTCAGTCAGATTCAGGCCGTTCCAACATCTCATATGGTGAAGGCGGGGCAAATATGATTATTGCTGAGCCTGCGAATGTGGGCTTGCCTGAGAATATAGCAAAAGAAGACTATACGACTGCTGTTATTCAAGAAGATTTGTATGTGAACATACTCTATCTCTCACTTGCGATCATTATTGCGGGGGTGGCTTTCTTGAAGCCAAATATTTCCGCGATTGTGGGGGAGCTATATGGCGTCGGCGATGTACGTCGTGATTCCGGGTTTACGATTTTCTATATGGGGATCAATCTTGGGTCATTCTTGGCATCATTCGCGTGTGGTATTTTGGGTATTGTATATGGTTGGAAATATGGTTTCGGGCTTGCCGGATTTGGGATGCTGCTGGGACTTGTTACGTTTGTTGGTTTCAAAGGCTGGCTAGATAATAAAGGCGAAGCACCATCACAAGCAAAGCTGAAGCAATCTGTCTTTGGCCCGATCAATGTAGAAATGCTTTGCTATGCAAGTGCTATTTTGATCTCAATATTTGCTATCTGGCTTATTAAACATGCAGAGATTGCAGCGCCGCTAATGGGTATTATCGGTATTGTGACTTTCGTGGCCTTGCTGGCTTATGCTTTCTTGAAGCTAAAAGGCGGAGAGCGAAGTGGTATGCTTGCGGTGATGTATTTTGCCCTTGCTCAAATTCCATTCTGGTCATTGTTTGAACAGGCTGCATCATCTCTGAACTTGTTTACCGACCGCCTTGTTGATCGTACGATCTTTGGCTGGAGCGTGCCTGCGCCGGTATTCCAGTCTTTGAACGCAGGTTACATCTTCTTGTTTGCGCCATTGGTTGCATGGATGTGGGTTTTCTTGGCAAAGCGTAAGCTAGAGCCTTCCACGCCTGTAAAATTTGCGATCGGTGTTTTCCTTGTTGCGCTAGGCTTTTTGGCTTTGGTTGCAGGTATGAAAATGTCAGGTGAAGGCGCGATGACAGCCGTTGTCTTTATTTTCCTTGTGTACTGGGTACACACAATGGGGGAGCTATTTTTATCTCCTGTTGGCCTTTCAGCGACCACCAAAATGGCACCTCAAGCCGCAGCCGCGCTCGCGATGAGTGTCTGGTTCCTTTATACAGGTCTTTCAAACTCTCTTGCGGGTGTCATATCCACAATGGCGGGTGTTGAAACCATTGGTGGGCAAATGGTAGATGCTGTTTCAGCCAAAGCCACTTATGAGCTTGTTTATACAAAACTTGCTTATGTTGGCATGGGAATTGGTGTGGCTATGTTGGCCATGGCACCGCTTGTGAAAAAGTGGATGCGTGAAAAAGTTGAAAGCCAGCTGGCGCGTGGTGAAGATGCTTAGGCGCTCATATCTATAGAGATACGAAAAGGCGGTTCCCTCAGGAGCCGCCTTTTTTGTATGTTGTTTATGAATCTTCGTTAGCCGCGCAAAGGTTTAGTCGGGAGGTTGGCTGCTTGCCACGCAAGAATACCGCCTTTGACATTGATTGCTTGAGTAAAGCCTTCTTTGGAAAGCATTTTACAGGCTTGAGCTGAACGAGCACCCGTGCGGCAAATCACCATAACAGGTGCAGACTTATCCTCTTGCAATGCATCAAATACTTTTGAGACCATTGACCCATCTTGCAATGAAATTGCGAGTGCTCTGGCGGGAAGGCCTGTTTGTGACCACTCAGCTGGTGTTCTGACATCTATAAAAGTGACACCTTGCTTGCTGCGTTCTCGCGCTTCTTCGACATCAATTTGTGATGCAGAGGAAACATTTTGACCGGAAAGTTTTTTCAATAATCCAAACACGATTAATCTACTCCTTTAAGCAGCCGAGGGGTGCTTTTAAGGAGTTTTATGGGTTAACGCAAATTGATTTGGCATATTGAATAAGGGGCGGCAGATTTAACCCGCGCCGCCAACAGTAATTGCATCAATTTTTAAGCTTGGTTGTCCAACGCCCACAGGCAGGGATTGTCCGGCTTTTCCGCACGTGCCGACACCATCATCGAGTGCAAAATCATTTCCGATCATGGAGATATGTTGCAGCACTGTTGGACCATGCCCGATAAGGGTTGCGTTTTTAACGGGTGCACCAACTTTACCATCTTCAATCATGTAAGCTTCTGTACATTGGAACACAAACTGACCATTTGTGATATCGACTTGCCCGCCACCAAAGTCTACGGCCCAAATACCGCGTTTGACAGATTTGATCATTTCTTCAGGATCATGGTTTCCACCTGTCATAAAGGTGTTTGTCATACGTGGCATAGGTGAACATGCATAGCTTTCACGACGTCCATTGCCTGTGGGTTCAACACCCATAAGACGTGCATTCATACGGTCTTGCATATAGCCTTTTAAAATACCGTCTTCGATAAGCACATTGCGTTGCGTTTGGGTGCCTTCATCATCAAAAGACAGGGAGCCGCGGCGGTCTTGGATTGTGCCATCATCCACAACTGTGACGCCTTTGGCTGCAACTTGCTCACCGATTTTGCCAGAATAGATTGAAGACCCTTTGCGGTTGAAATCTCCTTCCAGCCCATGTCCAACAGCTTCATGTAACAGAACGGCTGGCCAGCCTGGGCCAAGAACGACAGGCATTTCACCCGCAGGCGCAGGGATGGATTCTAAGTTGACGGCTGCTTTTTTCATGGCGCGTTGAGCAAGCGCTTTCCAGCGCGCGGGTTGGATCCATTCTTCATAAGCGGCGCGGCCACCTGCACCAGCGCCTCCAGATTCGCGACGGCCATCTTGTTCCATTGTGATAGAGACATTGAGGCGGACAAGAGGGCGGGCTTCTGAAACAATGGCACCGCCTTGGCGCATAATTTCAATTTCAGCACGTGATCCAGCAAGCGAAACTGAGACTTGCACAACACGCGAATCTTGAGCGCGACACCATGCGTCTATTTCTGCGAGCAAGGTTGTTTTAGCTGCAAAGTCTGGCGCTGCTGTTGGATCAACATCAGCATAAAGGCGGGAATTAACGGGTGCTGGTGGAGATGCAAGTGTGCCGTGGCGGCCTTGTTTGGCAGCGGAGGCGGCATCTGCTGCGCGGCGAATAGCTGCGTCAGTTAGTTCGCTTGCATGGGCAAAACCTGTTGTTTCGCCGGAGACAACGCGGAGGCCAAACCCTTTACCTGTGTCGAAGGCGGCAGACTTTAGGCGGCCATCGTCAAAGACAAAGCTCTCAGATCGTGCTGTTTCAACATACAGCTCACCGTCATCTGCGCCATGAAGAGCGTCATCGAGGATTTTTGAGGCGGCTGAACGATCATAAAGGTCTGACATAAAAATTAAGTGTCCGTTTTGTGTTTCAGTTTTGAATACATGCGCGTGCATAAAGCGGTTCGGTCTATAATGCACCGCATTTATCAAAGCGTATCCCTGATAATATGGGAGGGTTCTAACAAGACGCAATGAAGAGTCTTTATTTACCATAGTGTTAGGGCGCTATCGGGCAATATTCAATAGAAATCGGGGATAAGTTTGGAAATTGAGCAGCGTCTTAGCTGGTGATTCAATGTGGTGATGAATGTCGCGAATCGGTTTGCAAACGTGATGAGAAGTGGGGGAGGATAGGTATATCAATGTAATGCAAGTCTGGCGCGGCAATAAGCCTCATGAGAAAAAATGTGTGATTTTCATTGAGTTTAGGCGCGGTTACAGCCATAAAGTGGCGAAAATCTGTCGCTTTGTCCGCTAGCTCACTTTTCAAAGGCTAAGGGGTCATGATAGCGAAGGTGGAAATAAGCGAATAGCGTATTGTTTTTAGGTGTATCACTAGAAATTTTCGCGAGTTCTAATTGGTCCTGACGAAATTGCGTGTTGAAATCGGTTTTGGCGCGTGTGAAGAATTGAGGGAGACGCGCAAAGCTATGCGTTTGCACGGATTAAAATTGGGCGCTGCTATGGCAGGCGCTCTTCTAGTAGGCGCAGGCGCTGCGTTTGCGAATGAACCAACACCAATGGCAATTGGCCCGCAGCCTGCAGCGTCAGCTGTTGCGGAACAAGTTACCTTTTTCCACAACTATGTAATGGTGATTATCACTATCATTACAATATTTGTGACGCTATTGCTCGGTTGGGTGATTTTGAAATTCAACGCGAAAGCAAATCCAACACCTGCTAAATTCTCGCACAATACTGCGATTGAGGTGATCTGGACGATTGCACCTGTGTTGATCTTGTTCGCAATTGCGATCTTCTCATTCCCGCTATTGTTTACGTTGGAAGTTGAACCAACAAAGCAAAAGCTTGAAAGTGGTGAGTATCAAGAGATTGCTGCTGATGATTGGGTTACAATCAAAACTTATGGGCGTCAGTGGTACTGGTCTTACATGATCGACTTTGAAAACGCCGATGGCGAAACAGAAGTTGTTGAGTTTGATGCGCGTATGATCGCAGGTGAAGATATTGCGTCTACACCGGGTGCGCGTCGTAATCTTTCAACTGACAATCCATTGGTTCTTCCTCAAGGCAAATACATCCGCATGAACCTTGCAGCCTCTGATGTGATCCACTCATGGGCTATGCCTGCTTTCCGTTTGAAAACAGATGCAGTTCCAGGCCGTTTGAACCAGCTTTGGTTTAAAGCTGAAAAAGTGGGAACATACTACGGACAGTGTTCTGAGCTTTGCGGACGTGACCACGCCTTTATGCCGATTGAAATGCGTATCGTTCCACAAGAGCAATATGACGAATGGCTTCGCCTTGCGTACGATGATATCGACGCAGCAACAGCTTACATCAACCAAGTCGCCCCACGCCCTGCACAGCTCGTGCGTGTGGCCTCGGCTCAATAAAGAATAGAAGGAGCTAAGGTCCCATGACGACGGAACCGACAATTAAAAGAGAAGCAGTGGCAGATCACCACGATGGTGACCACTCTGGCGCACCAAGTGTATGGTCCCCAGCACGTTGGTTGTTTTCAACAAACCACAAAGACATTGGTATCATGTACCTTGTCTTCGCTATGTTTGCGGGTGTGATCGGATTTGGCCTTTCAGGTATGATCCGTATGGAGCTTATGGAGCCGGGCGTTCAATACTTTACAGGTGTTGATGGCTGGGGTGACCAGCACAACTATAACGTTGTGACGACAATGCACGGTCTAACGATGATCTTCTTCATGGTTATGCCTGCGCTTATCGGTGGTTTTGGTAACTTCTTTGTTCCAATCATGATTGGTGCGCCGGATATGGCGATGCCGCGCATGAACAATATTTCTTTCTGGCTGATGCCTTTCTCATTTGCGCTTGCATTGCTTTCTATGTTTGTGCCGGGTGTGAGTGAAAGTTCTAAAGGTTTCGGTGGTGGTTGGGTGCTTTATCCGCCGCTTTCCACAATGGGCCACCCAGGTTCATCTATGGACCTCCTTATTCTGTCTCTACACATCGCAGGTATTTCCTCAATTTTGGGTGCGGTGAACTTCATCGTGACAATCTTGAACATGCGCGCACCGGGTATGACTATTCACAAAATGCCTTTGTTCGCTTGGGCGTTGTTGATTACTGCATTCCTTCTTGTTCTTGCGCTTCCTGTTCTTGCTGCTGCGCTGACAATGCTACTGACAGACCGTAACTTCGGATCTCAGTTCTTTGATCCTGCTGGTGGTGGTGACCCGATCATGTTCCAACACTTGTTCTGGTTCTTTGGACACCCAGAAGTGTACATCATGATCTTGCCGGGTTTTGGTATCATTTCTCACATCGTTTCAACTTTCTCTAAGAAGCCAGTATTTGGTTACCTAGCGATGGCTTATGCGATGGCAGCTATTGGTTTTATCGGCTTTATCGTGTGGGCTCACCACATGTATACAGTAGGTATGGGCGTTGAGCTGAAAGCATACTTTGTGGCTGCGACAATGGTGATCGCGGTGCCGACAGGTGTGAAAATTTTCTCTTGGATCGCGACAATGTGGGGTGGGTCTATCACTTTCACTGTGCCGATGCTCTGGGCAATTGGTTTCATCTTCTTGTTCACCGTTGGTGGTGTGACAGGTGTGATGTTGGCGAATGCTGGTGTCGATCACATGCTTCACGACACATATTATGTGGTTGCGCACTTCCACTATGTGCTGTCACTAGGTGCTGTGTTCACATTGTTTGCGGGTTGGTATTACTGGTTCGAGAAAATGTTCGGCATCAAGTACAACGTCTTCTTTGCAGGCGTACACTTCTGGCTGATGTTTGTGGGTACAAACATGATCTTCTTCCCACAACACTTCCTCGGTCTAAACGGTATGCCACGTCGTTATGTGGACTATCCTGATGCGTTTGCATTCTGGAACAAGATTTCAACATATGGCTACATGATTACAGCTGTTGCGATGATCTTCTTCTTTGTCGGGCTGATCCTATCTATGATTGCTCGTAAGAAAGCAGAAGCAAACCCATGGGGAGAGTACGCAACAACACTTGAGTGGACATTGTCTTCACCACCACCTTTCCACCAGTTCAATGAACTTCCAGTGGTTAAGAATTCTGGTGGACACTAAAATCTGAATGCGGACCGCTAGGATTTTAGCGGTCCGTTTTAACTTCACATTCGCTCTTCTGCTCTGGTAATTGTTCCAAGCAGGGGAGCGTTTGTATCATTAGATTGAAACAATGAGCGATTTAACCAACACATTTGAAGACGACACACGCATGGCCAGCTTTGGCGATTATGTGCAGCTTATGAAGCCGCGCGTAATGATGCTTGTTGTGTTCACGGCATTTGCGGGTTTAATCGCTGCACCGGGTTCTATGAATTGGGTAACAGCTGCTTCAGCTGTTTTAGCAGTGGCATTGGCATCTGGTGCCGCAGGCGCGTTAAATATGTGGTATGATCACGATATTGATGCGATAATGAAACGTACAATGGTGCGTCCTGTTCCATCAGGTTTGATCCCACGTGATGAAGCTTTAGGTCTTGGCCTGATAATGTCAGCCGTGTCGGTTACGATTATGGCACTTGCATCTAATCCACTTGCTGCTGGGTTGCTTGCTTTCTCGATTTTCTTTTATGCAGTCGTTTACACGATTTGGTTGAAGCGCTCGACATCGCAAAATATTGTGATTGGGGGAGCTGCCGGTGCTTTCCCTCCCATGATTGGTTGGGCTGCTGCAACAGGTGATGCGCCTCTAAATGCGTGGCTGTTGTTTGCGATTATATTCTTTTGGACACCACCGCACTTTTGGGCATTGTCGCTTTGGACAAGCAAAGAATATGGCAAGGCAGGGGTTCCGATGTTGCCTGTGACGCATGGTGCAAAACACACACGCTTACAAATTTTGCTATATTCCATTTTGTTATTGCCATTGGGCATGGTCCCCGTTGCAACTGGTCTAGGTGGATATGCTTATCTTGTTGCGGCATTTGGTCTAGGCGTCTGGTTTTTGTGGGCTGCTATACGGGTGTTTATGTCAAAAGCGGGCGATGATTCTGAAATTGGTGAAGTAGACCTCACGCACTCAAAACGTTTGTTTGGAATTTCGATCGTGTATCTATTTGCCTTGTTTGGTGTTCTAGCTATCGAGCAGGGATTGGGGCTTCACTTTGCAACTCCTTTCGTGTGGGGAGGCCTCTCATGAATGATCAATCTCAGCCAACTCGAGAAACAATTGCACTAACTCCAGAGCAATTGAAAATTCGCAAAAGACGCGGCCAATATTTAGCACTGGCTTTGTTTGGTTTTATAATTTTGGTGTTTGTAATCACAATTGCGCGCTTAGGTGACAATGCGGCTGCGGTTGCCAAATCACGCGATTTTTCTTCCGCTGTAGAATATTATTCCGCTGATGGTGAGAAGCTGGATGCTGCTGGTAATGTGATCGAAGAAGCACCATCGACTGTGGAAACTTCCGATGAGGGAGTGCAATAATGTTGTCTCGCAATCACAAAACTGCGGGTATTGTTGGGCTTGTTGCATTGGGAGCATTATGCTTTGGCTTTTCTGCGCCAGCACTGTATTCAGCATTCTGTAATATCACAGGTTTTGGCGGCACAATCCAAGTCGCGAACAAAGCGCCAAGTCAAGTGCTTGAGCGTGAAGTGACAATCCGTCTAGACTCAAATACCGGCATGCATACAGGGCTAACTTTTAAGCCGGTCGATCGTACTTTCCCTATTAAACTTGGGGAGACAGGCATGATCTTCTTTGAAGTTGCTAATGAGACAGATCAACCCATCACTGCGATGGCTGCATATAATGTCGCGCCACACAAAGCTGGCCCGTATTTTAATAAGTTAGAGTGTTTTTGTTTTGAGGAACGTGTATTTGAACCTGGTGCCAAAGAGCGGCTACCAGTGATTTTCTACATTGATCCTGAAATGAATGATGAAAAACAGTTGGACGACATAACTGATATTACGCTTTCGTACACGTTTTACGATACGAATGCAGAAAAGAAGAATCAATATACCGCACAGCTTGATGCTGGGGTGAGCACACATTAATCCTCGCATCAGCAATTGTAATTGACGAACGCGACTTAAAACTGAGGGAATTGGCCATGGCGCACGGCGCAATGAAGCATGACTACCACATCGTAAACCCAAGTCCTTGGCCTGTACTGGCCTCTTTGGGTCTATTTGTTCTGGCGCTTGGCGCGGTGACTTACATGAAGGGCCTTTTTGGTGTCCCTGAAGGTAATCTTGCAGCGGTTATTCCAGGCTTTTTGATCATCATTGTTGTGT
>CAYGPD010000044.1:0-26211 GCA_964351655.1 uncultured Hyphomonadaceae bacterium | reverse complement strand
TAGCGCTGCTCATGCCATGTTCTCGGCACAACTCAGAAACGGGTACACCATTCTCCGCCTGTTTCAGGATCCCCATAATTTTAGCATCGCTAAATCTTGATGTCTTCATCTCAAATCTCCTCGTTTTATAAAACGCGAAAATTCTACTTTTGAAACCTATTATTTTAAGGGGGGATTACAGGGAACCTAAATAGGCACCAAAGGACCGTGAAGCGATTTTACGGTCCAACTACTATAGATTGGATCATATAAGATTGCTTGTTTAGTTGTGCCTGTGAATTGCAATTGAGTAGGGATGTTGCTTAGTGCTTCATGGATGCCTTTAAGCAATTTTATTTTTTTGTCAGTAGTCTGCTCGTTAGTTATATTTAGCATTCGTTCTCCTGATTATTGTTATAGTTGTGGAGGTAAGAATTGTGTGTATTTTTTTGGGCGGGATTACAACTGCGAGTTCGTGTTTCCTAGCTTGTCAGTGCAAAACTTCGTAACATCGGAATTGCGATATCTGGGGCACCTCAAAGAAAATATTACTGCGTTGGGGAAAGACGGATCACTGCTCTTCATCCGGTAAAATGTGCTTTTGCTAATGTTTAGCATTTGGCAGAAAGTAGACGTGTCAATAAAATAGTCTGTCATTTGTTTTCCTCTAGCTTCTTTGTCTAGTTATGTAAGGCGATTTCCCGTTCAATGCGGAAAATTCGTCGATTATAGTAAATGATAATTATATTTTTGTCAAGAGTAGGTGAGAAGTAAATGTAACCTATCGACCTGTTTGTTCTTGAGAAAATTTTTCAATTAAGGTTGACCAATCTTGCATCATGTCACGTATTTGTGTGGAATATTCTGCCTTGTTGTATGATGCTTTTACCTTATTTTCTATTTTATGAGCCATCTGTCTTTCGATCCATCTATCATCATATCCTATCTCATTTAGGATGGTTGATGCGGTTGTTCTGAAACCGTGCGAAGTATGTACGTTGGATGTATAGCCCATGCTTCTAAGTGCTTTATTTAGTGTGTTTTCACTTATTGGTTTTTCTCCACTCGGCTGACCATGAAAAGCGAATTTTCGTTGACCTGTATGGAGTTTCAAATCTTCTAGTAAAGCAATTGATTGGGAAGATAGTGGAATTACGTGTTCTTGTCGGCGAGTTATTCTTCCTTTCATGTTTTCGGCGGGTGTAGTCCATATTTTTTCATCAAAATTAAATTGATCCCAGGTCGCCATTCTTGCGGCTCCCGGGCGAGCAAAAGTATGTGCTATAAAACATAACGCTATTCGTGTTTGTGGAAGTCCTGAATAGTTTAGACAGTCATGATATAGTTTTCCTAATGCCTGCTTATCTGTAATACCTGCATGGTTCTTTGCAGGTGGTTGGGCCGGTAATGCGTCTTTTATATCTTCGGCAAGATTGCGGCAATTTTTCCCTTGAGCAATTGCGTACCTAAAAATATGTCCGGCTCTAGACTTTAAATCGTAGGGCCAACTTTTGAAGCCTTTGTCTATTTGCTTTTGTATGCAGCCAATCAATTCTTGAGGTGTAACTTCCTCTATAGGTATGTGGCCGATATCCTTGAGTAGGAGATCAACCAACATATGGTCTTTTTTAATAGTGGCATCTGCAAGATTGTCATATTCTCGTTTGCGGAGCCAATTTGTGGCGAAGTGTTCAAAACAGTCATTTTGATTGTTCGTGAGTTCAGTCTTTTTCTGTTTCTGGTGGAGCCTTGGGTTAACACCATCAGCCTTTAATTGTTTGGCGACTTGGTGAAGTTCTCTTGCCTTTGCCAATTTTACTATTGGATACATTCCATAAGTAATAGTTTGAGACTTTCCATTAAACAGGAAGTTATACCTGAATGATTTAGATCCGGTAGTTGAGACATACAAATACATCCCATCTCGATCTGCTGCCTTGTAGGCTTTGGTGCCTGCTTTTAGATTTTTGATCTTTAGGTCGGTCAATGCCATTTAAACACCCTTTATAATACCATGATAGATACCACGAAATGTATTGGATTTGAAGATGCTTCATGGAACGCTATGAGACGTTATTCTGTCAATATCGCTAATATTTAGTGGGAAAATAAGACTGGGTGGGGGTGTATGGTTCAAGGGTTAGGTGCTTCTCGGCCGCACCAAACTATTCCTAAAATAGTAAGTGTTGAGTATTCAGCTTTAAAGCGGAAATCTTTGTCGCTATTTATTCGTGCGCTCATTTGGAATTGAATTTTATAGAAGCCAAGTATGGGCGCACGACATACAATGAGATTGCGCTTTGTCTAACTTGATTGAACGATTTCTTCTCAAAAAATATGAAATAAACTGTACTTAAATTTCTATATTAACAAAGCATTATGTGGCTTTGCAGGTGTTACAACCGGATCGAGTTGTTTCATTGAAAATAGATATGTGGCTGCCACTTATTTCCTTTTATAGTGCAAGAAATAAGTGGCATATGCAAAGGTAATTAGCCTGATCTTTGTTGTTTCCAGTTATTTCAATGTATTTAGATAGTTGAGAATCTCTGATCTATCCTCTTCGTTGGGCACACCAAGAAATGCCATATTATTTCCTGGAAACATATCTTGAGGACTTTCAATAAAAGACGCTAAGTTTTCTTGTGTCCACGATATGTCAGATTTTTTCATACTTTCAGAGTAAGGATAGCCCGATATTGAGCCAACTTTGCGATCAACAATTCCCCAAAGGCTTGGACCTCCTAAACGAATGGATTTGCCCTTTGAGGGGTCGGACATAGAGTGACAAGCTAAACAGATAGAAATAGCACTACTACTTTGCTGAAGTTCAGATGAAGCTGTTTGAGGGGTTGTAAGATCTTCAGCGACAGAAGTAGCATTTGAAATATCGTGAGATGAGGAGGTGTTCTTTGTACTTGCTGTTTCGCTCTCTTGGTTGCAACCGAATAGAAATGCTGTTGAGGCGAGCAGTATGAGTTTTGAAGCATGTTTTGTCTGCAACATAAGTGTCTTCCTATTTCGTCGCTTGAAGTATCGATAGAACTGCATTGAATCCAGATTCCAATGCGCCCTCCATGCCGAGATCGTTGATACGAGCATGTTCTCCGGCAAGAATTATCCTGCCCATTCGTTTGTTGATTACTGGACCGAGAGATGAGGCTTCCCCCGGTCCATACACGTAGCGGATACCCCCAGCGAAGGGGTCTCTGCTCCATGAATATTGGTACAAGAATTCCAAAGCACCTTCACTTGAAGGTCGCGCTTTTTTCATGGCTTGCATGATATAACTAGAAACGTCTTTTTCAGGCAGTTGATCAATGCGGTTTGCACCAAGACCATTGACCCATATGACAGCTCGGTCAGATTCTCCGTTGACACCTGGAATGGTCATCAACCGTTCAATAGGGCCATTAGAAATAAAGGATGCCTCGAAGCCGTCGCGGGTCAATTTTTTGCTATTTAACCGACAGTGGATTTGAACGCCGCCTGCGTAACGTGCATTCTCGATACCACGTCGCTGAACTTCCGGCAGATTTGGTGAGATACTAATTCTGGAAAGCGCTGTCAGAGGTATAGCTATTATAAGAAAATCTGCTGAGTATCGACTGCCTGATAGGGTTGAAACGGATATTCCAGAATTACTATGCTCAATGCGACTGACCACCTCATTGTACCTTACTTGGTCGCCAAGAGAGTTGGCCATGGCTTTGCAGACCTTTTGTGTTCCTCCATTTACTGTGTACGAACCTACATTGCTACCAAGTGCGTCGCTTTCTGAAGATTCCCCGTCAAATCCTGTAAAAGTGAAGCGAGCAGCATCGCGAAATACACTGAGCGCGGACGTCCGACTTGTATCTGTAGACAAGGCAAATTGGTCAATATAGCTAATCGCAGTATCGGAGACTCCAGCGGCTTTAAGATATTCATACTGAGAAATGTCTAAGTGGGCATTCTCTGGCTTTAACCAATCATCAATACCGCGGAATGGAAGTTTTGAGTAGAATAAGCGTGTTTCTAAGAGGTGAGGAAGTATCTCTCGTTCGGCCGCAGGGAGTTTGTTCAGATTGCTTTTAGCCCAGTCTTTTGCAGCAATCATAGTCCCATCAATATTGATGTCGTTAGTAGGATACCCCATCTGTTCTGACTTGGTTAATTCAAGGCCGTATTTTCCTGCTAAAGCAATCATGCGGCCATAATCAGAACCGATTTCATTTCCGCCAAGGTTTACGGATTCGCCATCGATAAGAACTGATTTGGTGCGACCGCCGGGTTCTGATTTCGCTTCAAGTACTGTTACGTCTACACCTTGGTCTCTCAGGAAGTCTGCAGCATATAATCCTGCTAGCCCTGCGCCCAAAATTAGAACATTGGATCGCTCTGCTGCAAATGCCGAACGTGGAATGACCGACGCTGCAGCTCCTGCTGCTGTCGCACTTAGAATGTGTCGTCTGTTGAGGTTAACCACTGGGAGCTATCCTTTGTTAGATGCTGTAAAGGGCGCGATGCTTTCCCAAAATCGTTCAGCTATTTGGGATGTTTCAGCTGGGTGGGAGATAGGTAAAGCGTGTCCTCCACCTTCGATGATCTCAATCACGATATTTTCTGAACCAAGGTTATTAGAAAATTCCTTGGCTTCCTCCACCGGCAGTACCGAACCGTCTGACCAGATAATCAAAGTGGGGCAGGTGATTTTGTTAAGCCAAGGGTTCGGGTTTCTTGGTTTGTAGTTTTTAAATCCGCTCAAAACGGCGGCTCTATTACCCTCGCGCATAGTCATGTCGTAGTAGGTTTCCAAGATCTTTGGAGTGACTTTGGATGGATCTCCTATTAGGTGCGTCACAAATTTATCGACTACAAACTTTGGAGTTATTTTTGATAAAATGCGTGACCTAATTGGTAAGACTTGAGATGCGTTGGGATTTACGGTCCGATGAAGGAGGCCCGCACTATTTATAAGTGTAAGGCTATTTACGCGTTCAGGGTGATCTGCGGCATATGTAAATGCTAAAATTCCACCAATAGAAGTTCCAACCAAATGGAAGTTCTCTAAGTTAAGTTTTGTCGTTAACTCATGAAGCATTTCGGCTAGTTCGTCATTTGTGTATTGTTCTTGAGGGCCAGAGCCAGTTAACCCATGGGCAATTAGGTCTAGTCGCGTCACGCGATATTTATCTTGAAGAGTTTCGACCCATCCATCCCACATGTACAGGTTGCCGAAAGATGCATGCAGCAACAGAATATCGGGTCCCGATCCTTCTTGTCTAACGTGAAAACGGGCTCCACCAGCCTCTACAAAGGACGATGGAGGAAGCGCATATTTAGCCTCGAGCTTTGATGCAGAGTAATCACGGTAGTGCCATACTAAGAAGGCAACTACCGCAATGGCTGCCACCATTACAACTGCTAAAAACGAAATTAAGTGGCGGACAAGTTTCATTATATTTTAAAACTCCATCGATGCGCGAATACCGATTTCGCGTTTATCGATTGGGTCAACGACTGCGCCTTGGAAACCGAAAAAGTTTGGGTTTCTACTAAAGTCAGTTAGACGGCGCCCAGAGCTCCAGCCATCCTGACTTAAACAGTTGGTACAGAAGATTTCGAGGCTAACTCCTTCGGAATTTTCAAATGCAATCCGTGAATTAACCAAAGTGTAGTTGCTGATCTTTGTTAAGTTTAACTCGTCAATATATGAATCGCCCTGATAGGAGATATCTGTACGAATTTTATAAGACCAATCTCCTACCAGAGGCTGTTGCCAAGTGGCAGCAATCGCACCGCTGTGCTTTGGTGATCTTGGGAGAGCATTTCCATCTGCTTTGTAAGCTGAATCAGCGGTTAGGCCTAGAATACTGTCGAAGGTTTGATTGATAAAATTGTCGAATTTTGCATCTACATAGCCATACGAGGCTTGCAAGGAAAAGGCGTCTGTTGGCGTCCACATGCCTTCAAATTCGAAGCCATCCATACTGCTTTCACCCGCGACAGTGGAAAATAAATTTATGCTGTTTCCACTATCTGGGCTGGTAAAGACAAATGATCCCGTTGATTTCATATTCGACCATTCTTGTGTAAATAGAATGGCTGAGAACCAAGCATTCAAAGCCGGTAGGGATTGTTTCCAACCTAGCTCGTAGGTTTCTAGAGTTTCTGAATCGATTTCTTCAACAACCAAGGGAAAAGCAGCGCGAGCTGCTTCTCGATCTGCATCTGTTAGTCCATCGAATACTGTATTGCGCACACCAGGTAGTGTGCCTTCCGCATAGCTAATATATAAGTTTGCGCCATCTAAAGGTCTTGCAGAAAGTATCACACGAGGCAAAAATGTATCGTAGGATAGGGTGTCTTGCTGTGTAATCGAATTGCCTACACCAATATTCCCAGTGCTTGGTGTGGACTCATCTGATTGTTGGCGGCCTTCAACTGCAAGTGTTAGCCAGTCTTGAATGTCATATTCCAATGAACCAAAAATACCTAGAGTTTCGATTTCTACGTTGTCTAGCGAGCCGGTTCCGTAGCCCACTTGTAGCCCACCAAAAATGCCATCGATAACAGAATAACCGCCATCAATATCTCCGAACTGATCAGCATATGCGTAGTTTACACCCCCAGTTAAACGCAAAGGGCCTCCATTATCGAATGCGACGCGCCCTTCGAGGGAATAGGACTTGAGGTCCAAAAATGTAATCGCAGCCCAAGTCGGTGAGTCAGTGAGGTCTGTATCGCGGATTTGTGTTGTTGATTTCTCGTTATATCCAAACAGACCAGAGAGTGTGATAGAATCTGAGAGACGATAATTCATAGCAAGAGAACCGGTGAGAACCTCGCTTTTAAGGCCAAACTGTTCGAGTTTTGGTGTACCACCATTGGGAGCATCTACTAGGAAAACATCGCGAATATTGAAGGCATCTGGAGTACCAGGGTCGATGTCATAAAATGTTGTATTGCTACTCACTATACCTGAGTTTGGAAGTACGCCTTGATAGAATATAGACCTGAAAGCGCCAGTTTGTTCTCCGGTTGTCGAATTTACCGTCAATGGAGTTCCGACTGCAATATTTCCTATTTCACTGTATTTAAGGAAAGATGTTGCAGCTGGACCATCCGTATCCTCGCTGTAAGAAATACGTGTTTTTAGATCAAATTTATCGTTGGGGTGGTAGGCTATTATCGCGGATAATCCGTCTGTCTTTTCTTCTCCGATATCACCGCCATCTGTCGCGATATATTGTGAGCCTTTTTCGCGGGAAAAGGCTGTGAGGCGTCCAGATAATCCTTCGGCGATTTGTCCTTCAATATACCCAGAAATGTATGAGCTACCAAAGGATGGGCTATAGGATGCGGAAAGCTTTCCTCCAAATTCTTCGCTTGGATCTACCGTGACATAATTGATTGCACCGCCAAATGTTCCCCGTCCGAAGAAGACAGGCTGAGGACCTCTTGCAACCTCGATAGTCGCTATATCAGAAAAATCGACGGAACTCGCTCCTCCTGCGAAGTTTACCCCATCAACAAAAAATGCACCGGTCTGATTGGTTGGGGTCAAGATAGTGCTGTCCATACCACGAAAACGGATACCGGTGTTGAAACGACCTGGTTGCGAGTTTCCAAGGCTGGAATAATTCAGGTTTGGAGTTAATGCGGAAACAGATTCCAGCTCTAACAAACCGCCTTCGGTCAAAGTCTCACTTGAAAAAGCCTGAACAGAGACAGGTATTTCGAGCACTGTCTCTACTTTCTTGCGAGACGTGATTGTGATGACATCTTGGACGTTAGTTTTTTCTTTTTGTGCGTATGCGTCCGAGCTTGGCTGCTCTTGTGCAGATGCTGGAATGAGCGTGTGGGCAAATGCGGCTACCAAAGTGCTGGCAGCAAACTTATATCTAATCGTCTTTTGTGGTTTAGGCATAATGTTTCCCCTTTTATGCATGTAAGCCTCCCTGAATGAATGACCGTTTTGGTTCTTTTTTATTCAGTTAACGAAGAGGGTTCTGCTTGAATCTAAATATCGCAATGCGTCCTTCGCGAAATTCAGGTTATTCTTCGCGAATGGTTTGCGGAATAAAGGTGGAATCGATCGATTGGACAATTTTTGGATTTTCAGATTTATGGACACCTATTGGGGAGGTTTCTGAAAAAAGTATTTCATTACGCTTTGACGAAGAATTTCAAATTTTTCTTGCTGAACCAAATATGGGAGTTAGGTAGGTTGTCTGAAATTGGGAGATAAATTTTCTTGTAATTTTAGGGGGTGTGTTCACAGAACCGAGTGTCCATAAGGGGAGCGGTAGTGAAACGTTATCAAATTTGATAAGATTCCAGAGGGGATTCTGGGAGAGGGAGCACGCTCAAAGCAGTTGGTGCCGCCTAATAAATAGGGACGCTGCGCAGCTTATTTTTATGAGGGTGAATTGTTCAAATTTTGCATTGAGAGTGCCCGTTCCACTGCATTTTTTCGGTTCCGGCTCACTGGAATTTTCTGACTGGAAGAAAGCAAAATATAGAGATTGCCATTTTCACGGATAACCCCCCGCACATTTTTGACACTAACCCAATGAGACCTATGAGTTTTGATGCCGCCTAAATCTTTAGCAGCAATGACTGCTTTGGAGAAAGGCATATATATAAGTTTATGGTTTTCTCCGATTTGTATCAGCGTGTAGTGGTCTTCCGCTTTCATGGAGACAATTCGATCAGTCGTGTGGGGAAGCAGGCGGCGATTGAGCTCTTCCAACGGTGTCTCATCTAACGCTGCGTCTGGTTCTTTCGGAGTATTTTGAACTGTTTGCGATTTCCTAAGATCAGGTTCGACGTTTGTGTGCCCAAAGCGTGGTATTCCAAACCACACACTACATATCAGATTGAGACTGATCCACATGATCGATGTTGCAACGGTGTGATATACCATCACAAGTATGGAGGGATGGCTCCAAGGGTGACGCAAAACTTCGCCAGGGGCTGCAAGGCTCGCCAAGACCTCATTTCTTATATCAAGGAAAGGCATCCAAAGGACATTGGCACCGATCATACAGCCAATAAAAAGTACTAAATACAAAGGGGCTTTGAAAAAGCGACCAATCCAAGAAGCGATGTGAGTGCCTATTCCAAAGGCAATCCATGCGGAAACGGTCGAGCAAACCCAATAAATTATATAGGCGCTGCTTGAACCTAGGTGTTGGCTTCCGGAAGCGTTTAATCCAGAAAGTAATCCTCGCATGGTTGGAATACAGAGATAGAAAAACAAAATAAATCCGAACCGTTCGATTGGCCTTTTCGAATTATTTTCAGTTTCGGAATATGTAGATAGCATTAGTTTCCAGCACTCGAGCAGGAAATTAGAGATGGAATAGTCCATTCTTAAATTATGTGCGCTTCTAGATTCCACTTCCATCATCAACAACATTCTATGTATTTGATTCTGTTGGCTATCGTATGTGCAAGTCGCTCATTACGACTTCAATCAATCTTTGAACATTTAGATTAGCTGCTTGGAAGCCAAGCTAAGTTCACTTTACAGCGTGTCTCAATAAGTTTTTACAATTTGTTCGGTGGTTGACTAAATTTGTTGAAACGCAAGGCTACGAAAACGGCTTTAGCCTACTATTTGAGTGTTTTAGCACTGTGGCGTATAATTTTTCTGCTACTCATTTTGCAATTAGCTTTTGCCAGAATGGGGGGGGGAGATCTCCTGTTTGAGCCATATTAGCTATGTCTCTTAAGGAAGACAAAGCACCCTCCATAATGTGTGGTGTAGAGAATTCTTCTTGATAGACAACATAAGCGGGGTATGAAAATTCGGGTGCTGTATCAATTTTGAAGAGCACTCCTTTATTCAGGTAATCTTGAACAATACGGCGCGGAAAATAGGCTGCACCTTTGTTTCTAATTACTAAATTTACACCGATAGCTCCAAGATTGATAGTTAGCCCTGGATTGTGCAAATCAGGGAAAGCCGCTGCGTGGGTCGTGCGGAATGTTTCACCCAAATCGTTGTAAATATAGTTTTCATGAAGCGGTACGGAGAGGTCCGTTGTGACGAGAATAAGTTGATCATCGAACAATTCTTCAACCCGCATACCTGGACGCTGCTCGGGTTGATAAACGACGGCAATATCCATGACACCTTCACCCATTTCACGGATGAGGCGTGCTGGCATACCGATAGAGCAGCGTAGAGCTACATTTGGCATTTGTGCTTGAAAATGCGGGACCCATTGAACCAACAAGCGGTTCCACAAGCTATATTGGCCACCAATTATGAGAGTATCCTCAAAACCTTCAGGTACAGCAACGTGATGTTTGGCTTCTTCCCATATCCGCACCATCGAATGAGCAAATCGATAGAATTGTTGGCCGGCGGGTGTGAGATCACATCCAGCCTTAGAGCGAATGAAAAGTGGCTTACCTAATTGTTCTTCAAGGGATTTTATACGGGCGCTAACCGTGGACTGGGTAACATATACACGTTTAGATGCTTCGATAAAATTACCGCATTCGACAATTGCAAGGAAGGTTTGAGCTTGAGTGATATCCATATTAAATCGCTTTTTTCAATATTAAACACCAATTATATTCGTTTGCTTGATTTTAAGCTAGGCGGTAAAAGAGATTCATAAGACGGAAATTCCCGTCAGCATGAAAGGAATAGGCTATGTTTAAGTTCGACAAAAGAATGGCCATCATTGCAATCCTTGCTGCTGCTGCTCTCGGCACAGCGGGATGTGCGTCAACTGGTAAAAACTTCGGAGAAGAAGTTGGTCAGGTCGCGAAGGATTGGAAAAAAGGCGAGAAAAAGCTTGAATCAGGTGAAGAACTTGTGCGCGATGGCAACAAGCAAGTACGCAAAGGAAACAAGGCTTTATCTAATGCAGAAGCTGATGAACGTACCGCACAGCGCTTAGTAGATAAAGCGCAAAGCAAGTATGATCTAGCTGTCTCAACACTTGGTGATGCGATCAACCCAGACCAGGCAATGGATGAAGCTGATAGCATTAAAGAATTAAGTTCAGAGCTGAAAAAAGCTAATTCTGAATTGAGCGATGCAATAAAAAAGCAGAAAAAAGCTAAGAAAGAAATTTCTGAAGGTGAAGCCAAAATTGAAAAAGGTAAGCGCCTTATCAAAGAAGGTGAAGAAGAAATGAAATCCGTGGAAACGCAATACAAAGAGATAGCGTCAAACGTGAACTAGGCATTGATTTGCCTGAAGTAGAGTAGCCTGTTGGGTGTCAGTGTGTGCGCTGGCACCCTTCTGGTTTAGGGATGGTTCCGCGCTGGATTGGAGATGTTTTTACTCCGGTATGAGCGATTAATAGGCATGGTGTGAACCTGAAAGGGGGATGCTAAATTGTCGCCAGTAAAACTTATGAATTTGATCGTTGGGCGACGCGCCAAAACACTATAGGCTTAAGTGATTCAAGTTTTAATTGGCATATGCCATTTCATGAGAGTTTACACATGGCGGTAGATGTAGTGGCAGTTGAGCCGTTGTACGCATTCGATGTGCATCAAGATGGCCGTGTTGAAAAGCTTACGAGCTTACAGGTCATCGAGCCTCATAATCCTGATATAGCTTATCGTTGGGTGCATCTGGATTTAGCGCATGCTGGAACCAGAGACTGGATTTCCAAACACGTCGATGATGTGGTCGCTCGATCTCTGACTTTGGAAGATACACGTCCAAGGTCAGCGCGACATGATGATGGAATTTTGCTCAATCTGCGTGGCGTGAACCTTAACCCAGAATCAGACCCTGAAGATATGGTGTCGATAAGGATGTGGGTTGAGAAAAACCTCATCGTGTCCGTTCGAATTAGGCGTCTTATGGCTGTGATGGGAATACGAGAAGCGCTGGAGAGCGGGAATGGACCTCGTACAGTAGGATGTTTTATCACCGATCTTGCGGCTGCATTAACAGAACGCATGGATCCCGTAATTGGTGGGCTAGGTGATAAAGTTGATGAAATGGAGGAGTTAAGTCTTGTTGAGCCTGAAGGCTTAAGAACATCGCTTGCTAAATTGAGACGTACGACGATTATGTTACGTCGTCATATTGGGCCACAAAGAGAAGCTCTAAGTAAGTTGGCATCAGATGCAATATTTTTAATTGACGATGCGCAACAGATTACATTGCGTGAAACGTTGGATCGCATCACGCGGATGGTTGAAGAACTTGATGCGGTGAGAGAGCGTAGCGCTATTTTATATGATCAACTATCAGATCAACGCGGTGAAGAAATGAACCGGAATATGTTGGTCCTCTCGGTGGTTGCAGCCATCTTTTTGCCATTAGGTTTTCTAACGGGCTTACTCGGCGTCAATATTGGTGGCATTCCAGGAGCGGACAACCCGTTTGCCTTCTCTGCCTTTTGTGTGCTTCTGACAGTTATCTCCATTGGCTTGTTGCTATGGTTTCGGAAAAAGAACTGGATCTAAGTTTTATGCGTATCGCTTTTCTACTTTTTCTCGCATTTTTCGTAAACTGCGGTGCTATTGCTCAAATTGGTCAAGATGATGTGGCTGCATTTGATCAACGTACGGAGCGGTTAGAACGAATAGCACGTGATCTTCGAGAAAAAGATGTCGATCTCATAGATGTACGCGATACCTTGCGAGAATTGCAGCGCGAAGCGGAACAGCAAAGCGCGCCATTGCGCGTACAGCTTGATGCTGTGTCTTCGGATTTAGAGCGTTTAGGAGAGCCGCCTCAAGAAGGCGAGCCGGCTGAAACTCCAGCGATTTCGGATGAACGGGTTAGATTGAGCAAAGAGATTTCTCGTTTAAGCGGAATTCTGCGTAAGTCTGATTTGAATATGGCGGAAGCTGATCGCTTAACCAAAGAAATTGCGCGATTGAGACGTGACCAATTTTCATCTTCAATATTTGCCAGAAGTGGGTCGATATTAAGTCCACAAATTTGGCAAGATGCATTTGCAACAGCCGCTTTAGATTATAGTCGAGCGAAAACGCAATTTTTTGCATTCAAATCGCAAATGATTGATAGCAAAGGCGGTTGGACGCCGCTTTTGGTATTGGGTGGAGCATTTCTTGTTGCACTTGTCTTCTTTATTCCAATTCGCGGACGATTGCAGAAGGTGATTTCAAACCGACTAGAGTCAGTTGAAATGCTACGTTGGCGCAAAGTTTTGGTGTTGGCTGTTTTTACAATAGCGCGCTTTTTGCCGGGACTGATTGGTGGGTTTGTTGTGTATGAAGCACTGCGTTCCATGGGCTTCATTCCAACCGAAGGCGAAGCGCTTGCTCGTACAATATGGCTTGGCTTTGTTGTGTTAGTTATGGTGGATGCAGTTATTGTTGGATTGATTGCGCCGAATGCCCCCAAATGGCGAATAGCACAATTAGCAGATGCTCAGGTATTTACGCTGCGTACTTTGGTGTTTTTGGCGTCATTTACACTGGTTGCTGAGCGCGTACTGATGGAAGTGATGCAGCTGTCGGGGACGACGGATGCTGTCGTTACGATATTAAAAGTTATCACAACAATCGTGTTGTCGATTACGTTGTTTTTGCTATCTCGTCCTTCAAATTGGCATCAACATCCCGTGGAAGATAATCCAGACGAGACACGCGTTATAAAAGCAACAACATATTGGTCACATGTTCGTCTCGCCGGAAGCTTAATTGCAGGTGTGTCTATAATTTCAGCTTGTATTGGTTATGTCGAACTTGGGCATTATCTTACAACGCGAACTTTCTATTTAATTGCTTTAGCCGGTCTGATCTGGGTGTTGCGATCTATCCTGCACGAAGTTGTTCGTCTCTTTGATAAGCGGTTCACTTTAGCAGATGAGAGAGGAAGCGAGCATGAAAGTCTTCTATTCTACTGGATTGGGTTTGCAGTTGATTTTGTAGCTGTATTGGCCTTTGCGCCGCCAGCGTTATTATTGTTGGGTGCTGAATGGGCTGATGTGCGAGACGGTATAGTTGACGCATTTATTGGTTTTAAAGTTGGGAATGTAAATTTTTCAATTTTGAAAATCATTACAGCTGTCGGTGTTTTCTTATTGATAATTACATTGACTCGGTTTGTACAAAAAACTGCCGAAGTGCGGGTTTTTCCAAAATCAAGAATAGATGTCGGTGTCCAAAATTCGCTTAAAACCTTAATCGGTTATGTCGGGTTGGTATTTGCGTTTTTGACCGGGGTGAGTGCTTTTGGGTTTAACCTTTCTAATCTAGCAATTATCGCTGGTGCGCTGTCAGTGGGTATTGGTTTTGGATTGCAAAGTATCGTCAGCAACTTTGTGTCCGGATTGATCCTCTTGTTTGAGCGCCCAATTAAAGTGGGCGATTGGATTGTGACCGCGTCCGGCGAGGGCTTTGTTAAAAAGATTAGCGTGCGGTCCACTGAGATTGAGACTTTTGATCGTGCAGCCGTCATTGTGCCCAATTCCGAACTGATATCGGGTGCTGTGACGAATTGGACGCATAAAGACAAAATCGGGCGTATGATTATAAATGTAGGAGTGTCCTACGAAGCTGACCCAGAAGAGGTTTTACTGCTGCTTGAGGCGGTGGCAAAAGAAAATACACAGGTTTTAAAATATCCCGCTCCGTTTGTGTATTTTAGTGATTTTGCGGACAGTTCACTTAACTTCGAATTACGGTGTTTCACGAGCGATGTGAAGCAGGGGATTATGATACGATCAAATTTACGAGTCGCGATTTTCAAGAAATTGAAGGAAGCAGGAATATCGATTCCTTTCCCGCAACGCGATGTACATATTATCTCAAAAAAAGAGGACTGATTAGAGACTTTTATGCACCAGTATAACTAAAGAATGCCATGCGAAATTCTTGCCGTGAGATTGTCGGCAAGCATGGATAAATGTTGAGGTAATGTCACTCGCATTCTGATAGTAATTGGTCTATGGAGTTGTTAAAATTCAGTCTGCGAGGCACCAGCATGACTCAAGAAACAAACGAATACTTTCCTCCACACGACGAAATAATAAGTGAGACATCAGGTGTTGATGCTGAAACTGTAGATCTGTTTATTGATCTGGTTGAGGCAGGTGCGCGCGATGGTTTGATTGTCGCCATGGAAGACTATCACCCTGCCGATATGGCAGATGTGTTTGAGCAAATGCCACGCCAAACATTCAACACTGCGGTGAAGTTGCTCGATGATATGTTGCCGGGTGATACTATCGCTGAGTTGTCCGAAGATTTGCGGATTGATGCGCTGAATGCGCTCTCTGACAAAGTCATCGCCGATGTTTTAGGAGAATTGGATTCAGATGATGCTGCGCTTTTGGCGTCTGACCTTGAAGATGACCGTCAGGAACGCGTGTTTGAGCAGATCAACGCGACGGATCGTGCTGCGATTGAAACCTCTCTAAATTTTGACGAGGAGACCGCTGGTCGTTTGATGCAGCGCGACTTTGTGGCAGCACCTGAGTTTTGGACAGTGGGCCAAGCGATTGACCACATGCGTTCAACCGAAGATTTGCCTGAGCCATTTTTTGAAGTGTATTTGGTCGATCCCGGGTTTAGGTTTGTTGGTGCCGTCCCCCTGTCAGTGCTGATTTGTGCGCCGAGAGACACTTTGCTTTCTGATTTGGGGGTAGATATATCTGCGGCAGTGAAGCCGGATATGGACCAGGAAGAAGTGGCCTATATCTTCCAACAATATAACCTTGCGTCCGTGCCTGTGCTAGATGAAGCGGGACGTTTGACGGGTATGATTACTGTGGATGACATGGTGGATGTTATTCATCAAGAGAACAAAGAAGACATGCTTGCGCTTTCAGGTGTGCGCGATGGTGGGTCTTATCAATCTGTGTGGGATGCTATTCAATCTCGTGCCCCATGGTTGGGTGTAAATTTGTTCACAGCGTTTATTGTGTCGGGTGCGATTTCAGTCTTCGAAGAGACATTGTCAGAGATTATCGCATTGGCCGTACTGATGCCGGTTGTCGCTGCTTTAGGCGGGAATGCGGGATCACAAGCTTTGGCAGTAACAGTACGAGCAATCGCCGAACGCGATTTGCAGGGATCACGAGCAGGACGTGCGGTTCGACGCGAATTTTTGACTGCGATGTTTAACGGTGTTGTGTTTTCGGTTGGTGTCGGCTTGATCGCGTTAGTGTGGTTTAAAGACCCGCAGTTAAGTGGTGTGATTTCTGTGGCGATGTTTTCAACATTTATCTGGGCTGGGGTGTCAGGTGTACTTGTGCCGATTGGACTTGAGAAATTGGGGGCTGATCCTGCTGTCGCATCGTCTGTGTTTGTGTTGACGAGTGTGGATATTGTCGCGTTTTGTTCGTTTCTAGGGCTGGCGACGGCGGTGTTAATGTAGGTTGCCATAAAAGAGGCACCCTTATTGCATATGTTTGGCAAAACGACATGTATAGTAATAAGTTCAGGCCAAACCCTATGACTCTTTCACTTCGTATTTCTCGTTCGGGCCTTGCTCTCATCAAGAGCTTTGAAGGTTATCGTGAGCGCGCGACACGTCTGCCAGATGGCCGCTGGGTTATAGGGCATGGGCACGTGAAATCAGCGCGTGAAGGCGTAAGAGTGTCGCCTGAAGATGCAGAAGCGCTTCTTGTGTACGATTTGAAGCCAATTGAACATGCGCTTGAAGACTTATTGTTTTCGCCATTAAACCAGAATCAACATGATGCGATTGTATCATTTGTGTTCAATATCTCGCTTGGTCTATTTCGAGACAGTGAAGTATTGCACCGATTGAATACAGGTGACCATCTTGGGGCAGCAAATGCGCTGGAAGCTTGGCGTAAAGCGCGCATCAATGGACACGTGTGTGTCGTGGATGCGCTTGTGCGTCGGCGTGCGATTGAAAAGGCGTTATTCCTAGAGCATCCGGATGGTCGTGCGACAGCTGCAACGCCTTTGGTCGCGCCGCAAATGGATCGTGGCCTTTTAGAACGTACCGTAGGTAAAAACGAGAATGCAACATCGGGCTCCAAGAGTGATGATGATGTCGCAGGAATGAATTCTGCTATTGAGCGATTGCTTGCAACAGGTTCTGTGAATCCAGAAAGTTCTGGAAACACTGTTGATATTGATACATTGCTTCGTCGTAAAGATGCTGCGGGAACGCCTAGTACTGTTTCTCCACGTTTGGGAAATGACAATTCGCGTGACACGTCGGGCGTACACTTTATCGGTGAAAA
Source organism: uncultured Hyphomonadaceae bacterium (assembly GCA_964351655.1). Taxonomy (GTDB): domain Bacteria; phylum Pseudomonadota; class Alphaproteobacteria; order Caulobacterales; family Hyphomonadaceae; genus Hirschia. Next base: position 9,070 of record CAYGPD010000044.1, on the reverse strand, counting down.
TGATGCTCAGGATTTTAGCAAAACAAGCACTGTGTCTGTTGAAGATACAGTTGAGACAACGCCAGCTGATCCTTTAGAGGACAAAGAAATCATCTTTATCGGTGAAACTGACGAAGATGTGTTTAGTGCAATCGGTGCTGAAGTAGATGAAGCATTGAGTGCAAATGAAAATGCTACCAAATCTACTCAAGATATATCTGAAGATGACACAGAAACGACGCATGAACGTATTCGTTCAGTTGCGCTTGCTTCAGAAAAGGTTGAGCGTTTGGTTGCAAATGACCGATACGCTGTAGAGCCTGGTGTTGATACAGAAGATCGTAATTCTAGAACAAATGAATTTGACATTTTATCGGATGATGATGCGATAATTGGGTCTCTTACAATCGACCCTGAAACTGAAGAAAGTGGTGCACAAAACGAAACCCCTGAAGAAGTTATTCTCAGTTTGCTTTCAAAGAGTGCGGACGAAGCGGACAAAGCAGAGACACCTTCTGTCAAAACCCCACAAGAAGCCGCTGATGCTGTTGCGAAAAGATTGGACAGCATTTTTGAGCCGGAGCTGCTGACTTTAACAGATGTGGTTACCGACAAATTCCCAGACGATGACGATGCAAGTTTATCTACACAAGATGCATGGAAATTATCAGAAGGGCTGACGCAAGATGATGACAAATATGCTTCTTTTTCTGAAGCTGAAATTGTTAAAAAGTCTCAACCCAAATTCGAAACGAAGCGAATTGATAGACGTGAAATTAAATCTGAGCCTAGCGATGGGTATGGGTTTGCAGCGCAATCTATTCCAAAAGATCCGAAATTTGATTCTATCAATGATGATGCGTTATTCGATGTTCCACATAATGCCGACAATGAAGATGTATCGCGCGCGGATGGCCGCTTGTGGATAGGAGTTATGTTTGCATCAGTAGCGGTAATCGTGTTGGGAGTTTTGGACTTCTACAGAAAAGCGCAACCGGGAAAGATTGTGAATCAAAGCGATATTGCTTTTGGACCATTGATGATCGCAATTGGTGGACTAATATTTCTAATGGCTGCTTATTTCCTTGTATCACGTCGCGGGAAATAGAATATTTCCTGTGAAAGGGAATTAGCCATTATGGTTCGATGGAAAGTGTGCGAGCGAGTGGGCCGTTGATTTCATTCAGGGCACGTTTTGTTGCCGTATATCCGGCTTCAACAACCCGATCGTAAGCTTTCCAATCACGTATTTCAATATCTTCACTGTTAGGAAGAACCAGCATATCGATATGCTGTGCACCTTCATTGGGATCTACGCTCACAGTGGCCGCCCGCATGAGGAGTGCGGCTATTGGAGGGGCGGCTTTAAATCCGTGTTTGAGTGTCCAGCGGAAGAAGCTTGGTGGGTTGATAAAATCTTCTGCGTTCAATCCTTTGTCGGCTTGCCCAACATCAACTCCTATATTGCGCCCTCGGTGCATGTCTTTGAGAATATCAGCAGGGAAATTGTTAAGTACGCCGCCATCCACGAGCACTTGGTCATTATCGACTACAGGCGGCAGAATTCCCGGTAAAGCGATTGAAGCACGAAGCGCGTGTCGTAATAATCCTTCGCGGTGAATACGGATTACGCCATGCGTAAGGTTCGTCGATACTGTAAAATAAGGAATATCGAGCGATTCAATCATCATATCGCCAAAATGTTCTTCAAGCCGACGATCGACTTGTAAACCTTTTACAAGGCCAACAACTGGAAGGTTGTAATCTCCTAAGGGGTTGGATTCAACAAAAGCTTTGCGGATGCGGCGGTCAATTTCTTCATTGGACCAATTGGCAGCTACGCATGCGGCGACAACCCCGCCCATAGATGTACCGCCGACAAAATCAATTGGGCATTTAGCTTCACGCAGTGCTCGCACGGCACCTATGCTTGCATACGCTCGGGCACCGCCACCAGATAGGACAAGACCAACTGAGCGACCTGCCATTACCCGTGCAAGCCGACATGCATCATCATCTGCTAAGCCGTCCCAATGGAATAGGCGCGATGCTTTTGCAGCGCTGCGCCATTTTTCAGGAGTTGCACCTACACGAGAGTTGCCGTGATGAAGAAGAATAACGTCTACTAGCTTAAACTGGCGTGTTGGGTTTTCATCATCAGGCATTAGTGGCGTAGACGGGTGTGCATCTGCCCTTGCCATCACCCAAATTCGGTCGGCATAGCGCATGCTCATGCGATACCAATTGCTGTTCCCAATTGTGGCTTTGAATAGGACGATATCGTGTCTTGCTTCCAGATCGTCAAAATAGCGTGAGTCTTTATCGGCATCGCTCTCATCTACGATTTTGACTTTAAGAGATAGTTTCTCAAGTTCGCGTGCAAGAGTTTTGGTGCGCAGGTCTAAATCTATCGATGGGGATGTTGCAAGAAGCGTAAACACTCGGGGTTCTGCGCGTTGCGGTTGCTTACGGCGCGATTTTCGAAGGCGCAATAAGAGCACGCGCGTGAGGCGTTCTAACAGTCCAGGGCTAGACTTTATAAGTTTCATAAACCCTTGACGTGTAAGCCTGATAAGCTCTGAATCACGAAGAGTGTAGACATCATTATTATGGCTCTCGCCTGCGACTAGAGCAATCTCACCAACTGGCTCTCCTGCTCGAATATGGCCAAGAAATTCCGAACTACCGTCTATCCTTGGAGTAAAGGCACCCAATGATCCAGACAATACAAAATATATTGCATCTGCAGGTGAACCAGCTGCAAATAGTTGCTGTCCGCCTGAGACAGAAAAGTGTGCAACATCGTTTTCAAGAAGCTTCAACGTGTGCTTTGGCACATCCTGTAAGAAGGGAATGCCGTCTAACACGGATTGCGTAATTTTCTTTTCTTTGCTTGGTAAGAGGCCCATACTATACGCTCATTTAATCATCTCCTCGGCAATCGGTGTCGGAGAGATGGGGGTTCGACTATTTTTAGTATACGCGCAAATACCAAACAAATGTGTAAGAAATGAGGGGGGAAGATATATACATTTTAAGTTAAAATGGCGGTTGAATTACTTTTTTGTGAGCGCAGGTGTGCCTGTTTGAAGACCAGTTTGTACGCATACACTATAAGACCGCAAGAAGGGATGTCCGTATATAAGGCCCACTGAACGTGAGAGGTCTAATTGTGAAGGAATATTGCCATTCAGGGTGTTTTCGGTTTCCAATTTGACGAAATATTTTTTTAACTCTTGCGTTCGTTTAGGCGGCAGTGATCCTTCACTCAACGCAGCTTCTGCGATGCAGCGGCAGCCGCCAGTATCACGTATATTATTGTTACTCATCCCGCGACTACAAGCGAAAGCGAGTTCTCCTATCGCTGTCTTTTCGGGTGTGGTGTTGATAAACTTGAAGCCATCCATAGCTATGTTGAAGCACAGTAAAGCGCCAAGTAATACACCGATAAAAGATAGGCTGCCAAAGAAAAAACTGCGCAACCTACTTTTGTCTATTTTGGGTTTTTCGTTACGGAAACGAACAGGAAGGGACACGGTGCTCTCAAATACTGTTATGGCGCGGTCTTTATATCGAATACTCGTGTGATTATGATTAATTATCATTGAATGAAAAGTAGTTGAAACGTTTATTTTTTACACAATGACAAATTAGTTTAGGTCAAAAAAATGCTGGTGGTTCGCCTCTGCATACTTATATGGTTAAGTAAGGGTGTTATCTAAGAAAAAGGAATGATCAATGTCCACTTACCAACATATAGAACTCGATGTCTCACGCGCGGGTCTCGCGGTCATTCTAATTAACAGACCAGACGAACATAACGCTTTCAATACACTCGTTGTTGAAGAGCTGACAGATGCCATAGATCTGGTCGCTAAAACTTCAGAAGTACGTTTTGTGATTTTCCGTGGGGCGGGAGATGTGTTCTCTGTAGGTGGAGATAATGAGTGGACAAAAGCCGCGATTGATTACACCGAAAAAGAGAATGAAGAAGATGCGTTGGCGATGGCGAATATGCTGCGTAAACTTTATGATATGCCGCAAATGACGTTGGCTATGGTGCATGGTGATGCGCGTGGCGGCGGTTTGGGTATTGTGGCGGCTTGTGATGTTGCAATTGCGATTAAAGGCGTAGGCTTTAGCTTCACAGATGTTGCGCGCGGGATATTGCCAGCGACGATAGCGCCATTTGTTGTTGAAGCGATTGGTGCGCGGTGGGCAAAAGCTTTGTTCCTGACCAGTGAAACCTTTGATGCTGGTTTTGCAGAGCAAATCGGCTTGGTTCAATATGCTGTAGAGAATGAAAGCGAAATGGAAGAGTTGGCAGAATATCTGGCCTCTCTTGTATTTAAGGCTGGTCCAACAGCTGTTGCAAATACAAAAGAGCTTGTGTCGTTTGTGCAAGCTGAACCGATCGATAACTCGCTCATGCATGCAATTGCCAAGCGCAGTGCGAAGCAACGATCATCTACTGAGGGAATAGAAGGGTTAACCGCTGCTGTTGAGGGGCGGCGTCCTGCGTGGGCACCAAGCGAAGATTGATCAGAGCTAGATTACATTGCCTTCATGAAGCGTAAAAATGAGCGTTTTTTGGTCGTATTGTTGTGAAATGAAAGCCTCTAATGGAAAGGGTTTCCTTTTTCTTAGGGGCTTTTCTGTAAATTCCGTATGAGTTTTCCTGTCGCGCTATTGGGGTTAATGAACAGCAATGACGGCTTTGTTTGGAGTTATGCTTTTTCTAGCGGGTGCGCAGCTATCACCCATTGAGATGCTCAATAACGCGTTGTTGGATGCTGAACCATTGCCTTCAATGCGGGCCGCATTTCGGGCAAGTGTGACAAGTGCAGGTGCTGTGCGGGAGATTGAATATGATCCTTTGCAACCACCCCACAGGCGTTTTCGAATTTCCAAACGAGTAGGAGAGGACGAGGAGCTAGATGCTATCGTCAATGATTGGGCGAGAGAAGCACAACCGGATGTGCGGCTATTTGCGGATGATTTACGCTCTAGTTTAGGGCAAGGTGAGATTGTCCAAACGGCGACAGGGTGGGATGTTGCTTTTCAGCATAAGCTTTCGAGCAATGATGGCCCAGTAGATGCGATCTTATCACAAAGCATGGTTGGCGGTTTAACTCTTGATGCGCAGACGGGAAATTTGTCTCGCTTAGAGTACTCGATTAATGCACCGTTTAAAACGCCAGAAGGCGCTTGGGTGGATACCTATCGTCAGGTCTACAATTTTGGTCGCTCTTCACAATGGGGGGTCACGTTTGTAACCGGCTATGATGTGTATGCGAGTGGCGGACGGTTTGGCATGAAGGATGAGCGTTCTTTCGCAGTCCGGGTCACAGATGTTGCGTTTTCATTGGCAGGGGATGCGCGCCAAGAATTAGAGACTAAAATTTATCCGTCTCACTAAAATTTTACACTCAGAGGGCTGACCTAAGACAAGAGTCGTCCTATTTAGCCTATATGGCGTTAAACATGATTAAACTGGCTGCGGGTGCTGAATCTGTTGAGAGTTTCACCCAGTGGCAGCAAAGCGTAATTGAAAAACGAAAAGCGGCGGGCTTGTCGCCGAATCCGGTGCATGAAACACGGATGATGCCTAAGCGCGGACCTGAGATTATCAATGGTGGTTCGATGTATTGGGTGATCAAGCACAAGATATGTCTACGTCAGCGCATTATCGAGATTGAACGCGTTGAAATTGAAGGCGCGCCAAAGTTTTGTCTTATCCATTTTGACCCTGAATTAGTGCCGGTCCATGTGAAGGTGAAGCGTCCGTTTCAGGGATGGCGCTATTTGAAATCATCGGATGCACCTCCAGACATATCGCAAGCTGCGCGCTCTTTAGGGGACACCCCGCTTCACCTAGCATTAGCGCTGAAAGAAGCGGGCGTCTGGTAGGTTAAGTCTTGCGGGATGTTTATGCGGTTTTTTGGAGAGATTTCCACGGACCCTCTTATTTCTTCCTCTCTAACGGAAGATTATCGATAAGGCGGGTTTTGCCCATCCATGCGGCTGTAAGGATGCGGGCATTTGTGCCTTTTTCTAAAGTGTCACTTTCGAGTGGGGCGAGTGTATCTGCGTTGCGCACAGCGACATAGTTTATCGGGCCAAGTCCTGCTGTTGTAATGTCTTTGAGCGCTTGGTCTATGCTTGCTTTTATAGATTCTCCGGCTTCAATACTGCTTGCCGCTTTGCGCAAAGCGCCTGCAAAACTGCCTGCTTTTGTGCGTTCATCGGCGGAGAGATATTGATTGCGAGATGACATGGCTAAGCCATCTTTTTCACGGATAGTGGGCGCACCTAAGATCTTAACGGCCATACCTAAATCTTTGACCATGCGTTTGATGATCATGAGCTGTTGATAGTCTTTTTGTCCAAATACAGCGACATCTGGCGCAACATGAATAAAGAGGCGCGAGACGATATTAGTGACACCACCAAAGAAGTGTGGGCGGTGTTCGCCTTCAAGAATGCTGGAGAGACCTTCGACATAAACCTTTGTTGCGTCGCCTTCAGGGTAAAGGTCGCGTGCGACAGGGCAGTAGGCTGCACAACATCCAGCCGCTTCAAGTTTTTCAAGATCAGAATCGAGGGTACGCGGATAGCTGTCAAAATCTTCATTCGGCGCAAACTGGGTTGGATTCACGAATATGGATGCAATGACGCTGTCAGCATGTTTTTGCGCTTCTTTGACCAGAGAGACATGGCCGTCATGCAAAGCGCCCATGGTTGGGACGAAGCCGATACGCTTATCCGCGCGGCGTTGGGCAGTGTGCCAGCGGCGTAATTCTTCTGGTGTGCGAAGGACTTGGATTTTGTTTTGTGTGCTCATGATGCGAAGCGTTAATTTCTTTTCTCTGTTTTATCAAGAAGTGAACGAAAAATGGGTGATTTGGTCGCGCTATATCAATGATGTATTAACCACGTTGCGCGATTTTAGAGTTATGAAAATTAACTTGCTCCATATTCTTCGTGTTTCGGTTTTCTCTGTAGGCGCTATCGCTTTATCAGCGTGCACCCGCATATCCGGATCTGGTGAAACTTCTTTCTACGATGATGCGCGTCGTCAAGACCCGCCTGAGGGGAGTGTTCGCTCCCTTAATCTTCGTGGTTATCAACCCGCCGATGATTTGGCGATGGTGGATGAACTTGAGTCTAAGGTTCAAGCGCTGAACCATGAACTTAAGACGCTTCGTAGCGCGCTTGAGATTATGCAGCCCGTAGATGAACCTGCGCTGAGTTATGCAGATAGTGAGCATGCAGCTAAACCTGCGCCGCTGCAAAGCACTTCGAAAGTGACTGTTTCTGAGACAACGCCTTCTGTTGATATGCCAGAAAAAGCAGGCGTTTATGAAAAGGCACCTGCGTTGGAAAATGGACAATCTTTATTCCGTTACGCAGATTTAGCGATGTATCCAACCCAAGGAGCTGCACAAGCTGACTGGAATCGTTTGGGCTCAGAGTTGGATTTACAAGAATTAACCCCATATTACGATGAAGTCGGCGGCGGTGTACGACTATCCACAGGACCTTTTGCGAGTGCAGAAGAAGTTGCGGAAGTGTGTGTTGACTTGAGCCGTGTCGCGGGCGCATGTGAGCCGGCTAAAGCTGGCAATGTGCTTCAGTAATATTTGGCGGACGGTGGAGTAGTGACTATGGCAATTCAAGGAGCCGAACAGGCTGGCGCTGGCAGATCAGCGAGCAACCGTTTGGCGCACGTAATTGTCATCGGAAATGAAAAGGGTGGCGCGGGTAAGTCTACCGTTGCCATGCACCTGTCTGTTGCGCTGATGCGTATGGGTAAAAAGGTTGGCTTGCTCGACCTCGATGTGCGCCAACGTTCTTTTTCCCGTTATCTTGAAAACCGTATTCGCTGGAATCAGACAACTGGTGGCAACCTGCCTGTGCCAGAAACAGTTCGTATTGATGGGTCGCAAGCGCGAGACCTGGATGCGGCGGAACAAGAAGAAGCAGAACGGTTTGATGAGAGTGTGAAGCGTCTCTCTCAGACATGTGATTTCATTATTGTAGATAGTCCGGGTGGGGATACATTCTTGTCCCGCATGGCGCACTCTTCTGCGGATAGTCTGATCACACCGTTGAACGATAGTTTTGTCGATTTTGACCTCCTGGGCGATATTGACCCGCAAACGCTGGAAGTCGTGCGACCAAGCTTCTATGCGGAGCAAGTGTGGGATTGTCGTAAACGCAAAGCCAAAACGAGCCGTAAACCGATTGATTGGGTGGTGATGCGTAACCGTATGTCGCCCCTTGATGCGCGCAATAAGCAGCGCGTGGGTGAGGCATTGGATAATCTTGCACGCAGGATTGGGTTTCGGATTGCGCCGGGTCTGTCTGAGCGGGTGATATATCGTGAACTCTTTCCTATGGGTTTAACATTGCTTGATCTGACTGAAGCTGGATCAAATGTTGCTTTTACAATGAGCCATGTGGCGGCGCGTCAAGAAATCCGCGATTTGCTTATAGTGTTGAAATTGCCGGGTATGGAAGGCGAAGAGATCTCGTTTTAAGCGATAGATGTCTTATTGATCTGATCCGATCCAATGGGATTGGGTGTAATTCACGCCGCGATTATCTAAAAACTTTAAGATATTTTCAAATGCATCGCGTTCACCGCCAAATTGGGCTTTGAGCATTGCGAGTGTATCGGCGTTTGCATCGCCCGTGTGTATGCGTGGCTTACATGTTTTGTCTAAAACGCGTTTAAGGACAGGGGCTTCACCTTTAGAGATGTGAAGATACCAATCATCGTCCTTATTGCCTTTGCTGATGGTGAGTTTGCCGCCTTCATCAAAAGATGCGGAAATATCAAAGTAAACCGGTGTATCAGTGACAAATAGTGTGACGTCGTATTTATCTAAAAATGCGTCTGAGGTTTTCATATCGTGGATTTCCAAATGCTCATTGTATGCGTTTAGTTTTGCGTGAAATTTGGGTGTTGAAAAGATCCTAAATTAGATAGTCATACACCAAAACCTCCGCCATTTGACTGTCTTTGCTCGATGCGATTGCCAATTAGAAATTGGCGCACCTGTGCCTTCGCTTTGCTCGTCGGCCT
>CAYGPD010000043.1:3647-29363 GCA_964351655.1 uncultured Hyphomonadaceae bacterium | reverse complement strand
CCATTTTTCTGCTTTTAAAAAATCAAAAGATAAAAAACATGTCCAAAGACACGAATCTTCCTGAAGGCCGCGATTACCGTGAAACGCTTTTCCTTCCTAAGACAGACTTTCCTATGCGCGCAGGTCTGCCCAAAGCTGAGCCAACATGGCTAGCAAAGCGGGACGAAGAAAATCTGTATGAAACGTTGCGTGAAGACGCCAAAGGCCGCCCAGAATTTATGATCCATGATGGCCCTCCCTATGCGAACGGCCATTTACACTTGGGACACGCACTGAACAAAATCCTCAAAGACCTTGTTGTACGCACCAAGCAAATGTCAGGTTTTGATGCTGATTACATCCCAGGTTGGGATTGTCATGGTTTGCCGATTGAATGGAAAGTTGAAGAACAATTTCGCCAAAAGGGTAAAGCCAAGCGCGATGTTGATGCATCCGAGTTTCGCGAAGCGTGTCGCGCCTACGCAACTGAATGGGTCGGCATTCAACGTGAAGAGTTCAAACGCCTCGGTGTTATCGGAAACTGGGAAGATCCATATCTAACAATGGATTTCGGCTCTGAAGCGACAATCGTAGAAGAATTCCTTAAAGTTGCCATGTCTGGACAAATGCGTCGCGGGTCTAAGCCTGTGATGTGGTCTCCGGTGGAGCAAACAGCCCTTGCTGAAGCGGAAGTTGAATATGAAGATCGCAAAGCCAATGTGATCTGGGTGAAGTTTCCTTGGAAAGGACTTCTATCTGGGGAAGGTTCTAAATTAGATACTGATTTGAGAGCGGACCTTAAAGATTCCTGTATTGTTATTTGGACAACAACCCCTTGGACTATTCCAGCAAACAGAGCGATTTCGTATAATCCTGACATTTCCTATGGTTTGTTTGAATGTACGGAACTTGAACCTGATTTGCCGTTTGAGCCTTGGATCAAGCCAGGTGATAAAATCATTGTAGCCGACAAGTTAGTCGAAAGCGTCATGAAGGGCGCTAAAGCTGCGGGATGGAACAAAGTAAGGGATATTGATCCATCTGTATTGATTTCTTGTCATCACCCACTTCGCGACGCAAACCTTGGTGGCTACCAGTTCGACGTGCCAATGCTGCCAGGTGATCACGTCACTGATGATGCAGGTACGGGTTTTGTGCACACAGCGCCAAGCCATGGTGAGGACGACTATAATGTCTGGCTCGCCAATGGGTATTCCACAGCAGATATCCCTGAAACACTCGATGATTTTGGATGTTACACAAAAGAATGTCCGGGATTTGAAGGTCTTGATGTTATCCGCATAGATGGCAAGAAGCGCGGCCAAGATGGTAAAGCGAATAAAGCCGTGATGGATGCGCTTATCGCACAAGGCAATTTGCTCGCACGTAGCATGACCACACTTCGCGATGCACACTCTTGGCGTTCAAAAGCACCTGTTATTCGCCGTGCAACGCCGCAATGGTTCATCTCTATGGATGTGGCTGATGAAAGCGGAAAGACACTTCGCGAAAAAGCAATGGCTGCTATCGCGCAAACTAAATTCACACCTGAACGCGGGCGTGCGCGCCTCAGTTCAATGGTGGAAGGGCGTCCTGATTGGCTCATTTCGCGTCAACGTGCGTGGGGTGTACCGCTAACTTTATTCGTCAACAAAGAAACCGGTGTTATACTCAATGATAGCGATGTGAATGATCGCATCGTCGCCGCCGTTGAGCAGGGCGGTGCAGATGCATGGTTTGTGACATCTTCAGACATCTTCTTGGGCGATAAATACAACGCTGAAGATTTTGAAAAAGTCACTGACATTCTCGACGTTTGGTTTGACTCTGGAACAACACACGCCTTCACCTTGGAAAAACGCGGTTTGAAATGGCCAGCTGACTTGTATCTTGAAGGATCAGACCAGCACCGTGGTTGGTTCCAATCTAGCTTGCTAGAAAGCTGCGCCACACGTGGCCGCGCCCCATATGAAGGCGTGCTCACGCATGGGTTTGTGGTTGCGCAAGATGGTCGCAAAATGTCCAAATCATCGGGCAATGGTATCGAGCCAGATGAAGTATGTAACCAATACGGTGCTGAAATCATGCGTATCTGGGTTGGTTCCTCAGATTACACAGACGATCCAGCCTTCGGTAAGGACATCATCGCTGCCAACATTGAAAGCTATCGCAAGCTTCGCAACACAATGCGTTATCTGCTTGGAGCTTTGGATGGCTTTGAGGAAAGCGAGCGTGTTGCCGTTAAAGACATGCCAAGCCTTGAGCAGTGGATGCTTCACCGCCTAACAGAAGTTGACGCAAAAGTGCGTTCCGCATTTGCCGCTTATGATTTCCAAGCGGCGTTCAAAGAGCTGCAAGTCTTTACCAATAATGATGTGTCTGCGGTCTATTTTGATATCCGTAAAGACAGCCTTTATTGTGATGCACCCGATGATATCCGTCGTCGCTCATGCCGCACAGTGATGGATGAATTGTTCAAATGCCTCACAGCATGGTTTGCACCAGTTATGGTGTTTACATGTGAAGAAGCATGGCGCTTGCGTTTCCCTGATGCAGGATCAGTTCACCTTCGCCAATTCCCAGACGTGCCAGCGGAATGGAAGAATGAGGCTATAGCTGCAAAATGGTCCAAGATATTTAAAGTACGCCGTGTTGTACTTGGAGCCTTGGAAATTGAACGACGTGAAAAACGTATAGGGTCATCCTTGGAAGCTGCGCCGGATGTGTATGTGGAAGACGCTGATCTGTTGGCTGCGTTTGAAGGTGAAGTGAGCGCGGATGTATTTATTACGTCGCAAGCCAATTTGAAATCTGGCAAATCTCCAGAGACAGCTTTTAAAATGGCAGATGTTGAAGGTGTGAGTGTCGTGCCTGCAAAAGCCGAAGGTGTGAAGTGTGCGCGATCATGGAAGATTTTTGATCCTGCCACAGCCTTGCCCGAATTTCCGGGCATTACACCGCGTGATGCCAAGGCTGTTATGGCTTGGGATAAATTGAATAAAAGCGCTTAGGCTTTGCCAGAAGCGAAAGAGGAAAGAGCATGATACAGGTAACAAACCGCTATTGGGTCTGGGCAGGTCCACTTGCTCTTTTCTCGCTTATTCTTGATCAATTCACTAAAGCATTGGTTTTAAACAATGATGTTTTTAATGCGCGGGGGTGTTTATTTTCCAGCGTTCCCAATTGCGGGAAAATAGAAATTTCGCAGAGTTTTGATCTGTCTATGGTTTGGAATTACGGGATGAGTTTCGGCATGATGCAATCTGACGGCATAGGTCGTTGGATATTGTTTGCCGTGACTTTAGTGATCGTCGTCGTTTTTTCAGGTTGGCTGTTAAAAGCCGAACGCTGGTCAACAGCACTTGCGCTTGCATTTGTTATCGGCGGTGCGCTGGGCAATATGATTGATCGTGCACGTTTTGGTGCCGTAGTCGATTTTATGGATTTTTCTGGCCCTTGGTTTGGTATTAAGTTTCCAGCGACAAGCGGACCATTTGGTTGGTTGGATAAAACTATCTATAATGGGGATGGTGTGTTGGGTTTAGGATTTCCCTATGTGTTCAATGTGGCGGATATGGCCATTTCATTGGGGGCAATTATCTTAATAGCTGACCAGTTGCTGGTGAAAGAGGATTGATCAGGCTAGCTTTCTGGTTATCCTGCATATAAGTGTTTCTGGGTTCGAAGCGTTTTGTCATTCAATGACTCAACAAATTTGAATTCCAACGTGTTTTAAAAGGCGTGATAGATGAAAAAAACAGTACTGGGTTTGACTGCCGCAATTTCAGTCGCAGCGATGACAGCAACTGGATGTTCATCCAGCGGATCAAACGCACCGGATGAATTCCGTGTTGTGCGTAAAGCGCCATTGAGTGTGCCACCAGAATATAACCTGCGCCCGCCTGCAACAGGTGAGAGCATTCCAGTGGAATTGCAACGCGATGATCAAGCTCGCGCGATCTTGTTTGGAGAGCGTATAGGAAGCAAAGCATCTGAAGGTGAACGTTTGCTTGTTCGTAAAGCCGGTGGAGAAGCCATTGATCCTACAGTGCGTGCGCAAGTGGACTATGATGCGACAGGAACTTTGCGCAAAGGTGCAAGTCTTTCTGACAAGATTTTATTCTTCAAGAGCAAGGATGAAAAAGCCCTTATTCTTGATCCTGAAAATGAAGCTGCACGCATGGACCAAGAGTTTATTGACAATGCAACTGGTGGCGAATCTGTAATCATTGAACGCAGACCCGGTGACAGTAAACTTCCAGGGCTTTAAATCCTGCTGGCTGCAAATTGTTTTGCACGCTTATTTACAGATAGATCACAAGCTATGAGGCCAATTTCGAGTGGTTGGCCTTTATACGAATCGGCGAGCGAGCTAAGCTAGCCGGATGCTTGATACAACTTCCTCTCATTCGCCACCTTGTATTCACCGCCTTCCGGCCGATGCGATTAACCGCATCGCGGCAGGTGAGGTAGTGGAACGTCCAGCCGCAGCTGCAAAAGAGCTCATCGAGAATGCGCTGGATGCCGGCGCAAAAAATGTAAGAATTCTCATCGAAGGCGGTGGGTTAACTCGTATGGTCATCGAAGATGACGGTAAGGGTATGACGCCCGAAGAGCTGCCTATTGCAGTTGAGCGCCACGCAACGTCTAAATTGCAAGCGGACGCCGATGGTCGCGTCGATCTTCTTAATATCCATACGCTGGGATTTCGCGGTGAGGCGCTACCATCCATTGGTTCCGTTTCGCGCATGACGATAACATCACGTGTTAAAGGTGCAGAGGAAGCCTATCAGTTGCGTATTGAAGGGGGCAGCGTTGAAGGCCCAGCTCCAGCAGCTTGGACGGGCCTCTCTCAAACTGGGACGCGTATTGAAGTGCGTGATTTATTTTTCGCAACACCTGCACGCCTCAAGTTTATGAAGTCTGAGCGCGCCGAAACAATGGCGTTGAATGACACGGTGAAACGCCTTGCAATGGCAAATGCTGATGTTGGATTTGTACTCGAATCAGGTGGTCGAAAACTCCTGAATCTCACTGGAGAAGAGGGCGCATTTGAAGATGCGCGCCTAAAGCGATTAGGCGCGATTATGGGAAAAGAGTTTCGCGATAATGCATGTGAAATAGATGCAGAACGTGAAGGCGTATATGTCACTGGATTTGCCGGATTACCAACACTCAATCGCGGAAATGCTCAGCACCAATATTTGTTTGTGAATGGGCGTCCTGTGAAAGATAGATTGCTCAATGGTGTGATACGTGCAGCCTATCAAGATTTCCTCGCACGCGACCGTCATCCGATGGCGGCTCTTTTTGTTGATCTGCATCCAGAGTTTGTGGATGTGAACGTACATCCCGCGAAAACCGAAGTGCGCTTTCGTGATCCGGGCAATGTGCGCGGTCTTTTAATCGGTGCGCTGCGTCACACATTAGCAGCAGCAGGACACCGTGCATCCACGACGGTAGCTGGCGATGCGCTGGGCAGGGTCATCGTGGAACAACAGGCAAGGCAGCAGGGGGAGCAGACGGGGTTCTTGCCTGGAACAAGCGTATTGCAATCGACTATGGGACGCTCAGCATTCGGCGGCCAATGGCGGCCACCTCCAAGCCCTTCGGCTGCAGACATTGATACATATATTTCGGCGACAGGGTTGAATGCCGGGCTGAAAGAGCCTCCATCTCCGCATTATCAGGGGCAGGCCGGATCGTTTGAAGCAACTGAAAACATGTCCGCGCGTGTTGAGCCAAATGAGATGGAATCTCAACGCGCTCAAGAGGTTAGCCGATTTCCTTTGGGAGTTGCGCGGGCGCAATTGCATGAAACCTATGTGGTTGCACAAACCCAAGATGGTATTGTCATCGTTGATCAACATGCGGCACATGAACGTCTTGTTTATGAGCGTATGAAGCGTCAAATGGCGGTAGACGGTGTGCGACGCCAAGCGTTGTTAATTCCTGAAATTGTTGAACTTTCTGAAGATGAAGCGGTAAGGGTTTTATCACGCTCAGATGAACTTCTCGAACTAGGTTTAGAAATCGAAGCCTTTGGTGTCGGCTGTGTTGCTGTGCGCGCCACGCCGTCCTTATTTGGGGAGATGGATGTTGCAGGACTTATCCGCGATCTTGCAGATGATTTCGCTGAATATGATGCGGGGCTTGCCCTCAAGGAGCGCTTTGAAGAAGTTATGGGGAATATGGCATGTCGTGGTTCCGTGCGTGCAGGCCGCCGTTTGACAGGGGAAGAGATGAATTCACTGCTTCGTCAAATGGAAGATACACCTCATTCGGGGCAATGTAATCACGGACGTCCAACCTATGTTGAGTTAAAACTTGCTGATATTGAACGACTTTTTGGAAGACGGTAATGACAGACACTGAACTTAAAACACCTCAAACACGTTATGAATTTCGCGAAGGGTTTAAAGTCGTCGGACTTCGCAAACAGTTTGATGCAGCAGAACGTGTTGAAGGAATTCCAGCACTTTGGCGCGCATTTGGACCGCAAATTCCAGAAGTTAAAAACGCGATTTATGAAGCATGTTACGGTGCTATTGGGGCAAGTAATCCCGATGGTGAGGTCGATTATTTAGCAGGAATCGGTGTTACAAGTTTTGAAGGTGTCGATAAGGATTTCGACCGTATGGTTATTCCAGACCAGCATTATTTAGTTGTTGCGCATGAGGGGCATGTTGAAACCATTGGTAAAACATGGGAGTGGGTTTTTACGGAGTTTCCTAAGAGCAAAGGGCTTGAAATTGTTGAAGCTTTTGCAATGACGCCAGAATTTGAAGTCTATGATGAGCGGTATAATGCGCAGACGGGCGAGGGCATAATTGAGATATGGGTCCCAATAAAACCTGTTCTAATTCCCTGATTTTCAAGCACTTTGGTGCATATAAAAAAGGCTATCAACGAAGGTTGATAGCCTTTTTCATCGATTGTTTCTAAATGCTATTTTGTAAGCTCTAGTGCTTTTTCAACGTCTTTCCAGTTTACCAATTTGAAGTTTTGATACCCTTGTGGATCAGTGTTGTTATCATCTTGAACAACGAGCAATCCAGAAGATAAAGTTTCATTGAAAGCAGTTGAAGAGACTGCAAGCCCATCTGTGTGAGAGACACCATCAACTTTACCATCAGCACTTGGTTTTATGTTGATGATTCCGATCTTTTTATAGGGTGCTTCACGTTGATAAACTACATATCTATCAGCGGCTTGGGCTGATACGACAACATAACCTGTGCCATTTTCTCCATGCCAAATGTCGACACCTTCAACATCCATGACCAAGCCTTGATCATTTGCGATAGTGTCCATGATTTCGCGTTTTGTTTCCGTGCCATTGTCATGCGTGACACGCCATAAACCGTGCTCTTCTTCGCCTAGAAAAAGAACCCCCGCAGCGTCATCATTTGAGCAACCTTCCATCTGACCGCCGAATGTCCATGAATCAATTTGTGTTGCAGTCAGCGTTTCTAGGTCGATTCTGTGGACAAGAACTTTAGCTGTTTTCGTGTTGACGAATGAAAGCAAAGAGCCGTCTTTTGCGATACCAAGGCAATATCCGTAGACTTCTGGTTCACTAATCGCAAAGTCTTTTAATGTGTTTACTTTACCTGTTTCTGGATTAATTTCCATAAAAGTCAGCGTGTTAGATGTGCGGTTAGATGCTGCTGCAATGTGGCGCACACCATTTGCAGTTTGAACTGAACGTACATCTACATTGTTTACGCGACCTACTGGCAGAAACTGTTTTTGTGCGCCAGATAAATCATAAACATAAATGCCAGATTGTTTGTTGGTGCCAAGGATGAGTGATTGACTGGCATCTTTGGGGTTTACCCAAATTGCAGGATCATCTGCTGCATCTTCAGAAGTTTCAACGGCTGGTGTTTCTGCAAATGCAGACACAGAGGCAACATTTAGCTCTTCATCGCTCGCATATTTTGGAGTGACGGCACAATTTGCGAGCGTGAGGCAGGCGATACTCGTGAATATTGGAAATAAAGGACGCATGGTTTTTCCATTTTTAAACTTGGTTGCTCGAAGAAATATGGTCCGACAACTTTGAGACTGTCAGACCATATTCTAAATTTATCGACCTGTTCTAGTATGTGTATCGCACACCAAATTTAGCCGTATAGCCGTACTCATCATATTGAGATAAGGCAGCACCATATGGTGTTTTAAAGACTGCATGCTCTGGTTCGTTCGTTACATTGCTGACTTCACCCACGAGTGTAAGACTATCGGTGAGGGCGTATTTACCTGTGAGGTCTACTTGATAACGTCCTTTAAAGTAGCGATCTGCGCCATCAGCAAAGATTTCGTCTAGGTATTCGCTGCGGTAGGTTAAAGCTGCGCGAAGATCTACTCCGTATCTGTCATATCCAACCACAACGTTAGCGATGTTGTCAGATGTCTTTGGCAGAGGAATTGAACGCGTTGCACCGTCTTCATTGATGTAAGTTGTTTGGCTATCTAGCAGGGTGTAGTTTGCGCCAATGAGTAATCCGCCCAGAGCGCCAGGTAGGATACCATCAAAGGATTGTTGGTAATTGAATTCCAGTCCTGATATTGAAGCGTCATCAAGATTCACAAAATATGTCGCTTCTTTAAAGTTGATTCCAAAGGCTTCATAGTCTTCGGACACGACCTCCGCGATTGGGTTTCTGATGTCCTTCATAAAGAAACCAACAGATAACACCCCTTGATTTGACGGGTAAAACTCTATGCCCACATCCAAGTTGTTTGCTTGTTGACGGTTCAATTCAGGATTCCCAATGAAGCCAGCTTCCCATACACCTTCATCATCAAGTTCTAGTTCAGATGATGGTGTCGCCTGTTTCAGGCTAGGACGGGCAATAGATGCAAAATATGCTGCACGCGCCACAATATTATCGCTGATATTGAACTTAGCATTCACACTCGGTAGAAAATCAACATAGTCATTTTTTGAGATCAGGTAGTTTGCATATATGCCTTCATCAGCATCTCCGGCCACGAGTTGGCCGTCTGGGGCATCGGCTTCATCTCCTTCAAATGCTGTTGTGAAATAGCCTTTCCCTGTAAAGTCAGTAGCTTCAACTCGGGCACCATATGTTAACACAGTCGCTCCGAAGTCCATTTGTGCCATGAGGTAACCGGCATAAATATTTTCAAAAGCACTAAAATTATTGGCGTATGTCCCAAGCGCAGAATCTTCTTCGCTTTCTTCAAATAAACCAATATTTGAAAGGAAATAGGATTTAAATAAATCTGGTTGAACGGAAGGCCCAAAAGTATCTAGCGTGTGGGCTGGTGAAGTTTCAAATTGTGAGAGCAGCAATTTGCCGTCTCCATTAAAATCATCGCCATATGCGTGGAAGTCTACATCATAATTTTTTTCACGCAGACGAAGTTTGGCTCCACCTTTTACAAATCCTGGTGTGTTGAAGAGGTTTCCTTCATGTGTGATATCGAATTTCGCAGCAAATTCGTTTTCTTCGGTTTTGCCATCAACAGTTTCTGCTCCCTCAAACTCAAATTCGTTGGCATCATATAGTGAAGCAGTTGTGGCGGCTTCTACAATATTTGGAAGCGCCGAGTTTGAAAGATTATATGCAAGTGAATAGTCTTCACCATCATCGCCCTCAAGATTGTGACGGAACTCGGCATCAATGCGGCCAGGCTCTGCTTCTTCTGAGTGAGAGTACGCAATTTGATAGTCAAAAGTGAACGCGTTTAAGCGTGTTTGACCACCTAATTGTGTTGACCAGATATCTTGAGTTTCAATACGACTTTTAATGTCACGGTCTGCTCCGATAACAGCTTCGTCGGATTGAGAAGCAGCTGCAGTGAATGTACCTATTCCATTCACGAGCGAAAATTGTGTATCTTCATCTCCGTCATTTGCTTTAAACTCGACTCGGTGACGGATTTCTTCATCCTCAAACGTGTTGTAGAGAGAACGAAGATATAGATCAGTATTGTTTGTAATGCGGTAATCGAAGTTTAAGGCGCTCGAAATACGTTCACGTTTCACATCATAGTAACGTAGTTCCAACTCTTCAGGATAGAGCACGCCGTCTACATCCTTCCAAGTGTCACCTTCAAGGTTTTGCGTCACGAAATCCCGTTGGTTGAAGGACAAAGAACCCGCGACCCCAAGAGTGTCATTTAGGAAAGTATTAGACGCAGCTATTGACACTTTAGGTGTGAATTTTTCCGAGCTTTCAGAATAAATAGCGTCAGCTTTCGCCTTTAAAAAGAAGCCGTCTTTGTCGAATGCTGACATGGTTTTTATGTCAATTGCGCCACCAATTCCGTCACCGTCTAGATCGGGTGTAAGTGACTTTATGACTGTGATGCTCTCCAGAATGTCAGCATCTACAACATCAAGCGCGACTGAACGTGTGTCTACTTCGGGTGAGGGCAAACGTACACCGTTGACCGATGTTGAATTCAAATTGGCATCTAAACCACGAATAATTACATAGCGACCTTCACCTTGGTCGTTAGCAACGGACAGACCTGCCATACGGCGGGCACTTTCAGCAACGTTTTGATCTGGGAATTGCCCAAGTGCATCAGCAGACAGAACAGAGATTAGGTTATCTGCAGCACGTTGTTGGTTTATACCTGAAAGCATAGAGGCACGCTGTCCGACAACGAGTGTCTTTTCCAGCACCTTTGTCTCGTCACCAAGTACAAAATTATAGGCTGTTGGCGCATTGTCAGTGGCAGTTATACTTGCTGTCATATTGTCTGCACCGACATATGAAACGGTCAAAACATATTCACCAGCAGCAAGGTTTGCAAAGCGGTACGATCCATCTGAATTTGTGGATGTGCGTTGACCATTTTTTGTCGATACAATCGCGCCCTCGACAGGGGCACCACCGACAGTAACTTTACCCTCAACAACTGCTGCAAGTGCTGTGGGGGCTACCAAATTAAGGGCAGCTGACATCAAACTTGTGCACAAAAGTGCATTTTTCAAACGGTTCGCCATGATCCGAAGTCTCCTTGGAGATGTAGTTATGGCCCGATATGTTGCCGGGCTCTGAAATTGTCTCGGAGCCTGACATGCTGATTTTGTGTGACGCTTGAATTACAGATATATGACGAGCCAGTGACACCGACATTTCCGTAGGGAGATGTATTGAAAACGTGTTTTCGTGGTCACACTTTTGTGATTGTGCTAAGATTTGCTGCTATTACAGGTTTAAAACTCATGCGATGGATTGGGCATGGCCCGAATTTATTGAGTGCATTTGAATGTGCTTTAACGCCATAGCCTTTGTGCTTTGCGAATCCATATTCAGGGTAAAGGCCATCATATTCCACCATTTTTGCATCGCGTGCCGTCTTGGCGAGAATGGACGCAGCCGAAATACAAGCTTCAATGCCGTCGCCTCCAACCAGTGTTTCGACACGGCAAGCAAGGGGAGGAGCATCGTTGCCGTCTACAAGTGCAAGGGTTGGCACTATCTGCAATGCTTCGACTGCACGCCGCATCGCAAGATGATTAGCTTGGCGAATATTAAGAGCATCAATTTCTTCTGAGCTTGCCCAGCCTATTCCCCAGGCAAGTGCGTTCTCATAGATTAACGAGGCAAGTAGATTTCGCTTTTTTTCACTGAGTTTTTTTGAGTCGTTTAAACCTTCAATGGGTTTTGCTGGGTCGAGAATGACCGCACCCGCGCAAACAGGGCCTGCCCATGGGCCGCGTCCGGCTTCGTCTACGCCGCAAATAATTTCATATTCTTTCATGTGCTCAAAATTGTCCTGAGTCGCTGCTCAGATATAGGTAGAATAGCGAGAATAAATGCATCGTGTTTTATTAGGTTCATCTAAAGCGTGCTAACCATATTTCACCATTTTAAATAGGGGACAAATTATGTTCGGAAGTATCATTAAATTTGCAAAAGATGCAGGCGCTAAAATTGGCTTTGGAAAAGACAAAGACGAGGACGCGAAAAACCTAAAAGGTGAAATGGAAAAACACGGCTTTAAAACAGAAGGCGTGGACGTAGCTGTTGAAGGCGATAAAGTTGTGCTGACAGGTAAAGCCCTGACGCAAGAAGAGCGTGAGAAGCTTGTTCTCATTGCTGGGAATGTGGAAGGTGTGGACGCTGTTGAAGACAAATTGGAAATCGCGGCTACGCGTACACATACAGTTGTGAGTGGCGACACTTTGAGCAAAATTGCAAAAGAAGTTTACGGCGACGCGACGAAATACCCAGTTATTTTTGAAGCCAACAAGCCAATGTTGTCTCACCCAGATAAAATTTATCCAGGTCAGGTACTGCGCATTCCGGCGCTTGATGCAAAGGCATAAACGCTAAGTTAATTGGTAAAAAGAACGCCAGTTTCTTTATAGAGACTGGCGTTTTTGGTTGGAAAATTTGTCGCTATATATTGGCGTCAAATGCGGGGGTAATTTAAAAATTAAAGTGGATAATACATCGCTACGTCGCAACGTTCATATCTAGCGCCATAGGTCTGCATTATATGGGTGTCGTGAACAAAGCCATTTTTTTCATAGAGGTGTATGGCCGGCGCACATTTTTTATTTGTGAGGAGGTATAGGCAGTCCATTTTCATAGATTTAGCGCGAGCGATCGTAGCCTGCAGGAGTTTTTCACCTATTTTTAAGCCGCGAGCATTTTCGGTGACACCCATTTTAGTAAGTTCAAAAACACCGTCTTCAATTTTAATCAATGCACATGTGCCGACTACGCCAAACTCTGGTGTTTTGGCAAATAATATAAATCCGCCGCGATCAATAATCAGCTTTCTAGGGTTTTCGATAATGTCTTTGTCAGCCTGCTCAAGCTTAAACATCTGCGAGACCCAATGCGCGGTGATGTTATAGAAGTCTTGCGAGAGGTCATCATTGAAATCAACAATCTCAACTTTGGAAGCATGCGCTAATTGCGTGACGCGCTCTTCTAAGGATGCAATAGCCAGATTTTGTTCGAGGCGAGAAAGTGCATCTAAGAGACTGGTTGGTGAGGAGCCTTTAGGAAATGCGCTTGCTTGTTTTGCGGCTTCTTGAATATGAGGCCATAAACTGATTCTGATGTCCTCAAGAACAGCTTCACCTTTGCTGGTAAGTTCAATCCATTTTACCCGCTGATCGTTATCATCTGGGCGTGTGATGGCGAGGCCTGATTGCACGATTGTATTCATCGTACGGGTAACAGCCGGTTGACTAACACCCAAAGCATCGACAGCCTGCGCGACGGTAAGTGCGCCATGTATGTCTAAAGCTTTTAGCATAGGGAACTGGCTGGGTTGAATATCGTAGCCATGTGCTTCATGAAGTTTTGCAGCATCAGCTTGTAAGCGTTCTGCGAGGCGTTTTAAACGACTACCCAAGGCCAGATAACCTGCTTCTTCTAACACGTCTTTTGCCATGTATAGCTCCCGAATGAAACGTGCCAAATAAATATAACACGTTATGTATTCTCGCAAGTGTAAAATTAAGCAGACATGCTGGCTTTCTAAATTTACTTGTTTAGAAGCGTTGATGTTTGCAAAAGAGCATTCACGCGAGCTTGCCCGTCTGAACCAAATTCTGCTGAATATCTGTCGATACACTTTGGATGCAGAGCACTGCGACCGATCCATTCCCAGCGTCGAAACTCTGTATTGTTTGCATGTAGAATCGTATCAATGGTTTCGGCTTGGTCAATCCAATTTCCCGATACTGGAAAGCTGGCACCTAGATCAACTGATGGTCCGCTATTGAAGTGAATTGTATAATTGAGATGGCTCATCTCATCGTCGATATAGTTACATCCTAATTCGACGTATGAGACATCGGTGAATGTCTGCTTCCTTGTTTTTACCCATGGCAATATATTCGCTTGCTTCACGCCATCAGGCATAATCAAAGTGTGAGCTTGAAACTCCAAATAGATAAATCCAGCTGTTGCCAGAGAAAGAAATATAGCTTGCCATTCAATAAAGCTGGTGAGTTTGCTGAAAAAATTCCTCACATAGGTTTCAGGTGTAAAACTACTCGACTCGAATTCAGTGTTTGTTTTCTTTAAAAAATGTTTGGCGATTAACCCATTAAAAGGATCTGTGATTAGGCGAGCGAAAACACTTTTCTGTAGCTCAGGTTTTGCAGTTATCAATATACTGGGTACAGAAAGACAAATGAATACCCATGCAAACATGCCGAGTAGGAGCGCAGGTCCAAAACTGTAATCATACATAATAGCAGCTGTTGTTTGCGCTTGATGCAAAGCGGCTGTTTTAGAAAACTCAACCATTATTGGCCAGAGAAATACTACGCCTATATAAACGCCGGAAAATGCTAAAAAAACGACAAGCCATGTCAGCATTTCATAGGCCTGAGGCGCGTCCGCTTCTTCCATCACATATTCAATGACGGGTGGTGGTATTTGTTTTTGAGCAAGCTTTCGCTTTATCTCGGCATCCGTTCTTTTTAGGCGAAGGGCCATAAAATTTGTCCCTAAGCTTCCTCATCCAATGCAGGCGGTATTATTTTAGAGATTTCCAAGTCTGGGCTAAGGTGTGTTTTGAGGTGTGAGATACGCGCCATATATACGCGTGCAGCTCCATAGCTTTTTTCATGAATGACTTCAAAACCGGGAAATTTTGGAGCCGGGTCATCTTTCGAAACTTCAGCAACGATAATTGCGTCATCGGTCAACCACTCGCCTTTGACGAGTTCGCTAATTGCTGGATCAACCAGATCATACCCATAAGGTGGGTCCATAAAAGCAAGACTAAATTTTTCGCCGGCACCTGCGGGGCGCTTGCCAAGGTCTACAGCTGAGCGTCTGTGAATTCTTGTAGTTCCAAATTGGTCAAATTTTTCGATATTTTCACGGATTACACCGCGTGCTTTAACGTGTGTTTCAACAAATAAGCAGTAGCTTGCACCGCGGGAAAGAGCTTCAAACCCAAGAGCGCCAGACCCTGCATATAAATCAATCACGCGCGCGTTTTCAATGGGAGGTGCCCAATCGGCATGGGCAAGAATGTTGAATATAGCCTCACGTGCTCGATCAGACGTAGGACGAGTGTCGCGACCTTCCGGTGTGATGATCGAACGACCTTTTAGTTTTCCGCTTACAATTCTCATAAGAAATGCGTTAGCACTTACATATATGATTTGTGAATGGTTTAATTGAAGATGAGGCTGCCAAAATGACATTTATGGCGCGTGCGATACAATTAGCGAAGGAAGCAGCAGCCAATGGCGAAGTGCCAGTGGGCGCAGTTGTTGTCGATCCTTCGTCAGGAGAAATCGTAGGAGAAGGCCAAAACATGCCTATTGGCCAACACGATCCAACTGCGCATGCCGAGATTATTGCGATACGGGCTGCGTGTGCTTCTGTTGAAAATTATAGGTTACCAAGTCTTGAATTATACGTAACACTCGAGCCTTGCGCCATGTGCGCGGGGGCGATTAGTTTTTCGCGTATTGGTAGAGTTATCTTCGCCGCCGAAGATATAAAGGGGGGCGCAATCAAAAATGGTCCCAAATTTTTCGAACAACCTACCTGCCATTGGCGACCAGAATGGGCGCAAGATGACGAGAATGCAAAAGAGGCAGGTGATATTTTGAAAGCGTTTTTCAGAACGCGCCGCAAGAAAAATTAAAACTCAGATTAAACCCAAACCACGCAACAAAAATATGCCGCCGATAAGTGTAACAAGCCAACGCATATAGCGTTTAAAGTTGATATCATTCATGCGTTCAAGCACGAGGCCACCAAGCCATGTGCCGAGCAGGGACAGAGGCAAAGCAGCCAGCATCAGCCACATAGGAGGTAGGGAGCTGACGCCAGCCAGCTTGAGAGCAGGACCGGTCCAGAAGCCGATTTTGATAAGGTGCGCGCATGCTTGTGTAGTTGATTTGTTGGCCACAATGCCTTGGCGCGTCAGTTCGGAACGTACAAAAAACAAGTCCAATACGGGCCCAGCAACACCTGCAAGCGTGTTGAGACCAATGACAAGAAAGCCAGCTAAGATACAGTCTGTCCTACGTAAAATATCTGCATGAAACAAACTCTTAGGAAGCCATATCAATAAGGGCATCATCCCAAGTAAGAAATAAAGCATCTGCTTGTTAGGTATCCATGAAATAAATGCCAGACAGACAACAGCACATACGCCGCCAATGGAATAATTCCCAATTATTCTCCAGTTAATATGATCTCGCAGCAAATAGGCGCGCCACGCATTGCTAAAAAACTGAAGCACACCATGAATGATCATTGCTTGTGGAATTGTCGTCACAGCGACCAATAAACCCATTAAAATCAAGCCACCAGCCATCCCAAAAATACCTGAGATGAAGGCGCTGACAAGTGTTGTGATGAGGATGAGCAGGGCTATTGGTAGGGACATGCTACCCTTTAGCTATATTCGTGCTTAGTTGGCTAGTGAGGCATGCTCAGTGTGTGAAATTTGCATGATTAGGCACAGCTTGAGTTGAGTGTGGTATTCTGGTAAATCCCGATCCTTATTGTCATTTTGACAGTTCAAAATTTAAAATTGGAGAAGCTCATGCCGGAGCGTCGAGAGACGGGCCGTAAGCGCCCTACGAAAACAACACAAATTTCTGGTGGTAAAACATCACGTAAATCTGTTTCAAAAAAAGACGATATGCCAGCAATTGACAGCGATTGGTCAAAAGGTGAGCGGATCGCTAAATGGCTTGCGTCTGCTGGTGTATGTTCGCGCCGAGAAGCAGAGCGCTTGATAGAAGAGGGACTTGTTGCAGTAAATGGGCAAGTCCTCGAGAGTGCCGCATTTAAGGTGACAGGCGGTGAAAAAATTACAGTTGAAGGTCAACGCGTCGGTGGTCCTGACAGAACCAGACTCTGGCGTTTCCACAAACCAAAAGGGTTGGTGACTACGAACTCTGACCCTGAAGGGCGTCCGACTGTATTTGAAATTTTACCGAAAAATCTTCCACGTGTAATGACTATCGGACGTCTTGACCTCAATACTGAAGGTTTGTTGCTATTAACAAATGACGGTGAGCTGGCACGAACATTGGAATTGCCAACGACAGGTTTGAAGCGATGTTATCGTGCGCGAGCTTATGGAAAAATTACGCAACCTGAATTGGATAAACTTCAAGAAGGCGTAATGTTTGAAGGGGTGGTTTATCGTTCTATTGTTGCGACTTTAGATAAAACTAAAGGCGACAATAACTGGATCGATATGGTGCTTACTGAGGGTAAGAAACGCGAAGCGCGCCGTGCTTTGGAAAGTGTAGGGCTGATCGTAAACCGATTGATACGAGTCTCATATGGCCCGTTTGAACTCGGTGATCTTACTGAAGGAAGTGTAGCTGAAATTCCAGCGGGAGAGCTTCTCGCCGAATTTGGAGATAGCATCTCACGCAAGCGTAGACCTGATCCCGCAGCAGTTCCTCAAGCCTATATGGAAGCTGATACAAATCGACGTCGCAGTAAATCGCGTGATGGGGAAGATGATAAAGCTGCAAAAGGCAAGCAGTTGGACTCTAAAAGGAGTCGCGCTGAAAAGTTTGCAGCTGTTGAAAAATTGCGCGGAAAAAAGGATGGTGAACCAGCGAAACGCGGAAAACACCGTTATGCGGCGCTTAGAGAGGGCGCTGAAACGCCTGAAGAACGAGACTACAGTAAGCCAGCAAAACCGGGGATAGTGAAGCGTCCTTCAAGCATGAAACAACGCGGCGCGCCTAATAAAACAGCTGCTAGTGACAATGAAGGTTTTTGGGTAACTGAGCCAGATGGCACACGTAAAGAGTTGCCGCAGCACCCTAAAACATCGGGATCCCGTCGCGATCGCGCGCGTGCGAAGGGCAATACTGCACATACATCTAAAGAGGATGTATTGCGTCCACCACGAACACTTGCTGAACGTCGTGAAGAAAAGAAAAACGCAGATACCACACCACGTGGCGATGGTGGATTGCCTTGGAACGAACGCGCAGGTGCATCCAAATCACGCGGTCGCCCGGCTGGGGTGCGCCCTGCGCCCAAGCGTGGAGGCTCTAGCTCGAAAACT
The DNA here is from genome assembly GCA_964351655.1 of uncultured Hyphomonadaceae bacterium. Classification (GTDB taxonomy): domain Bacteria; phylum Pseudomonadota; class Alphaproteobacteria; order Caulobacterales; family Hyphomonadaceae; genus Hirschia. The sequence continues at coordinate 11,357 of CAYGPD010000043.1, read as the reverse complement.
GACAAACAAAGAGGTAAGAAATCGGGACCTCCTAGAGGGCGTGGCTAAATTTCCAAAAAAAAAGGCTCTTATGATTTGATGTATAAGAGCCTTTTGAATTTTGATTATGTCCAGACGAAGTTACTCTGCTTTTGCAAGGAGTGTCGCAACACCTGTGATTCCGTCATTACGTGTGTAGGTCGTTGTTGATCCAATCTCATCTACTTGGCCATCAAAAGCGACACAAATTTCTCCATCGGGTCCCGGTGCGCAAAGTGTATTTGCAGCTTCATCCCATGTGAAGGCGCTTGTTGTTCCGTTTATGTTGATTGTGTGTGAAGTGGTGTCGAGTACAGCAGTAACTTTGTCTCCTGAAGCTGGAGCAAATTCAACTGTCATTGTTTCAGCGAGTACTGGTGCGGACAGTACACTTGAAAATATTACTGTGAGTACGAGTTTTTTCATAACTATCTCCCCGAATGCCACACCGATTTTGGTGCAAGAGTGGACGGAGAAACAAAGAATTTTGTTCCTCCGCGGGAAGATAATCATTTGAAAAGGCCAACCAACAACGACTCATTATGAAATGATCGTTTTTGTGTTTGTGTCCTTTTTCTAGCCACGCCCTTTGGCGCGCCAGCCAATATCTCGACGATAAAATCCTTGTGGCCAATCTATTTTATCAACGGCTTTATAGGCATTTTCAATTGCATGTGTGACTGTGTCAGCCATTGCTGTCACACCCAATACGCGCCCGCCATTGGCTATGATGTCACCATTGCGTTCGGCTGTTCCGGCGTGGAAAACGACGACACCTTCATTAGAAGCTTCTGCTTCTTCTAATCCACGAATGACAGAGCCTTTTTCGTAGGAAGCAGGGTAGCCCTCTGTAGCCATTACGACACAAACAGCAGCGTCTTCAAATCTTTCAGGGCGTTTGCAGTCAGAGAGATTGTAACCTGTTGCGCAAGCTAGCATTAGCGGCAGGATTTCACCTTTAAGACGGGCCATAATGACCTGACATTCAGGATCACCAAACCGGCAATTATATTCAACAACGCGAGGATTGCCTTCTGTTGAAATCATAAGTCCTACAAACAAGACGCCCGTATATGGAATGCCCATATCGCGCATGCCTTTGATTGTTGGGTTGACGATTTCTTCCATGACGCGCTCTTGCATAGCGCTATCTAGGCATGGTGCGGGAGAATAGGCACCCATGCCGCCTGTGTTCACGCCTGTATCGCCTTCGCCGACGCGTTTATGGTCCTGTGCGCCTGCGAGCGGAACGGCAGTGTGGCCATCTGTAAGGACAAAGAAAGAAGCTTCTTCGCCTTCCATAAATTCTTCGATGACGAGCTCAGCAGACGACTCACCAAATTGCCCGCCAAGCATATCATCAATTGATTTTTCAGCTTCTTCGCGTGTTTCAGCGATAACAACGCCTTTACCTGCGGCAAGGCCATCTGCTTTGAGTACGTAAGGTGCTGAAAAATTATCAAGGAACGCTTTGGCTTTGTCAGCTTCTGTGAAGCGACCGTATTCAGCCGTTGGAACACCGCAAGCTTTCATAAGGTCTTTAGAAAAACCCTTGGAGCTTTCAAGCTGAGCAGCTGCTTTAGAGGGGCCAAATACTGGAATGTCTGCCATTCTTAATTGGTCTGATAATCCCATTGCCAAGGGCACTTCAGGGCCGACAATAACAAGATGAGGGCGCTCATCTTTGGCCAAGCGGACCTGGCCTTCAATGTCTTCCGCTTTAATGGGAATACACCGCGCAACATTGGCCATTCCGGGATTACCCGGGGCGCAAACGATTGATGTGACTTTCGGGCTTTTAGAAAGCCGCCAAGCTAACGCATGTTCGCGGCCACCGCCGCCGACGATAAGTATTTTCATGGGAAAAAGTCATTGGCGCTTGAAGCGCGTGTCGTCAAGGCATGTTTTGCATTTGTTGGCGTGGTTACTGTTTGGTGTGTCTTAGATAACAGGAAATCATATTGAAATTCAGACATATGCGGCGACCATGCGTTTATGGGTGGTTTAAATCTATATTGTGCCGTAAAATGAAGTTGTTGAGCAAATTTTCGGGTGGACGCGACAATGGGTGCAAAACAGACCGATCAAAATATCACAAAGAGCGGTATCTCGGGCATATGGTCCGGCCGATATTGGTATAGTAAAGCTGATTTCTATATTCCAACCACAGTTGGTTTTTCTGCAAACCTATATGAGAATAATTGTAATATTACAGGCCAGACTTTGGAGCCAAACACATTCGTTTTATCTGAACTAGAAGAATTAGCGGCCACTGTTTCTGGTGGGCGTTCGGAGTCTTTGGTGCAGTTTGTCAAGAAGTACGACGGTATTCCAGAACTTCTCGATCACGATATTCTATATTCTGGTGAGGTAAACGAAGCCAATGATCGCATTATTGGGAATTGGACTATTTTGATGGATTTGACGTCGTCGACAGGTGGATTTGAGTTGAACCGAATCTCAACTATGGCTTCTTTGAAGCGATCTTCATCAATTGAGCTGTGAATAGGGTAAATCTTGGTTTGACCCATGCGCATGCATTCTTTATTTAAGTAGTATGTCAGACCTTTTTGATCCTAATCTCAACGAATCCGAAAATAGCCCTACGCAATCCAACGTGCCAGAAATGTCCGTGTCGGAATTGTCCAACCGTCTTAAACGTACTGTTGAAGATGCGTATTCATATGTGCGTGTGCGCGGTGAATTAGGGCGGGTAACACGTGCTAAATCAGGCCATCTATATGTTGACCTGAAAGATGATAAAGCCGTTTTAAATACGATCATGTGGAGCGGGCAAGTTGCCAAATTGCCTTTCAAGCCGGAAGAAGGGCTTGAAGTGATCGCTGAAGGAAAGCTGTCAACTTATCCAGGACGTTCTAACTATCAAATGATTGCGGACTCCATGCGCCCTGCGGGTGTGGGTGCGCTAATGCAATTGCTCGAAGAACGCAAAAAAAAGTTCGCTGCAGAAGGGTTATTTGACCCCGAACACAAAAAAGAACTTCCATTTCTACCACTCGTAATCGGTGTTGTGACAAGTCCGACAGGGGCAGTAATTCGCGATATATTGCATCGTGTGCAGGAGCGTTTTCCGACTCATATTTATGTGTGGCCAGCGTTGGTGCAGGGGGAACATGCGGCAGAACAAGTGTCTGCGGGGATACGCGGCTTTAACGCAATTAGTCCATTGGCCCGCAAATTTACCCGTCCTGACCTGATAATAGTGGCGCGTGGTGGTGGCTCTGTTGAAGATTTATGGCCTTTTAACGATGAGTTGATTGTGCGCGCTGTATTTGAAAGCGAGATCCCTGTTATTTCTGCCGTAGGGCATGAGACAGATACTACACTTATTGATTTTGTGTCTGATAGACGTGCGCCAACGCCGACGGGAGCGGCTGAGATAGCTTTGCCGGTGCGGTCTGAGCTGATGACACGGGTTGAAACATTGGGGCTGCGAGCAAGACGTGGTCTACAACGTGGGTTGGATAGACAAAAAGTTGAGCTGCGGGCTGTGGCAGGGCGTATGCCACGTGCAGAAAGTTTGGTGCAGGGGCCGCGACAACGCCTTGATTATGTTGGTGAAAAATTAGACCTAAGTTTGAAAAGTGTCGTAGATCGATTGCGGCGGCGGTTGGACCGGGCTGCGGCAGGATTGCAACCGATGATGCTTCAGCGTGAAGTGGTTCGGCGGCGTACAGCTGTGAACACGCTATATATGCGGGCAAGTTTTGCTTTGCGGCGTGATGCGGGGGATCGGTCGAAGAATTTGCTGAGCTTATATGGGCGGTTTTTGGCGCGAGACCCTCGGCATACATTGAACAAACGCCTTGATTTAGTTGAAAAAACTTTTGAACGTGCGACTACTGCGATGCGGCGTGTGATTCATAAAAAGTACGAAAATTTTGAAACAATCACGCGGCTTTTATCGACTGTTTCACACGAGAATGTGCTTGCGAGAGGGTTTGTTTTGGTGCAGCGGATGAATGGTGAGCTTGTACGCCACGCTTCTGATGTAGGAGGTGGTGAGCGCCTGCGCCTGCAGTTCATAGATGATGAAGTGCGTGTGACGAGTGACACCCCCGTGCCTGCAGAGGCTCCGCGTATCGTTAGCAGGCCGCCTGATCCAGAGCCGCCTAAATTGGGCGGAATTGCAAGCGCACCGCAAAGGCGTCTTCCACAAAAACCACCTCGGGGCGGCGGTGGATCATCAGGCGGTCAAGGGGATTTATTTTAGGCGTTTGAGCGCGCAAAAAATAGGTTGGTTTCAAGATTTGGTTTCTAACGATTTCGCGTTATCTCTTCATTTGAAGAATATTTGAATAGGCCCAAATGCATTTGGGTGAATAAGGAAATGAACATGGTCTCTTCTGGTCTCCCCGGAGAAGCAAAGATCAAATATCTGGATGCAGATTTTGAAATTTTAAAAATGGGTCAATTTGTAATCTGTGCAGTTACAAATGAGCAGATTTCACTTGAAGATTTGAAATATTGGAGTGTTGATCTTCAGGAGCCATATGTGGATGCTGTTGCAGCGGTAACGCGTTGGAAAGAAAAGCAAAAATCATAAGTGTGTCGAATTTGTTTCACCCATCACATGCCTAAATAGCAAAGCGAGAACCGGTTTGACTGACCTTAAAAGCCTTTCCATTATTGCAAGTGTGGCAGCGTTTAGTTTCGCTTTGGCTTGTGCGCCGGTTTCAGATGCAGATGTCGCGCAGCCGCCAACAGAAAGCGCGGCCCAAGACACGCCGGCGCAACATGAGGATGGGGCGACGCAAACGGTTGAAAACGACGCTTCTGCACCCAGCGTGCTAGAGCAGAGCTATGCGCCTGCTCCCGTGGTGGAGGAGGTGTTCTTGCCGCCTGATGGTGGGGAGGAAGCGATCTCAGTGCCCGCTGTTGAGGATGTGCAGGCGCAATGCTCACCATCTGCCAAGCAAGGCGGTCTTATTGTATGTAAATTGCCCGTGGGTGCCGTCGTAAAATTGGATGGTAAGGAAGTGGCGATTGTAGATGAAAGTCAAATCGCAACGATTGGTTTGGAGCAGAATGCTTCCACACCTGCAAAAATTTCTTGGACCCAAAATGGCATATCTCATGCCGGATTTGAAATTCCTGTTTCTTCGCGCAAAGATGATTATCGGGAATTGACGGGCCTTGATTGCGATAAAGTGGATGCGCGCTCGGAAGAGCAAAAAGCGCATGCGTCTCGCTCATGGGTTAAGAAGGTTGCGGCTTTCGCCAAGTTGAATGCGCCGACAACCCACGAGATTGCATTTTTAAAACCTGCGGATGGTCCATATTCCAGTCCGTTTGGGCCGACCCGAAAATATACGGGTGTATCCAAAGTGACGGGGAAAGCTTGTGATTCCACCAGCGTGCATCGCGGACTTGATATGGCTGTGCCAGTAGGAACAGATTTGATCGCGCCAATGGGGGGCACAGTGGTGCTGGCTGATCCCGACCTTTATTATGAAGGCGGCACGATTTTCCTCGATCATGGCTATGGTCTGGTGTCTGTGTTTTTGCACTTATCGCAAGTGGATGTGCAGGCGGGGCAGGTCGTAAAAACGGGCGAGCGCATGGGCGCGACAGGAAATACTGGCCGCACAACAGGACCGCATCTGCATTGGGCTGTGAAATGGCGCAATACGGCACGCGAGGACCGCGATGGTGATTTCTATGTTGATCCGGCTATCGTGTTAGAATTGGGTGATTTAGACCTGAATTAAAGAGGGTTTTTGTGAATAAAACTGTCCCAGATACGGCGCTCAATCCACGTGATTTTATCGAGACGATTGAGCATGAAGTTAGGCGGGTAGACGCATATATTCTGCTTGAATTTTTAACGCGCATATCAGGCTATGAGCCAGTAATGTGGGGCAAGACGCTGATCGGCTTTGGCCAATATCATTATAAATATGATAGTGGGCGCGAAGGGGATAGTTTGCGTATTGGGTTTTCTCCGCGCAAAGCAAATCTGGTAGTGTATATCATGCCCGCAAAATTTGATTTTTCAGACGAACTGCCAAAACTGGGCAAACATAAACTTGGGAAATCCTGCTTATATATCAATAAATTAGCAGATATTGATATGGATGTTCTGGAAGATATTTGCCGCCAAAGCCTTGATATTATGGCGAAAAAATATCCGCTCTAACAAAGCGTCCAAATTTTTAAGATCAAAACTTATCCAACAGCATGCGCTTTGGGATATATTCGTTTTATCGGATATGATTTTGAAAGAGGGGCGAGAAGTTCGGCCAGCCCAGCCAAACTTCTCGCTTGTCGATGAAGGTAGTTATGACACACACCTCAACATCTCCCCGATGATACCAAATGTAATCGTCTGACCCCTCGGACAATTACACGTAATCACCATTGCTGACAGGCGAACGCATTAAGGCGCTAGGCTGTCGGCGTGGTGGCATGTTGTGGAAATTGGAGGCAGTTGTAAATAGAAAATATTTGTCAAAATGCATAAAGTCAGAAGTTTTTGCTATATTTGACCGAAATTAGGGCGCGTCCGTGTCGTCCTGATCGGCAAACAAGCAAAACTTTCGCGTTGACGCTAGGGGAGGTTTAGTGAAATTCGGATATGGCTGGGACGGGCTCATAGCCGTTTGATATGTAGAGCAAGATTCCAGTGCATTTCACTTTCCCAAAGCAATCGTCAGCTTTTCTTGGCGCGCTTCATTTTCCTAGTAGTTTAATGGTCTAGGATTCCAATTTTCATTCACCTCCGGAATAATCTCTGCGGGAATGTCAATTGTTTTGTCATCGGCACCGCCTGCAAAACGACTTATGTTGTAGCTGTTTGCTTTGCTCCAATCTACTTCGGCGCGACCATCCCCCAACACAATGTTTCCTAGCTTTTCTCGGAACCACAAAGAAAGCGGTAAATATTCTTGTGTGTAAGCGACATTTTTGCGTTCTAAAGGGTCCGCTCTTAGATCGTATAAAGCCAAGTCCACATTCATCGGGTCGGTTTCCAGAGCCCAAAGCACATTATCGTTCAAGTTTGGAGAGGCGGCGATCGTTCTACGGTTGCGCGTGCGCATTGAAAAAGCAAAATGCTTAGTGCGCATGAAAGCACGATGGCCATGAACTAAATTCATTTCACCGAGGATGTAATCTCTTTCAGTATTGGAATCATTTAGAACTTCCGCCAGATCTAAACCATCAAGATATTCATATTCTGGCTTTTTAACATCTTCTCCGGCAGCTGAGAAAAATGTGGGCGCAAAATCTACGTATTCGACGAATTCGTCGATAATTTTGCCGGCAGGCCAACTTTTTTTGTCGGAGGAGACGACAATGACAGCCCCATTTAACGATTGCTTCCAAGGACCAAACTTGGCCATTATACCTTGCTCTCCGAGGTGCCACCCATGATCTCCAACGGTGTAAACAATTAGCCATTCTCTCTCTTGTTTTTCAGAATATTCTTTGAAGGCTTCAACTGCTTCACCAATCAATGCATCTCCATACGCTGTGAAGGCATAATAATCTCGAATAGCCTGAAGCTTTTCTTTATCCTTCATCGCATCGGTCTTGGATTCATTGTAAGTTTGAAGGAGTTGACCAGGCCATGTGGACAATTCTTCAGTATCAAATGCAGGTATTTTATATTTCTTGTTTTTGAATTGATCGCGGAATTTCTTAGGAGGAAGAACAGGCGTGTGCGGGAGG
>CAYGPD010000043.1:0-3637 GCA_964351655.1 uncultured Hyphomonadaceae bacterium | reverse complement strand
CCTCTTTACCCCACAAAGTTTTATAGCTTTTGCCGGCATGAGAAAGATGGTTTTTGAACTCCTTTACAATGCTTGCATCTATCGTTTCTCCCGCAGGCCTGGGGTTTTCTCCACCCAATATTAAGCCTGTGTTTATCCGGGTATACGCACGCAGAATATCGAACTCTTTTTCCACTTCCGCTTTAATTGCAGTTTCTTCTTCGGTGAGGAGGCGATCTTCTTTGGTGAGCACATATTCTTTTACTTCACCGGTAGGGTAGAAAATCGTTTCTGTGGAATCTTTGCGCAGCAACACGCCATCCTTCAATCCATAAGCGCCTGTTGAAACGAGGTCACCAATGCCATTTCGTTCCAGATCACGACTAAAATCCAATTCGAAATCAAAAATATCTGAGCGGAGCGTTTTATTGTTTTCACGTCTTTGTTGAATATCTTCTGGAGAGTTCTGCCGGAATTTAGATACACCGTGGTGAGATTTGCCGATGAGAGCCGTACCATATCCTGCCTCACGCATTGTTTGAGAAAGTGTGGGGCGTGAGATGTCTACTTCTTGGTGCATCGCTTCCCAAGCGTATTTACCGCTTCTGAAAGGGTAACGACCAGTATGCATGGAAGCTCTTGATGGTCCACACGCTGGTGACTGATTGTAAGCTTGTGTAAAGAGCACTCCCTCAGCGATCAGTTTGTCAGTAAAAGGAGATGAGACATACCCTAAAGGACTCTCGCTTTGTCCTGTCATTGCCTGATTGTAAGCTTGAATTGAATCAGGGCGATGATCATCAGTGACAATCCACAAAATATTTGGTTGGCTATTTTCTTGTTCAGCAAAGCTCAGGGGCGAGATTACAAGAGCAAGAAGGCTTGCGAGGCATGTGCCAAAGATTGTTTTCATAGCTTCCACCTATTTCTATGTCTTTCGTTTCAAGGCGCGAAACGAACAACAACACACATCGACACTCTTCATTTAATCGAGTTTAGGCCTAGGGTTGTAGGTATTCTCTAGGCAGGATTAAGTCGGGGGGCGTGTTGTTTTGTGGAATACTGGATAGAAGACCATTGAAAAATCCACGTAAAAACAGTTAGTTTTGGTGTAAAATTTTGTTTATAACAGGTGATTTATGGATGACGCATCTCAGATTATAAAAGAAGCGGAAAGAGTCATCCAGAATGGTGGAGTTGGAAAAGCTCGAACTTACAAAGACCTACTTCTATACCTTGCAAATCGTGCATCTGAAAACAACGCAACTTCCCCCAAGGAAATAGAAATAGCACAGGATGTGTTTGGAAAGACTGGGACGTCTTCACCCACAGATTCCTCAACTCGCGTTTACATCCATAACCTACGAAATAAGCTTATTGCTTATTATTCCCAACCCAAAAACCAATCGGACTATCAACTTTCCATCCCTCACGGGGGATACTCAATCGAATTGTCAAAACCATCAGTAATTTCACAAACTGAACAGCATTCCGAGAGGGGTGATAATAGCCGGCTGATCTCCGCGTGGTTCTCTTTCAAAAGCACTCAATTATTCTCAGCTTTTCTGATAGGTGCATTGGTGGCCGTGATCTCGTTAGAATTATTTAGCAGAACCGATCAAAAAACTTTGCAGAGTTCTGACAATCTTTTCTGGAGCTCTCTTCTTGAAAATGAAATGCCGATATTGATCGTTTCTGGCGATACCTTTTTCTATGTAGAAGATACGGGCGTTAAAGAAACAACGCGCGTGATATATAATCTGTATATGGACACGTATGCACAATTTACCCAGTTTATTGCCAATTCGCAGTCTTCATCACATGACGTCATAAATAGGTATCCAGATTCCATTCATTTTGTGTCTCGAGGAACGCTAAATGCAGTGTCTATTCTGACAGAAAAATATAATAGTCCTCGTCCTATTGAGTATAAAATAGCTTCTGAAGTGACGGCGAATGATATCCGCAATAAGAATATTATATTTGTCGGTCAATTTCGTACGCAACAGAATATGGAGCCAATCTATCGAGGCCTACCTGTAGATTTCCAAGAGAATTATGGTGGCTTCACTCTTACAACGACCGATCAAGAATTTAAACAAATCGGCAAAGCTTCAGAAGTACATAAAGACTATGGTTTGTTTACCCAACACACTGGCGAAAACGGCAATAGGGTTGTTACTTTTGGATCTATCCAAGATACGTCACTGGCACGAATGGTGAGATTTGCTACGAGTAATGATAGTTATTCAACGATTGGAAATACCCAAAATGGTTGGACTGATCTTGCCGCAGTTTTTGAAGTTATGGGTTTTGACCGTTCTGATGTTGAAGCTGAGTTGATATATCAAACTGACGTTGTCGGTCGACAAAACACTGAAAATTAGTCTCCATAGATTTAGACATGAATGGAGCATTCAATTTATTCAGAATGTAATGCTCATGACTACATCACCCCAGCTTGTTTCCAGGCTTCCTTCGGCCAGCGATTGTGTTGCCAGAACCATTGGTCGGGGGCGGCGCGGATTTGGGATTCCGTCCAAGCTGTGATTTTAGGGAGTGTGTCGGCAACTGCTTCATCAGCGCTCATGTCTTGGTCGGTCCAGATGGGGGGGTGGAATGTGACCGTGTAGCGCGCAGGCGCGGTGCGGCGCGTTGAGATTGGGAGAAGCGGAATTTTATAGCGGTGCGCCATGCGCGTAGGGCCAGGCGCTGTCATGGCTTCATGCCCAAAGAAGGGGATTGGCACACCTTCATTGTATTTTTGATCATTCATCAACGCGACAGAACGTTTGTTTGCGAGGGCGCGCATAAGGTCGCGCGTGCCTGTGCCTTTGGCTGCGAGTGTGCCAACTGAATTTTGCAAACGGGCATCGGCTATGCGCTTATCAATGTGAGGATTATTGGCAGAGCGATAAGTGATCACGCAGTCTTTTAAACGCGATGTGATGGGCTGGGCCATGACTTCCCAATTGGCCATATGGCAGGAGATAATCACACATGGCTTGCCCAAGGCATTGATGGCATCGACGTGGTGTGCGCCCTCGACGGTGAGACGTGGGTCATCTCCATCGACGCGGATTTTGTGAACATGGGGAAGTTCACCTGCAATGCGACCAAAATTTTCCCTTGATTTGAGGGCGCCTTCTTCAACTTGTGCTTTGCTCCATTCTGGAAAACACGTTGCGAGATTTCGCGTGGCGGTACGGTGTGCACTTTTGCCAAAAATGGGGCCAAGCTTGCGTATCAATTTAGCGCCTTCATCAGAGGCTTTGTCGATATGCATTTTGGAAAAACGGTTCCAATATAGATGGTCCCACGCAAAGGCCTCTACGCGCCATTGTGCACGTTCACGCAGGGTTGCGCGGCTGTCGATAAAGGTACGGCGTTTATAGGCGGCATCACTTTTATCGGAAGGGGTGGGTGTGTTATTTGCGTTGGTCATTTACTAACAGGAATGTGCGCAAGAATAGCAGATTTGAGGCGGGCTTCATCCTCGGGTGAATCAAATGAGATTGTGACATTTAATGTGTGGATTTTACCGCGCTGATCTTCTTCAAGGCGGATATAGTCTTTCTCAGTGGTGATGAGCGTTGCAACGCGGGCGCGTGCAAGCTGGCGCAGATATGAAAGATCGCCTTTGGTGTAGACATGGTGT